>JANRMC010000156.1:0-70987 GCA_033761915.1 Flavihumibacter sp.
AGACCCGTAACCATATTGGGTAAAAAAATTATTATTGGCAACGATAAGAAAGCCGTGGCCGCTTTGAATGAAGCGTTGCAATAACAGGTTTGTTATTGTACTGCTGCTGAAGGGTGCGACGCAACCACTGTTGCTATGAATTACAAAGCTGGTGTAATAATTTTACTATTCTATAATACGCAGCTTGGCATAGTTAAGCATAATCTTTTTTTCTCCGTTCAGCTCAAACTTTACAGTGGCAATGGGGTTGTGTGCGGCGCCTTCCATTTTTAATACTTCTCCAAAACCAAATTTCTGGTGCTCTACTTTTTGTCCGGCTTTTAAGTGGCTGGTATCGCTGGCAACAAAATCTGCGGCGGGTTTATGTTCCACCACTTTTGTTGTTGGTTTAGGGGTAAGGTAAGAAGGGGCACTGCTTTCTTTTTTGGGGGGTGGTCCGTAGCGGCGTTCAGCATCTCTGGTGGCGTTATTACCCCAATTGCCTCCGTTCATTCTATCAAAAGCACTGTTGTTAAAACCAAAGCTGCCCTGGTTTTTGATGCCACCGCCGGCAAAGCTTTTGTCTAAATAATTTTCTGGTATCTCATCAATAAAACGGCTGGGTTCATTTTGTACCAATTGCCCAAACCGGTAGCGGCTGTTGGCATAACTGATCCATAATTTTTTCTTGGCTCTTGTTATTACCACGTAAAAGAGGCGGCGTTCTTCTTCCAGCTCTTCTCTTGTATTAATGCTCATGGCATTGGGAAAAAGCATTTCTTCTAAACCGGCGGCAAACACACAACCAAACTCAAGGCCTTTGGCGGCGTGTATGGTCATTAATTTTACCGTATCTGCATTGGGGTCTTTTTCATCTGCATCGGTTAACAAAGTAATTTGTTGCAGGTAACCGCCCAGGCTTTTATCCACTACTTCGCCTTCATCATTATCGGGGCTTTCCACCCATTCTTTAATACTGTTTAAAAGCTCCTGTATGTTTTCGTAGCGCTGCACGCCTTCAGTACTTTTATCATTAAACAGCTCTTTAACCAGGTTGGTTTGTTTACCTACATGAAAGGCCACTTCATAAGCATTGCGTTTTTCCAGCATGCTGGCAAAGCTTTTAATCATGGTTACAAACTCTTCCATTACCTGCAAAGTGCCGGCTTTAAAACCAAATGCATGGGCTTTTTCCAGCACTTGCCACATGCTTATATTGTTTTCGTTGGCAAACAGCAACAGTTTGTCTATGCTGGTTTTGCCAATGCCGCGTACCGGGTAATTAATAATACGTTTTAAGGCTTCTTCATCCTGCGGATTTACAATGATGCGCAGGTAGGCAATTAAGTCTTTTATTTCTTTACGCTGGTAAAAGCTGATGCCGCCATAAATAGTATAAGGTATGGCCATGCGGCGCAGGCTTTCTTCAAACGCACGGCTTTGTGCATTGGTGCGGTAAAGAATGGCAAAATCTTTATTTAAAAAATGATTGCGCAGCTTTTGCTCCTGAATAGTATCGGCCACAAATTTGCCTTCTTCATTATCGGTTTGGGTGCGCACCAGTTTAATTTTTTCGCCTTCGCCATTTTCTGTAAACAGCACTTTTTCTATTTGCCCTTTGTTGTTGCTGATTACTTCATTGGCAACATGCAAAATGTTTTTGGTGCTGCGGTAGTTCTGCTCCAGCTTCACCACTTTTACCTCATCATAATCTTTCTGAAACTGTAATATGTTTTGAATAGTGGCCCCGCGAAAACTGTAAATACTTTGCGCATCATCGCCCACCACACATACATTTTCATGCTGGGCCCCCAGCAGTTTAATTACTTCGTACTGCGCCGGGTTGGTATCCTGGTACTCGTCAATTAAAATGTATTTAAACTTGCGTTGGTATTTGCTTAAACACTCCGGATGGTTTTTAAGCAGCTCGTAAAATTTAATTAACAGGTCGTCAAAATCCATAGCGCCGTTTTTAAAGCAGCGCTTGGCATAGGCATCATAAATTTGTGCAATGGCCGGTCGGTTGGCCCGCATATCTTCCTGCTGTATATAATAATCCTGTGCATATTCTGCCGGGCCCACCAGGGCATTTTTGGCCGATGAAATGCGGTTGTACACCACATTGGGTTTATAATGCTTATCATCCAGGTTCAGTTCATTCACCACCGTTTTCACCACGTTTTTAGCATCATCCGTATCATAAATGGTAAAACTTTTTGGATAGCCCAGGCGGTCGGCCTCGCTGCGTAAAATGCGTGCAAACACACTGTGAAAAGTGCCAATGTATAAATTACGGGCCTCGTTATTACCTAAAATTTTTTCTACCCGCTCTTTCATTTCTTTGGCGGCCTTATTGGTAAACGTTAGCGCCAGTATATTAAAAGAATCTACCCCGCTGGCCATTAAATGCGCAATGCGTGTGGTTAGTACTTTAGTTTTACCACTGCCTGCGCCGGCCACAATCATAATCGGACCATCCTTGTGCAGTACGGCTTCACGCTGCGGTCCATTCAATCCTGCTAAATAATCTTGCATGGGTGCAAGTTAAGCCACTGCACTGACAGCAAAAAACGCCAACGCCCTTGTGGAAAATTATTGTTACCGGCATTGGTTCTTTGGGCAGCAGTTGTTGCGTCGCACACTTCAACAGAAGAAATGGTATAAGCAATAAGGCGTACGGTATAGGGCCTTATACCCTAAGCCCTATACCTTTTACCATAGTTCAAGTGTGCGACGCAACGATGCTTAATAGAACTACCAATGCCCGGCTCAAAAAAAAGTAACAGACACTAACAATTAAAGCCTTGTTACCAACAATATGGCCACCAACAACTATTTTTGTAAGCCTTAATAAAAAATAGTGTCGGCACAGCAGCTATACCAATTGTTTATTGATAATATACAACAAACCCGCTGGCAAGAGTGGGTAAGCACCATTGCACAGGTGGCCAGTGTTTGGTATGCAAAAAAAAATAATGTGCTGGTGTACCCAACCGGTATTGTGGGGGTATTGCTGGCTTTTTGGGTGTATTTTTTTATGGCCAGTCCACCCTTGTATGCAGATGGTATTTTAAATATCTACTATTTTATAATGAGTGTGTATGGCTGGTACAACTGGGCACAGAAAAAAAATGAAGACGAATATAATTATCCCATCAACTGGTGTAACACAAAAGAATTGTGGATAGGTGCGGCCTTGTTTATTGGCTTTTGGATAGGCATTTATATAATGCTGGTTTCAATTACAGATAGTAATACCCCGTTGCTGGATTCATTGGTGTCTTCTACCGCCGTAACGGCTATGTGGTGGATGGCCAAACGCAAAATTGAAAACTGGCTGGCATGGATTGTATCAAATATTATAGCCATACCGCTTAATTTTTACAAAGGCTTTATGCTGTTTATGGTAATGTATATACTGTTTTTGGTACTAGCGGCCATGGGCTTTGCAGCATGGAGAAAGAAAATAAAAACAACAACGGCTTGAAGAAGATAGTTATTATAGGACCCGAAAGCACCGGCAAAAGCACTTTGTGCGAACAGCTGGCGCAACACTTTACTACCAGCTGGTGCCCCGAGTTTGCACGGGAATATTTATTAAGCTATGGCACCAATTATACCTACAATGATTTACTAACTATTGCCAAAGGCCAGCTGGCCCTTGAAGAAGAAATGGCATTGCAGGCCAATAATGGTTTGTTGTTTATAGACACCAATATGTATGTAATGAAAGTGTGGTGCGAATTTGTGTTTGATAAATGCCACCCATGGATTTTAGAACAGATTGTAAACCGCCGTTACGATCTATACCTGCTCTGCAATACCGACCTGCCATGGGTAAAAGATGAACTGAGAGAATACCCCGATTTGGAAACCCGCAACAAACTATTTCATTATTATAAAGACCTGTTGGTAAACCAGGCCACCCCCTGGGTAGAAATAAGTGGTAACAATGAAAACAGGTTGGTGCAGGCTATAGCTGCCGTAAATAAAATTTTATAAACGCCGCAACATGTCTTTTATAAAAAGAAATGCCTTATTTGTTTTTTTAGCTGCCTGGCTGTTGCTGCACCTTTTTCAGGCAGCCAGTACAGAGCTGATGGATGACGAAGCGTATTACTGGGTATACTCTCTGTTTTTAGATTGGGGCTATTATGATCATCCGCCCATGATTGCTGTTTTAATTAAAGCAGGCTATGCCTTATTTGAAAATGAGTTAGGAGTTCGCCTGTTTCCCGCACTTTTAAGTACTGCAACACTGTATATAATTTACCAGCTATTGCCCCGTAAAAACGATGGCCTTTTTTTTATACTGGCTGCATCGGTGGCAGTTTTACAAATTGGCGGCATTGCTGCGGCACCAGATATACCGCTGGCTTTTTTTACTGCTTTATTTTTTTTAGCCTACAAGCGTTTTTTGCAAAACAGCAGTGGCTTTAACGGAGTGCTGCTGGGTATTGTTATGGCAGGCATGCTGTATAGTAAATATCATGGGGTGTTGATAATACTGTTTACTTTTCTATCAAACCTTAACTTAATTAAAAAACCAGCTGCCTGGCTGGCGGTGCTGGTGGGTATTGTTTTATTTGCTCCGCACCTATACTGGCAATACACGCATCATTTTCCTTCGGTGCAGTATCATTTGTTTGAGCGTAATTCACCCAGCTATAAATTTTCTTTTACGGTTGAATATGTTTTGGGCCAGGTGGCCTTGGCGGGTCCGTTTATGGGCTGGCTCTTATTGTGGAAGAGTTTTGTGTATAAAACCAACAACTTGTTAGAACGGGCACTAAAGTTTTCGCTGGTGGGTTTTTATGGTTTCTTTTTACTAACCACTTTAAAAGGCCGCGTAGAAGCCAACTGGACGATTGCTGCTCTGGTGCCCCTGCTCGTTATCAGCCACCAGGCATTAATAGACCATGAAAAATGGAAATATTGGTTATGGCGTCTGGTACCGGTTACCATTTTTGCTGTAATGGTAGTGCGCATCTTTTTAGTAATAAATATTCCCGGGCAAAAAGCATTTGCAAAAAGCCAGTACCATAATAATAAAACATGGGCCGCTGCTATTGCTGCTAAAACAGGCAATACACCACTGGTATTTTTAAACAGCTATCAAAAGCCATCAAAGTATCTTTTTTACACAGGTAAAACGGCAATGGCTTTAAATACACAGCACTACCGCAGAAATAACTTCAACTATTTTCCGATAGAAAACGAATTGCAGGGCAAAACAGTAATTGCCATTAATAATGGAGATTACGGGTATTTTTCAGATACACTGCAAACCAGCAAGCAATTACTGGGCCTTTTAAAAATTGATTCTTTCTACTCTTGTGCCGGTTTAAACATAACCGTGCCCAAACAATTAATAGTAGTAAATGGCCGGGTACAAAATTTTATAGTTAGCATAACCGGTCAGCAAAACCGGCCTGAACCAGCAGTTGCACAATTGTATTTTTATAAAGCAGATAAAGCCGTGGCAGGTTTTGATCTTTCGCTTACCCAGACAAACGATGTGTATAGCGTTAATAGTATAGCTACCATAACAATGCCCCCCGGCAATTATACCGCCCGTATTTGTTTGCCCGATGCGGTCAAAAACTATCCTACCATTAACAGCACTTTTTGTAAGGTTACCGTGCAGTAATAAAATACCGCACAGTAATGCGTTGCCGCACAAGTGTGTCCCGTTTGCATTGCACAAACCCAAACGGGGTTTGCAACGAGCAAGAGTGTTGCCACCACCTCACTGCCCGTAACCAAAAATAGTTACCAATGAAATAGTTTCATTTTATGATAATTGCCAGTTTTCGTTAATTTGTTGCCACAAAAAAATTGCTTGCTATGATTCGTTCTAAGATTGCCGGCATTGGTATGTATGTGCCCCAACAAGTTTTTACCAATCACGATTTAATGAAAGTGATGGACACCAGCGATGAATGGATACAAGAGCGTACGGGTATTAAAGAACGCCGCTATGCCAAACGCACCGGAGAAACCACCACCACCATGGCTGTTGAAGCAGCCACAATTGCTATTGAAAGAGCCGGTATAACTTCACAGGATATTGACTTTATTGTTTTTGCCACACTCAGTCCGGACTATTATTTTCCGGGTTGCGGTGTGCTGGTGCAACGGGCTATGAAGATGAAAGAAATTGGTGCATTGGATATACGCAACCAATGCAGCGGCTTTGTATATGCTTTAAGCGTGGCCGACCAGTTTATAAAAACCGGCATGTATAAAAACATATTGGTTATTGGCAGCGAGAAACATTCTTTTGGTTTAGACTTTAGCACCCGTGGCCGCAATGTGAGTGTAATTTTTGGAGATGGTGCCGGCGCTGTGGTATTGCAACCCACCACAAAAGAAACACAAGGTATTTTAAGCACTCATCTGCACAGCGATGGTGAAGCTGCAGAAATACTGGCTATGTATAACCCCGGCACTCATGCCAACCATTGGATGCAGCAAGAGCTGGCAACATTTAATGAAGGAGATTTGGGCGATATGTTTATGAGCCATGCTATGATAGACAATGCGCAAAATTTTCCTAATATGGATGGGCCCAGTGTATTTAAAAAAGCGGTGGTAAAATTTCCGGAAGTAATAATAGAAGCACTAACAGCCAACCAGCTAACCGCTGCAGATATCAATATGCTTATACCGCACCAGGCCAATTTACGCATCAGTCAGTTTGTGCAGCAAAAGCTGGGCTTAAAAGATGAGCAGGTTTATAATAACATTCAAAAATACGGCAACACCACCGCCGCCAGTGTGCCCATTGCTTTGTGCGAAGCATGGGAGCAGGGAAAAATAAAAGAAGGAGACCTGGTATGCCTGGCTGCATTTGGCAGTGGCTTTACATGGGCCAGTGCATTGTTACGCTGGTAATAATATTGTTTAGCCAGCAGCAGTATCTTTTTGCAACAGCCGTTGCTACGCTCAGTTCATCGGCCGTGCAGGTGGCAGCTGTTTATTACGTAATCAATTGGTAAAATTTTTTAGTAACGCTGTTTATAATGTGTTGCAGGTATACCTTTGTGCCGTACAAAAACCCAATTATGTTACGCCCCATTTTTATTACCACTGTTACCACCATTATTTCATTAAGCAGCCTTGCCCAAAAATTAAAAAAAGCTGATAAAGCTGTTATCAGTCAGCTGCAGGCACATGTGGCTTATTTGGCAGACGATAAATTAGAAGGCCGCCGCGCCGGCACACCAGGAGAGCAACTGGCCTCCACCTATATTTCAAAACAATTTGCCGCCATTGGCCTGCAACCACAAGGCGATAACAATACCTTCCTGCAGGCGTTTGAAATAAACGATGGTAAAGAAATAAGCAAAAGCAGTTTTTTAATTATAAACGGAGAAGAAATAAAAGCCGGAGACTATTTTCCTTTTATTGGCAGCACCAATATGGCTATAGAAGCCATGCCCTCAGTAGCCCTGCACGAGCAAGGCATGCCCTGGCTTATCAACCTGAAAGAGCCATTAGAAGAAAACAAAACCAACCCGCATTTTGATGTAAAAACTTTTGTGCTGGAAAAAATAAATGAGGCTGCTAAAAAAGGAGCTACTGCAGTAATTGTTTACAATAGTGGCAGCCTTGCCGATGGATTAAAGTTTGATGGCAAAGAAAAAGCCATGCCATTAACCATTCCGGCGGCCTATGTAAATACCAAAGTAGCTGCAAAATATTTTGCAGATGAATCGTCCACACCAGAAATAAAAATGAAACTGGTATTGAGCGATAAAAAAAGAACCGGCAACAATGTGGTGGGATATATTAATAATGATGCAGCCACTACAGTAATTATTGGCGCCCACTACGATCATTTAGGATATGGAGAAGATGGTAACAGTATGATACGTACCGGTCCTGTGCAAATACATAATGGCGCCGATGACAACGCCAGCGGTACAGCAGCATTAATAGAACTGGCCCGTTTATTAAAAACAGCTAAAGCTAAAGCCAATAACTACCTGGTAATTGCTTTTTCCGGCGAAGAGCTGGGCCTGTATGGTTCTAAACACTTTGCCGAGCATGCCACTATAGATTTAACCAAGGCCAATTACATGATTAATATGGATATGGTGGGCCGCTTAAACGATAGTACTAAAGTATTAACCGTGGGTGGTTATGGCACATCTCCTTACTGGGGCCAAAGCATTACCACTATTAATGATAATGGCTTTGTTTTAAAATATGATAGCAGCGGCACCGGCCCCAGCGATCATACTTCTTTCTACCGCAAAGACATACCGGTACTGTTTTTCTTTACCGGTCTGCATACAGACTACCACAAGCCCACCGATGATTTTGATAAAATTAATTACACCGGGCAATACCGCATTGTAAGGTTTATTTATAAAATAATTGAAAGCACCAACAATAAAGGCAAACTGGTGTTTACCAAAACAAGAGAAACACAAACCACCACTTCGGCCAGATTTAGTGTAAGTATGGGCATAATGCCCGATTATACTTTTGCAGAAACCGGTGTGCGGGTAGATGGCGTGAGTGAAGGACGCCCGGCACAAAAGGCAGGTATAAAAACCGGAGATATTATTACACAACTGGGCGATTACCCGGTAGTTTCTGTAGAAGCCTATATGCAGGCTTTGAGTAAATTTAAAAAAGGCGATAAAACCAAGGTTCAATATAAAAGAGGAAAAGAAACGGTAACAGTTGAGATACAGTTTTAACTTATGAAGGAAGCTAAACTGAAATTAGATATGGAGCTGGCCACCGACGGGTTTTTTGAAGATACCCGTTTGCTGGGTATTGTGGCACCCATAAAATCGCACCAGTTTTGCTGGCAGCTCAATCACATGCTGCAGTTTAATTTCAGGTTGTATTATGATATTCAGCTAAAGAAAAAAAACCGCGATTATTTTTTTCCGGTGTACGAATACCCGGAACCCAACAGCTTTTTAGTACACTACCTTTATAATAATTCTTTTGATGGAGAATACCTGCTGCCAGAATTTAAGCACATGGATTTTTTGTGGCTCATAAAAGGCGATGCCATGGAAGAAGAAACCGTTCAGTTAATAATTAAAACCATTAAGCAGCTAACTCATGTGCAAATGATTGGAGAAATAACCAACGAGAAAATACGCAATAAAGAACACCTTATTTTATAAACTGTATTTATGTGGACAGAACAAAACAATACGCTCTACCGCAAGTTTCAGTTTGCTGATTTTTCAGAAGCCTTTGCGTTTATGACCCGCGTTGCCATAGAAGCAGAAAAAATGAACCACCACCCGCTGTGGACCAATGTTTGGAACCAGGTGGAAATTTGGCTTAGCACCCACGATGCCGGTAATACCGTTACTGATAAAGACCGTAAACTGGCTGCTAAAATTGATGCGCTTTTGTAGTGTAAACTTTTTGTATGCAATGTGCCAACACTATATTAATGGTACGCCCCGCCTGTTTTGGTTTTAACCGCCAAACAGCCATTACCAATGCTTTTCAGCAACTACCCCAAACTACCAGCGCTGCCGCTATACAAGAAAAAGCCCTGCAGGAATTTGATGCTATGGTGGCACAACTACAGCAACACCATATTAATGTGCTGGTGGTAAACGATACAGAAGAACCGGTAAAACCCGATGCCGTTTTTCCGAACAACTGGCTGGGCACCACGCACAGCGGTATTATTACTTTGTTTCCCATGCAGGCAGTTAACAGAAGAGCCGAAAAGAGAGATGATATTTTACTGGCCCTAACCAAAAAATATACAGTAACCGATGTGGTGGATTGGAGCGAGTTTGAAGCCGATGGTTTTTACTTAGAAGGCACGGGCAGCATGGTAATGGATCATGATAATAAAATAATTTATGCCTGCCTTTGCGATCGTACTCATAAATCGTTGCTGCAGAAATATGCACAGTACCACCACTACCGTGTAATGCCATTTACAGCTACTGATGAAAGCGGGTTGCCTGTTTATCATACCAACGTAATGCTATCTGTTGGGCAGGGTTTTGCTGTACTGGCAGAAGCCGCCATTAAAAACGAATTTGAAAGAGTGGCTGTAACACAACTGTTACTAACCACGGGGCATATTATTATACCGCTTTCAATGGATCAGCTAAAAAGTTTTGCCGGCAATATACTGCAGGTGCAAACGGTAAACGGAGAAAGCATTATTGTACTAAGCAAACAGGCGCTGCAATCTTTAACCACCGAGCAGCTAAAAAAACTACAACAGTTTGGTAAGCTATTACCCATTGCCATACCCACTATAGAAGCCGTAGGTGGCGGCGGCGTACGCTGTATGATGGCAGAAATATTTTTAAACAGTTTATAATTTTTGTAACCGGCATGGGTAACTCCGGTGTATCATTGTTGCGTCGCACCCTTCAGCGAAAGAATAGGTATAAGCTAAAAGGTATAGGGTGTAAGGCTTTAAACCTTATGCCCTATACCTTTTACCATAGTTGAAGTGTGCGACGCAACGGCTGCTGCCACAAGCACTACTGCTGGTAACATAAAATAACCAACCGCCAATAAAGCAATTGCTATATTTTGTAGGCTGCTATTTTATTAAGAAATTGAGTGCGTTTATGTGGTCAGCATTATTACAACAAATACAGGCACACAACATAAAATCGTTGGCAAGAGCTATTTCATTAATCGAAAATGAAGTGGAAGGCTACGATGATTTTTTAAAGCAGCTGCCCGCCGGCAGCACACCGGTTATTGGCGTTACGGGGGCACCGGGTGCCGGTAAAAGCACCCTCACAGATGCATTAATAAATTACCTGGTGCAGCAACAAAAAAAAGTGGCTGTGTTGTGTGTAGACCCTTCTTCTGCTTTTAACCTGGGCGCATTGCTGGGCGACCGTATACGGATGAGTGATTGGTATACGCATCCAAATGTGTACATCCGCTCTTTAGCCACCCGCGGTGCCTTGGGTGGGTTGCATCCAAAAATTATTGAGATTACAGATTTAATTAAAACAGCCGGCTTTGATTTTATAATTGTAGAAACTGTGGGTGTGGGTCAAAGCGAAATTGAAATAGCTGGTTTGGCAGATGTAACTACTGTGGTGCTGGTGCCAGAAGCCGGAGATGAAATACAAACCATGAAAGCCGGTTTAATGGAAATTGCCAATGTGTTTGTGGTTAATAAAGCAGACCGGCCCGATGCGATGTTGTTTACAAAAAACCTGCGGCAGATGCTGGCGCCCGTTTTTACCCAGCAACAACAACCTATTGCCATTGTTAAAACCATTGCCACCACAAAAGAAGGGATTGAAGAATGGTGGCAGGCTATAGCACACTGGCTGCAGCAACCGGGTTACCACCAAAAAAAATTATACCTGCTGGCAGAAAAAGCATGGCATTTAATACAGCAGCAAAAAATGAAAGGATTGAATAAAGCAGTTATAAAAGAAGAGATTACTGCTTTAATTCAAAAGCCGGGCTTTAATTTATATCAATATGTAAGCAGCAAATGATAATTAAATATTTTCCCGGTTACTCTTCCACCAGCGGTAGCCTATAACGCCAATGGCAACAAGCGGCATGGCAGCTAAATAAATAATACCGCGGTTTAAGGCTTTGGCTGGCTTCTCGCCCAATTGCTGGGCCGTTTTAGTACAAATAGAGCATTGTGCCGTTACTGCAGTACTGTACAATTGTAATAAAAGTAAAATGGTAAGAACCCTCTTTAACATGTATCCACTGTTTTTACAAAATTACAAATTGAGGGGGCTTGTGTTGCAAATAAATTAAAATATCAGGCAACTTTGCCGGGGGCATGGTATTGGCTTAGGCCCAATGCGGCATATTTTCTTTTTGTAGCCACAGCTTCCTGCAACAGGCGTATATTTTCTTCTTTGTGGCTGCGGTCGTTTTCTTTGTGATGCAGGTGGTATTGTATGCCGCCAAAGCGTAAAAAACGGTGTTTTATATTTTGATTGGTAAGCCGTATAAAAATATCACTGTCTTCAAAGCCCCAGCCTACAAAACTTTCATCGTAGCCGTTTACGGCAAACAGGTCTTTTTTCCAAAAAGCCATATTGCAACCCGCCACATATAAATAAGGATATTTCTTGTCAAAAAGAGAAGCGGCTGTCTGGTGCAGCAGTGGCAGGTGCATTTTGCGCAAGGCCTTTTTAGAAACAGAAAAAACTGAGGGTATGCTTTCTGGTGTTTGTAAAATCAATTGCGAATCGGTATCCGTTAAATCATACCGGTTACCACAAACAAAAAACCCGTGGCGGGCAAACTTATTATGATCGTTAACAAAATATGGATGCAGTACAATGTCGCCGTCTATCTGAATAATATAATCTCCGCTGCATTTGGCAATGCCTTTATTGCGGATGGCCGATAACCTGAATCCATCATCGGGGTGCCATACATGGTGTAAAGGAACCGGGAAATTTTTTTGCCATTTTTTTATAAGAGAGGCGGTTTCTTCTCTTGAACCATCATCACAAATAACCACTTCATTGGGCAACTGCTGCTGCCTTACCACACTGTGCAGACAGGCATTTAATGCCATGGGCCAGTTATAGGTAGAAATAAGGAGACTGGTTTTTACTAAGGATTTCATTGGTACAAGAAAAATGGTATGTAACAACTGTAAACGTTTAAATATGATTTCTATTATATTTAACCCGCCTATAAAGACTTTTACTTAGTGCTGCCCAGTATATTTGCCTAATTTCAAACACAGAATGGCCCGAAAGAAAAGAAAGAACCTGCTACTGCGCTACCTGGTGATTGTTTTGTTTTTGTTGAGTATTGGGTATGCCGGATGGCGTATTTACCTGAACAATACAAATAATTTTGTTACCTATCCAGAGTTTGGCATTGCCATGCCAGAGCAATATGCCATCCATGGTATTGATGTTTCTCACCACCAGGATAATATTAACTGGGACCTGGTAACCGCAATGCAGGTTAAAAAAATTAAACTGGGCTTTGCTTTTATAAAAGCAACAGAAGGCATTGGCCGGGTAGACAGAAAGTTTAACCGTAACTGGAAAAGGGCCAAAGAAGCAGGCATGCCTTGTGGCGCCTACCATTTCTTTTTAGCTACTAAAAGCGGCAAACTGCAGGCAGAAAACTTTATTAGCACCGTGCAATTAGAAAAAGGCGATTTACCCCCTGTGCTGGATGTGGAACAAACCTATGGCGCAAGCACCACCAAACTGCAAAAAGAAGTAAAAGCTTTTTTAACTACCGTAAGCGACTATTACGGGGTAACGCCCATTATTTATACCAATACTGATTTTTACCGCCAGCACCTGAACACTGCAGATTTTGAAGCTTATCCGCTATGGGTGGCGCATTACCTGCAGCAAAAAGAACCCCGCGTGGTACGCAACTGGTTGTTTTGGCAACACAGCGAAACCGGCCGTGTAAATGGCATTACCACCAAGGTTGACTTTAATGTTTTTAACGGAGACTCTGCTGCTTTTAGCCAGTTGCTTTTTAAATAGGCTAACTTTATTTTCAATTATTTGTTACAACAATAAAAAAGTATGGGTTTTGAACCAGATGTAAGAGAATTTCTTAGAAAAGTATTGTGGAGCATTTCTGTAGTGCTGCTGTACCTGCTTATTAATTTTACCGCAGGCCTTCGGTTTAAATTGTTTTTTGTTGAAAACACCATTCAGTTAAAACATTATATTTTTTACGGCTGGTTACTGGCAAGTACCGTTTGGTTGTTTTGGACTTTGTACAAATGGTGGCAAAAAAAATACCCCCACGGCTGAGCTTTTGGTTGCCGTTGCAGTGAGTGACACAACCGGTGCCTGGCTTTGTTTTAATGGCGGAAAAAAAATACCAGCTTCAGTTTTTCAATGTATCATCGTTGCGTCGCAATCCGTTCACCGGCAGTGAAGGTGGCGGCATTTTTATTGTTAACTACTATGGTCTGCTACTATAACCCATTGGCCTTTTATTTTACGTAGTACCAGGCTGTAATGGCCGCTGGCATCTCCAACACTTCTTTTTAAATGCCATTTGCCAATAATAAAATAACTGTCTGCCGCCAGTTTTTTCATATGTAAAATGGTAGATGTAAAAACGCCCATACGGGCGGTATCTCCATAACCTCTTTTATAATTTTCCAGCGTTTTTTGGTAGCCATAGGTAATACCGCTTTTACCAATAAATAACAGCGAGTCGTTTTGCCAGTAACCCACCATAAAAGCATCCAGGTCGCCGCGGTTCCAGGCGGCGGTTTGTTTTTTTAATACTTCCCGTATGGCTTTTTCATCGGCCGTTTGTGCATGGCTGATGCTGCCAGTAAAAAGGGTTAATAACAGCAGTGTGGTAAATTTCATAGCAACAATTTTATTAAAGATACAGCCGCTGCTAATAAACCAATACTGCTTTTTTAACGGTGGCAAATTTGTATCTTCAGGCAATGGCGGTTAACCCTTATATCAGCAATATATTGTTTCTGGATATTGAAACAGTATCGCAGTACGCAAACCTGGAAGCGGTGCCGGAAGATTGGCAGCAGTTATGGAATAAAAAAGCAGAAAGCTTATTGCGTTACCATGAAACAGAAACAGCCTCCAGCCTCTATGGCCGTGCCGCTATTTATGCAGAGTTTGGAAAAGTAATTTGCATTAGCTGCGGATGTGTGCAGCAAAATGGCAATGAAAGAAAACTGGTTTTAAAATCTTTTGCCGGGCACGATGAGAAAGAGGTATTAACATCTTTCAGCGCAATGCTTACCCGCTGGGCCAGCGATGGTAATAAAATGTTGTGTGCCCACAATGGTAAGGAGTTTGATTTTCCGTATCTGTGCCGCCGTTTTATAATTAATCAATTGCCCATACCGGCTTTACTGAATGCCAGTGGTAAAAAACCCTGGGAGGTAAACCATTTAGATACCATGGAACTTTGGAAGTTTGGCGATTTTAAAAGCTATACCACCTTAAGCCTGCTGGCCCATTCATTGGGCATACCCACCCCAAAAGATGATATTGATGGCAGTATGGTGGGAGAAGTATACTGGAAAGAAAATAATCTGGAACGGATTGTTACCTATTGCCAGAAAGATGTGGTTACCGTGGTACAAATTTATTTACGGCTGATTGCAGAACCGCTTATTGACATTGCCAATATTGAAATTAAATAATTATGGAAAGAACCAATTATGCCTCTGGCGCACAATGGGAAAATATAGTAGGCTATAGCCGTGCTGTTAAAGTGGGAAATATTATTGAAGTAACCGGCACTGTGGCGCTGGATGAAAATAATAAACCCGTTGGTGTTGATAATGCGTATGAACAAACCACATTTATTATTCAGAAAATTGAAAAGGTTTTAATAAAAGCAGGCGCTTCTTTAAAAAATGTGGTGCGCACCCGTTTGTTTGTAACAGACATCAGCCGCTGGGAAGAATACGGCCGGGCCCATGGTGAATTTTTTAAAGACATTAAACCCTGCACCACCATGGTAGAAGTGAGTGCCCTGATTGCTCCCGAATATTTAATTGAAATAGAAGCCACCGCTGTTTTATAATGGATATAGATTTTATACGCAACTATTGCCTGGCCAAACAACAGGTGGAAGAAACGCTGCCCTTTGGCCCCGATGTGCTGGTGTTTAAAGTAGCCGGCAAGCTTTTTTTATTATGCCCGTTGGATACAGAAACTCTGCAGATAAATATAAAATGCATGCCCGAGCTGGCAGAAAGTTTAAGAGAAAAATACGATTGTGTTTTGCCGGGTTACCATATGAACAAAAAACATTGGAACACGGTAATAATAAATGGCAGCGTGCCATTAAAAACTATAAAAGAGTGGATTGATATTTCTTATAAACTGGTGGTGGAAAGCTTGCCAAAGAAATTGAGAGATTCTTTTGCAAAATAGAATTGGGCCACAAGTTTTCACTGCAACTTCAGCACCTCCGTTAAATACTTTTCAATTTCTCTTTGCACCCCTTCATAATCTTTAGACTTTATTGGCGAACCCAGCACATGATCTCCGGTATGGGGCATGGCCTGTTTTCTTTTTAAAGCAGTATTAGTGCCCAGTTGGTCAAACATTTCTAACATGGCATCTACTTTTACCACGCTATCCTGGTGCATAGCATCTTTATAATAATACAGCATTAATGTGGGTTGCTGTATGCTTTTAAATGTTTCGGCTGTCATGGCCGTTTCCAGCATTTCCTGCAGGGCCACGGTGGCTTTTAATGTGTAATGGTGGTTCCAGTATTGTTTATAAACTCCACGGGTATCTTTAGCAGTTACATAATCATCGCCGGTAACCAGTTTGGCAATTTGTAAACCCCAAGGGTTGTTTAATAAATAAGCTTTATCGTTATTAATAGCAATGTTGGGAGAAAGCAATACCAGTGCCGCCACATCATTTGGATAAGCTGCCGCCAATTGCAATGCATTGGTGCCGCCGGTAGATGTGCCCATTAAAATTACTTTATCGCCCAGTTGTTTTCCAATGGCCAATGCTTCTTTAGCACTGTTCCAATATTTTTCTGGTGTTAAGTTAGCCAGTGGCTCTGTGGTATCTATACCATGTTCTGCCAGGCGAGATAAATAAAGGTTACAACCAAAACGTTTGGCAATATTGCGATGCACCGGGTTGCCTTCTTCCTGGCTGGCAGAAAAACCGTGCAGGTATACAATGGCATACGGCGTTTTGTTTTTTAAGCTATCGTTGCTCCAAACAATGCGGGCTTCATTATCGGGCTTCAGCCGGTGCGCCGCTTCATTGTTTTTAACGTACGCTTCTAAAGAAGTGATGGCAGCCGGCACCACCGGCCACTCTTTACCATAAACCGGCGTGCTGGGGTTGGGCCCCACCAGGTATAATAATATCAGTAGGGCATTTATAACAAATAAAACCTTCAACAGTTTTTTGGTAACACGCATGCTATATTTTTTACTGAAGCTATGAAATTTTATTATTTTTTATGTTACCGGCATTTCATCTCCGGTTAAGCAACGTTCCGCCTTAAGAGCCGGACATGTTAACTATGGTAAAAGTTATTAGGCCTAAGGTTTAAGACCCACACCCTATACCTTTTAGCTTATGCCATTTCTTCTGCTGAAGTGTGCGACGCAACAACCGATGCTATGAAACACAAAAGCTGGTAACATAAAATTTTCTCCTTTGGCCCAAATACCGATTTTTGCAGTATAAACAACAAACAATGGCAGTATTTGATGTAAGTAAAGGCATAGCAATAGGGTGCGACCACGCAGGGTTTGATTATAAAACACAACTGGTGCCCTGGTTAAATGCCAAGGGTATACAGGTGCATGATTTTGGCGTGTATGAAAACAAATCGGTTGACTACCCCGATTATGCCCACCCCACTGCCATGGCTGTAGAAGAAGGTAAAGCCGCTTTTGGTATTTTATTATGCGGCAGTGCCAATGGTGTTTGTATGACGGCTAATAAGCACCAGGGCATACGTGCGGGTTTAAGTTTTATGACTGATGTGGCCCGCCTCATCCGCCTGCACAACGATGCTAATATTATTTGTATACCGGCCCGCTTTGTATCGTTAGAGCTGGCCAAAGAAATGATAGAAATTTTTATGAACACCGCTTTTGAAGGTGGCCGCCACCAAAACAGGGTAAATAAAATTGCCTGTTAATGGTATATACAGCTAATTGCTATAAAACCCCGCCAAGGCGGGGTTTGTTTTTTTACGAATAGGGACATGGTATTTATACGAAATAAGGGGCTAATTAATTTTTTTTAAAAAGTTTTAAACTTTTAAATGCGCAACGCTTCTCATATACGTTATTCATTTAAACAAAAAATAAAAAACCCTTTGTTATGAAAAGTGCCCGTTTAATTAAAGCCACCATTTTAGGAGCCACTATTTTATTTGCTGCTGTTAGCGCTGAAGCACAAGACACTAAAGTTAGTCCGCCCGTTAAAAAAGAAGTAAGAGACCGTGTAGAGGATAAGAGAGATAAGAAAGAAGATGTGCGTGATAAACGTGAGAATGTGCGTGACCGCAAAGAAAACCGCCGCGACCGCAGGGAAGATGTAAGAGATAAAGCAGAAGACAAGCGTGATGCCCGTGAAGATGTACGGGATGCCCAACACGATGGTGGCCGCCGCGATAAAATTGAAGACAAACGTGATGCCCGCGAAGATGTAAGGGACGCCAAAGAAGATAAGCGTGACAAACGTGAAGACGTAAGAGACCGTAAAGAAAATAAAAGAGACAGAAAAGAAAATGTGCGTGACCATAAAGAAGACAAAAGAGACAGAAAGCATTAATTTTTAAGCCTGCAATAAATAAAGAAGGTGGCCATTGGCCACCTTCTTTATTTTGATGTATACTTTTGATGCCGTATCATCCAATCGGCACATTGGTAATAAGCAATGGCTTTTTTACGCAGGGCAGAATCCATAGCAATGGCAGTTGCCTGGCCGGTGGTAAAATCTGGCAATAGCATTTCTGCTTTTCTTACAGGGCTTAACACCACCATTTTTTGCTGGGCAATATAACCAAGCCCCTGGTAGGTGCTTACAAAAGCTTTTTCTTGTGTGGTGTCTCTAACAAAAATATCCTGCCCCAAAAATTTAGAAGTATAATCCATTTTTAATAAACCCAGAATGGTAGGGGCCATATCCATTTGTGCAGTAAGGCGGGTATATTGTTGTGGGGCTATTAAACCCGGTGCATAAATCATACAGGGTATGTGGTAAGAAGGTATGGGCAATTTTACTTTGCCCGAAGTGCTGGCACAATGGTCTGCAATAATTACAAAAATGGTGTTTTTAAACCAGGCGGTTTGTTTTGCTTCACGTATAAATTTACCAATCGCATAATCGGTATATTTTACGGCACCGCCCCTTCTCTGTTCTGTAGGTGGTATATCAATCCTTCCTTCGGGGTAGGTATAGGGCCGGTGGTTAGAAACCGTCATTATATGTGCAAAGAAGGGTTGTTGTTTGTTATTAACAGCATTCAGGTTTTTTATGGCCAGTGTAAACAAATCTTCATCGGCCACGCCCCAGATATTTGCATAATGTACTTCAGCGTCGGCCAAAGCAGTGCGGTCAATTACCGTATACCCGTTATTGCCAAAATAATAACTCATATTATCAAAATAGCCATAACCACCATACATATAATAAGTAGCATAGCCCTTGCTTTTAAACACACTGCCTAAAGAAAAAAGATGTTCGTTGTGTGGCCGTTTTACAATACTCTGGCCCGGAGAAGGCGGTAAAGAAAGTGAAAGCGCCTCCAGGCCCCTTACCGTTCGGGTGCCGGAAGAATACATGCTTCTGAAAAACAAACTTTCCTTGGCAAGGCTATCAAGATTTGGGGTAATATTTTCTGTGCCGCCAAAAGCTGCCATAAAATCGGCACTCAGGCTTTCTACACTTATTAAAACAACGTTCAGTTTTTTTTCTTCTTCTTTATAGTTAATGCTGCGTTCAATATTAAATACATCGTCAGAAACAAAACTGCTTACAGAGTCTTTTAATTGCTGCCGCAATGTGCTGAAGGCTTCCTGCAAGGGTAGTGTCTGATAGAATTTTTCATATTCCAGCTCATTGCTCTGAAAGGCAAGGGCAAATTCGTAAATACCATTTCCGGCCAGTTCATTAGCCACTTCATTATTACTAAAGCGTCTTAGGTTGGCACCAATAAGCCAGCTGCCTGCTACTGGTAATGCAAATAAAATGAACGCCACCAGGCTGCGGCTTTTAAAACTCTGTACAGATTGTAAAGAATCATTCATTGCTTTACGCAACAACCAAACAACAATAGCCGTAAAACCCAGCACGGCAGTTACTATCCAAAATACCGGGTAACTTTCTTTTATATTACCCACCACTTCATTAGTATATACCAGGTAGTCTACTGCAATAAAATTATAACGGGTGGTAAACTCATCCCAAAAAAACCATTCGCTGATGGCATTAAATAATAATAGAAAAACCGTAATGGCAACATCCACCACCAATACCACTTTGCGCCATTTGTTTTTTGTTGCCGGGGTGCTGTACAATAAAAACAGGTAAAGCAAAAAGCGAAGCAGAAAAAAACCAGCCACCGCCCAATGCAGTTTTTTATCAAAGTCTTTTGGAATAATAAAATTGGTAAAAGCAGCAATGCCTATAAGCACTATAAAAAAAACAACGGCCCACCATTTTTCTTTTTGCCGGTACATGGTGTTATTTAAAAACCATAAATGCCAGATTAACGGCACCAGCACAAAACAGGCAATAATAAAATCATATACCAGGCCAATAGCAAAAACACCCAGCAGGTTTTTAAAATCCCAGTCAAACAGTAGTGGCCTTGTTAGCAGTAGTACCAGCCTGGTACTGGTAAACAATAAAACACTAAATGCTATTAAATAAAAAACAACAGCAAAACGGCTTTTATTAATAAACCCGGCAAGCTTTTTAAACATATATTTCTTTATAAAAATTAGCAAGCAACAAAAAACCCCTGCTGTTGGCAGGGGTTGCATTTTTTTACCATCCCAGTATCCATGCAAACATAAGTGGTGCCACTATGGTAGCATCACTTTCTACAATAAACTTGGGGGTGTGTATGTCTAACTTACCCCAGGTAATTTTTTCGTTGGGCACAGCACCGCTGTAAGAACCAAAAGAAGTGGTGCTGTCAGATATCTGGCAGAAGTAACTCCAGAATGGTACATCGTGCCACTCCAGGTCCTGGTACATCATGGGTACCACGCAAATCGGAAAGTCTCCGGCAATACCGCCACCAATCTGAAAGAAGCCCACGCCTTTACCACCCGAGTTCTGGCGATACCAATCGGCCAGCCACACCATATATTCAATACCGCTTTTAACAGTGCTGGCTTTTAATTCTCCTTTAATAACATAGCTGGCAAAAATATTACCGGTGGTACTGTCCTCCCAACCCGGCACCACAATCGGAATATTTTTTTCTGCTGCAGCTACAATCCAGCTATCCTTGGGGTCTATTTCATAATACTGTTTCAAATCTCCGCTTAAAACGGTTTTGTATAAAAACTCATGCGGAAAGTAACGTTCTCCTTTTGCTTCTGCTTCCACCCACTGCTGATGCAGGTGTTTTTGTAAACGGCGGAACGCTTCTTCTTCCGGAATGCAGGTATCTGTAACGCGGTTGTAATGATTTTCTAACAAATCCCACTCTTCCTGCGGTGTTAAATCTCTGTAGTTAGGTACTCTTTTATAATGAGAGTGTGCCACCAGGTTCATTACATCTTCTTCCAGGTTAGCACCGGTGCAACTGATAATTTGTACTTTATCCTGCCGTATCATTTCAGCCAAACTTAAACCCAACTCTGCGGTACTCATAGCACCCGCCAATGTAATCATCATTTTACCACCTTCTGCCAAATGCGTTTCATATCCTTTTGCTGCATCCATTAAAGCCGCCGCATTAAAATGGCGGTAATGATGCTGTATGTACTGAGAAACCGGTCCTTTGCTCATACTATTGGTTTTAGCCCGCAAAAATAATATAAATGATGGGTACTGCTTAAAAATTATAGGTTAACTATTAGCCCGGGTTATTAAGTTTTTTTGGTAACCGGCAGCGGTTCTTTGGGCAACAGTTGTTGCGTCGCACACTTGAACAGTACTTGGTTTATGGTACTGCTATGGACTATTAACTATTGACCATGGACATACCTTAGCACAAGTGTGCGACGCAACCGGTGCCGCGCAGAATTACTAAAGCTGGTAACATAAACTCTTTTTATTACCTTATTTTTGCGCTTTAAGTAAAACACATGTACATACACAAAGAAGGTTATAAACCCATTGCCATCAGCGCCATCATTTTTGGTATCATTAATTTGCTTTCTTTTTATTTTATCAGTTACTCATTGCCCTGGTTAAGCTGGGTAATTTTTATTGGTACGTTTGGTTTACTGTTGTTTATTATTTCTTTTTTCAGAATACCCAACCGCCATTTAAGTTTTGATGATAATAAAATTATTGCCCCGGCCGATGGCAAAGTGGTGGTAATAGAAGAAGCGGTGGATGAAGAATATTTTAAAGAAAAACGCCTGCAGGTTTCTATTTTTATGAGTCCGGCCAATGTGCATGTAAACCGCTACCCGGTTAATGGCAGTGTGGTGTACAATCAATATCACAAAGGCAAATACCTGGTGGCCTGGAACCCCAAATCTTCAACCGAAAATGAACGCCACTCTGTTGTGTTGCGCCATACCACAACCGGTAAAGAAATATTGGTAAAACAAATTGCCGGCGCCCTTGCCAAGCGCATTATTAATTATAGCAGCGTAGGGCAAACTGTAAAGCAAAACGAAGAGCTGGGCTTTATACGTTTTGGCAGCCGTGTAGATGTTTTGTTGCCAGTGGGCACCAAAGTGCATGTACAGTTAAACCAAACCACGCAAGGCGGCGTTACGGTGTTGGCTTCGTGGTAAGCACAATGCGGCTTAAAACCTTCTTGCCAGCGTAATACTGTTTTTAAATTTTTGTGTTTTGCCGTTTAAGGCAAAAACTTCTGTAAGCACTACATAAGTGCCAATGGGCAGCTTTTGGTTGTTTTCATCCAACCCATCCCACGGGTAGCTGCCTTTTAAACCACATAAAGCATTGCGGGTTAAAAATTTTACCGGTTTGCCCTGGGCATTGTATATGGTAATGTTGCACACAAAACCCGGGCTGTTAAACTGGTAATTAATAAAAGCATTATCATCAAAGCCATCGTTATCTGGTGAGAAAACGGCGGGGGTAATGGTTATACTGCCCGTTGCTATTGCCGCAGCCTTGTATTGAGAGTTTTGATAACCGGGTGTGCCATAACCGGCACTGGTGGCAGCACTGTGCCAGTTGCCCGCATCTGTGGTGGGGTTATTATAGTTAATGCGTTCTAAAGCTACGCCCTCGTTATTATCAATCAGTTTAAAATGCCATTTTTCATCATAACGCAACTCATCCGTAATTTTTCCCTGTGCATTTAAAACTACGGCAATGCCTTTATCATCGGGGTAAGAAGGCATTGCGGGTAATACAATAATAGTAGCCGCGTCTTTAACCAGGTATTGTTGTTGCAATATTGCAGCATCTTCTGTAAGCACTATATACTGCTGCGGAAATAATAAATAGTCTTCTGTGCTAACCTGCTTTACGCTGCCAATAACGCCGCTGCTGTTTCGGTTGGCTATATAAATATCTTTCAGGTTAATAATTTTTACAGAGCGGTTATACAGTTCTAAATAATCAACCCCATCGGGCTTGGGGTTAAATAAAATTTCGTTGATCACCACCTCAAAACTATCCGCTGCTGTAGCCCAGCCAGCTTGTGCTGTATTATAAATACCAATAGTGTTGCCTACGCAATCGGTAACACCATTCACCGTTACTTTATACGCCTTGTTGCGGGGTATAGCGGCATTCAGTTTTAATACAACCCGGTCGTACATTGGTGGCAAAGCCACAATATTGTTGTTAATAACAATGCCATCGCTTATTTGATAGTTGGCGGGCACTACTGCTTTTACACTGTCTAAAGACTCATTAAAAACAAGGGTTATGGTTACGCTGTCTGTGGCAAATGCTCTTGCTAAGGCGGGTGTTGTATTGTCTTTATTAATACCATCAGCCGAATTTTTTTTACCGGGTGTGCCGCCTTTGGGGTCTTCACTGGCTTTCCAGTTAGCGGCACCGGTGCAGGGGTTTTTGGTATCTATCATTTCTAAAGACCAGCCACCATCGCTTTTAACAGCATTATTATACCAAGCTTTAATATATGTCACGGCATGTATAGTGCTGCCTTGCGGAGAACGCAGGTATACAATATCCCCATCATTATCTAAAGAAGGAAAATTGCTTACGCCAATGGTAGTGCCAAAAGCCGACAATGCTGTTGCAGCGCTGTTGGTGCAAATGGCCACACTGCTATCTGGCTGTAATATAAAACTGGTAGTAATGGTGGCGGTGCTGCTGCCATCGCTTATTTTCCAGCCGTTTAAGTTTATAGGCAAATTGGTGGTATTGCGCAATTCAATATACTCTGTGTTGGGTAATGCCACCACCGGCAATGGGTCGGCCATCACTTCACTAATGACGATTGCATAGCGCTGCACCGGTTGTGAAAAACAAAGCAGCCGTAGCAGCACTGCAACTACCGTTAGTTTAAGGTTCAATGATTTTTTTATCTGCATTCCTCAATAAATCTATCAAATAATTTTGGCATGTAAAGCAGCTACTCTATTTTTGCCACCGCAATGACAAATAAGAAACATACAAAATGCACCAAGAAACGTTTCCGCAGGGAAGGTTAATAGCATTCTGTATAGTTACTCTATAAAAAATGTAAAAAGCCTTCCACAACGGAAGGCTTTTTTTATCTGTCAAATTCTATTTATTAACTAAAAACTTCCTGCAAAGGAAGATTGGGGGGAAACAAAATTATGAAAGTTGCAGTAGTGGGTGCTACCGGTTTAGTGGGCACCAAAATGTTACAGGTATTAGCAGAAAGAAATTTTCCGGTTACAGAACTGGTACCCGTTGCTTCTGAAAGAAGCGTAGGTAAAGAAGTAAGCTTTAAAGGCAAAGCGTATAAAGTGGTTAGTATGCAAGATGGCATTGCCGCCAAACCTGCTGTGGCTATTTTTTCTGCAGGTGGCAGCACTTCTTTAGAATGGGCGCCTCAGTTTGCAGCGGCCGGCATTACTGTAATTGATAACTCCAGCGCATGGCGCATGGACCCCACCAAAAAGTTAGTGGTGCCAGAAGTTAATGCCAATGTATTAACCAAAGACGATAAAATTATTGCCAACCCCAATTGCTCTACCATACAAATGGTGGTGGCTTTGCAACCACTGCATAAAAAGTATCAAATAAAAAGAGTGGTGGTATCTACTTACCAAAGCGTAACCGGCACCGGTAAAAAAGCAGTAGACCAGTTAATGGGTGAAAGAGCAAAAGCCGTTAAAGGCGCTAATGATGAATACCCCATGGCGTATAAATATGCTATAGACCTGAATGTAATTCCGCAGATTGATGTGTTTTTAGATAATGGCTATACCAAAGAAGAAATGAAAATGGTAAAAGAAACCTGTAAAATTATGGGCGATGACAGCATACGGGTTACTGCTACCACCGTACGTATACCGGTAATGGGTGGCCACAGCGAAAGTGTGAACATAGAATTTGCCAACGACTTTGATGTAAATGAAGTAAAAGCATTATTAGCCGCCGCACCCGGTGTAGTGGTAACTGATGATTTGGCTAACCAGCAATACCCCATGCCTAAAGATGCGCATGAAAAAGATGAAGTGTTTGTAGGCCGCATCCGCAGAGATGAAACACAAGCCAACACTTTAAATATGTGGATTGTGAGCGATAACCTGCGTAAAGGCGCCGCCACCAACGCGGTGCAAATTGCAGAATATCTTTTAGGCAAAGGCTTATTATAGTTTTTCCGTTCTCTCACATTAAAACAACCGGCTGTGCCTTTTAAGGCACAGCTTTTTTTATTGGTTAACCGGCAGTGGTAATACTATAATGCATCGTTGCGTCGCACACTTGTACAGAAGAACAGGTATAAGCTAAAGAGTATAGGGCCTTAAACCCTACGCCCAATACCTTTTACCATAGTTGAAGTGTGCGACGCAACCACTGCTGATAAAAGCGTTGCTGCCGGGTAATAAAAATTAATTTACCACTCTCAGGTTGTTGGTGCTTCTGCGGAACATGCCCGGCATGCGCATTTGGTTTTGCTGCATACCGCCTTTATTAATGTTAATCATAAAACTTAACAGAAAGTAACGTTGTATAACCTGTGTGCGGGTGTCTGCAATATAGTTATCGCCAATGCTGCGGTTAATACTTTGGTTTTGTTTTAATATATCAAACACACTCAGTTTCAGTTCTCCGTTTTTCTTTTTAAACAGTTGCTTGGCCAGGCTGGCATTCCACATGGGCACATTCTGGTTATAGCCTTCTGCACGGCCGCTGTTTATAAAATAATCAAAGTCTGTGGCGGCTACTATACCGTTTTTAAAGGTGTATGTAAAGTCAAGAGAATAGGTTTGAGAAAAATAAGTGGCATCGGGTGTGGAGGGAATGCTGTACGTAACATTATTATACGTTACGCTGGCACTTACACCCATATCCAATTTCTCTTTGTAATTATAGTTAAACGCTGCAGTTTGTGTAAGCAACAGGTTATCGGTAATATTTTTTAGTTTGTTTAATAAACTTATATCACGGTTTTTATTAAAAATGGTGGTAAGGTTAATATTAGCGCCTTTTAATTTTTTATTGCGGATGGGTATGCCATTGGTTACAAAAGCTGTAAATGTATAAGCCCCATCCAGGTTTACGGGTCTTATTAATTGCACGCCTTTGCCGGCTGTATCAATACTGTTTACAATTTTATTGCCGGTAGTGTTAAGGCTTATATTGGCAGAGAAGAAACGGAAGCTTACAAAATTAAATGTATTATAATTCAGGTTCAGGTTATGGCTGAACTCTTGTTTTAAAGAAGCATTACCGGTTCTTATATACAGCGGATCGCTTACATCTGGCACATCCTGCAGTTGAGAAACGCTGGGTGTGTTGGTGCGGCCGCGATAATTAATGCGCAATGATTTGGTGCGGCTGTAATTGTATGTGAAGTTTGCCGTTGGAAAAAAGTTAGTGAATGTTTGACGGGTGTTTACTACGGTGTCTTTTCCGTTAACATTGCGGTTGCTGAAATTTTCTTGTGTGGCAAACTGTGCGGCACCACCCAATTGAAAATTATACTTGGTTTGCTGCACCCTGAAGTTAGCCCCCACACGGTTTGAAATAAATGAGTTTTCAAAATAGTTGGTAAGCGGTTTGTTCAACTGGTCATACTTGCCGCTGCCCTGGTTAAAATCGTAGGCTTTGCGGTCGCTGGTAGATTGGTTGTTGGTGTAAGCATAGTTCAGCTCAACAATTTTATTTTTTCCAATGGGCTCTGTATAAGAAGAACTGATGGTGTTGTTATTAGACTTTGTGTCTTGCGTGGTTTGCTGGTTTAAATCTGTAAAACGGAAGAGGCTGCCATCGGGCCGGTAAAAGCTGATAGGTGATTGTACAAAGCCCAAACCATCACTATTGTTGATACTGTTATTTAAGCCAAGGGTAAACGTGCGGCCTGTTTTATTTAAACGCCTGCGGTAAAGTAAATTATTATTCAGGCTCAGACCATCTCTTTCATTTTGGTTACGGTTTTTGCTGCTGAGTGCCAGGTATTTTTGTGCCGGGCTTTCTGCAATGGTGGATGAAGTATCATTACTAAAGCTTTCTGAGTTTTGAATGGTAAAGCTGGGGGTATACAAAATTGAATTCATAGAGTCAATTTTGTATTCTATTCTCAGATTGAAGCGATGGTTTTCATTATCGTTTTTAGAAAACTTATCCTGGTTGGTGAAAGTAACAGAATCGTTTTGAAAAAAGCTTTGGCGAAAATTATTCTGTCTTGTTGCTGTTGATGTATTGCTGTAAAAATAACTGCCACTCATTTCTACTTTTGTACCAAAACTGTTGCGGTAGTTTACGCCGGCGTTCCATGAGCGGGTGATGCCGTTTGAGCCAGCACCCAGGCCGGGTATACTTATACCGCCGCCACCCCCACCGGTGCGGCTGCCACCAATAAACTGCATGCCACCGGCGTTTCCGCCACCACTGTTATTGCGGCTGCCAAAACCACCCATCATAGTAATAACATCAGAAAAAGAAAAACCTTGTTTGTTGGTATTATTTAACCCAGCTAAAAAAGAAAGCTGAGAGTTGCCGTTAAAGCGGTTAAAACTCAAACTGTTTTCATAGCGGCCATCGGTGCCACCACCCACCGTGGCTCTTCCAAAGTATCCTTTCTTTTTATCTTTCTTTAGTTTAATATTAATGGTTTTCTGACGGCTGCCATCGTCTATTTTGGTAAAGCGGGCCTGGTCGCTCATATCATCATACACCTGCACACTTTCTACCATATCTGCTGTAATGTTTTTAGTGGCTAGCTTGGGGTCGGTGCCAAAAAACTCTTTGCCATCCACATATACTTTTTGTATTTGTTCTCCCTGTGCTTTTACAGTGCCATCTTTCTCCACCTGCACGCCGGGTAGTTTTTTAAGTAAGTCTTCAGCAGTAGCGTTGGGTTTTGTTTTAAAAGAACTGGCGTTAAACTCTACCGTATCTTTTTTTATGGTTACGGGTGGGCGTTCTACAATAACTTCTGCAAGCAGGGTGCTGGCTCTTTTCATATAAAAAGTACCAAAGTCTGCATAGGGCTTTTCTGCTGTTAATGAAAACTCTTTTTTTATAGGTTCATATCCCTGAAAGGAAATGATTAATCTAAAATCTCCACGTTCCAATCCCTGTATTTCAAAAGCAGCTTTGTTATCAGAAACAGTATAGGCTACCGTAGACGAATCTTTTATAGCTATTACACTAATAGTAGCCTCGCTTAATACTTGTTTGCTGGCAGTATCTGCCAGACGGCCTCTAATACTGCCGCTGCTTTGTTTTTGTGCAAACAATGATAATGTTATTATCTGTACCAGGATAAGGGTAAAAACTTTTCTCATGATTTTAAGTATAGGCCACAAAAGTAACCGATTGCAAAACAACGTATAACATGGCATGGATATGCGGCTATATAAACTGCCAGAGGGGAAAGAAGTTAATAAAGGTTAATGCTTGTTGTAAACAGGTATTTAAAACCTGAGAGCGAAACCGTTTTTTCTGATGCATTTTGCGGTAATGCAATAAAAAAACCGGCAACTGTTCAGCGCCGGCTTTTTTAAAGAGGGTTGAGTTTTTAAAAAACCAGAAAGGTTTTAAAAATAAGGTCTGATGTGGCCGCATGATCATCTTTTTTGCCGGCAACAGTAGAATAAGTAACTACAAAAGAACCTTTATCGGTCAGCACATAACGTTGTTTCCACCAAAGCGGAAAACTCACTGTTTCTAATCTACCGGTAAATACAATTTCAAAAGCACTGTTTCCATTGTAAATAAGTTTACGCTGGCTTATTATTTTAAAATTTTTAATACTGCTTTTAAGGTCTTCAATATTTATTTTAATGTATTCATCTAAGGTGCCGCCACCGCCGCCCACCTGTACATTAAAATTTTCTCTGAAGTCATCATCTTCTTTCAGTGGAGAAAATAAAAAGAGCGGTGTGTTTTCTCTTGCATTATCAGCATCCCAACTGGCGGGATATTGTATAGCAAAACCTCTTGAAGAATCATGATAGCTTTTCCACCCGGCTGTGGCGTAATTTTCTACAGGCAGTTTTGGGGCGGGTTTTGTTTGTGCCCATGCAGTTAAAACCAGCAGCAAGAAAAAGCTTATTGTTAGTACAGGTTTCATCGTAATTAATTTATGTAGTAATATAGTTATTTTAAAAGCACCTGCAATGGCTGCAACTATTGTTCAATCAAAGCCTGGTATACAAGTGGCTTAATACGATCTCCAAAATCCCAGGTTTCTGTTGGCCATACATTACGCATAAACACCCCCACAATTTTGGCTTTGGGGTCTATCCAAAAATGAGAAGCAAACATACCTGCCCAATCAAAAGAACCGGCATTAACCGGGGTGCTGGTACTGCTTTTTTCAGTATAGAGACCAAAGCCTAAACCAAAACGGGTGGTCAGTTCAGTATTGCCCCACATGGGTATGGCGCCAATTTGATTAGTGGTCATCAGCTTAACAGTAGATGGTGCTAAAATATGTACCCCATTGTAGCTACCGCCGTTTAATAACATTTGTCCAAATACGGCATAGTCGTATGCCGTTGAACTTAACCCTGCCCCACCAGAGAAATAACTGCCCCCCGGTGTATTCGGAAAGTCTCTCCAAAAAGTTCCATTCAGGCTTATAATAGAATCCTGCAGTGTTAATTTGTTACCCGCTTGTTTGTATAACGATACCAATCTGTTTTGTTTTTCTTTGGGTAAAAAGAAATAAGTATCCTTCATGCCAAGGGGTTTAAAAATGCGCTGTTCCATAAACTGGTCCAGCGACATACCGGCTGCCACTTCCACCACATAACCCAGCACATCTGTATTTAAACCATATAAAAATGTTTCGCCGGGCTGTGCAAAAAGCGGTAATGTGCCCAGGCGGCTGATTACTTCTTTTAAAGAAGAATATGGGGTGCCAATACCACCATTAATCTGATTTTTATAATAAATGGCGTTAGATTTTGCATCTCCAATTTGTGCATAGCCAATGCCGGAAGTATGGGTAAGTAAATGGCGGATGGTTATTTCTCTTTTAGCAGGCACGGTTGTATAGGTGGTGTCTGCGGCATTAAACGTTTCCAACACACGGGCATTTTTAAAAGAAGGGATGAATTTAGAAATAGGGTCATCCAGCAAAAATTTTCCTTCTTCATATAAAATCATAGCGGCCACACTTACCACGGGCTTGCTCATAGATGCAATACGAAAAATATTGTCAGTCTTCATGGCAGTGCTGCTGGCTATATTGCTATTGCCAAAAGCTTTGTTATAAACAATAGTGCCATTATGCACCACTAGCCCCACAGCACCATTCAGCTGGTTATTTTTTATATAACCGTTAATAAAGTTATCAATGCGTTGAAGACGTTGCGAAGAAAACCCCGCAGATTCAGGGATGCCGTTTTTTAAAACATTTTGAGAAATGGCAAGCGTGTGGCAGCAACAAAACAGCAGGGCAGCTGTAAGCTTTTTCATATTGCAATTATTTTTTGGTTAAGAGGCCTTGAAGTTACATTGAAAAGAAAAAGCCTGCAAAACAATCAGAAGCCTTTTATACGCATCTCGTAATTTTCATACGCCAGCTTTATGTATTCTGCCAGATCGTAATCGCTGGCGCTGGTTACAAACTCATAAGAAGGACGGTAGCGTTTCATAAAATCATCCTGGGTTTTGCCGGTAGCACCTGTAATTTTTCTAACCAGTGCTTTGCTAAAGCGGTGGTCTATGTATTTTTCCTGTTCTTCTGTTATTAAACGTTGCTGAAAAGCCAGCATCCGTTTATTTTTTCTGAACTGAAACATGCCAATCAACTCATTTAAATCTAAACCCACACCGGGTTGCCCGCTGTATGGGGCCGAGTTGATGCGTAAACCCGGCTTGCGGTAATCAAACACCTTGGCATAGTCTATACGGTTTTGTAACGAGTCTATTTTATAATTGCGGGGCAATACCCGCACTTCTCTTAATTCTGTAACCGGCACATGCAACGAAATATCAAAATTGCCATAGTTACCAATGGTGGCAACCGCATATTTGGGGGTTGATTTGTTGAGGTAAGAAAACCATATAGAGTCTTTTGGCAGCACCATTAAACTATAGTGCCCGTTAGAGTCTGTAACCGTACCGGTGCCAGAACTGCTAAGAATGCTAACCGCAGGCAGGGGTTGTATGCGTGTAATATCATACACGGTACCACTAATGCGTATTTGCGCCGTTGCGGCCAACAAAAAAACAAACGCAAACATTGCAGTAAAAACTATATGCCGGTAAAGTTTTGCCAAATGCTGTTTTAAAAATGTGATATTATAACAAGTTTGCCAGTGGCATGGGTTAAGAAAGGTTATTTAACTATGTTTTTGCAAACCCAGCTCTTGTTCTATAACCCTTGGGTAATAATAATGTTCCAGCTGATGAATTTTTTGTGCCAGGCTGTGGGCCGTATCGGTTACTTCTACCGGGCAGGTAGCTTGTAATAAAGTGCGGCCATGGTCGTACTGCTCATCTACCAAATGAATGGTAATGCCACTTTCTTTTTCTTTATTGGCAATTACTGCTTCGTGCACATGGTTACCATACATACCCTTGCCGCCGTATTTGGGTAACAATGCCGGGTGTATGTTTACAATTTTATTGGGGTAGGCGGCTATTAAAACAGGCGGCACCTTCCATAAAAAACCCGCCAGCACTATAAAGCTGATCTCTTTTTCTTTTAAAAAACCGGTGTATGCATCTCCCCTGAAAAAAACGTCTTTTTCAATCAGCAGGGTGGCAATACCCTCTCTCTCAGCAATAGATAGTACCCCGGCACCGGGTTTATTACAGGCAATAAGTGCCACACTAATACCTGCTGCGTTTCTAAAATGGTCTATAATCTTTTGGGCGTTAGAACCGGCGCCCGAGGCAAAAAGGGCCAATTTAATCATGCGCCAAAACTACTGTTTCATGTGATAATTTTTATTGTTTTTTGGCCACGTAGTATCATCATTAAAAATTATCATCCCGATTGGTGAAAAGTTGGGCTGCTGATTTTTAATGATGATTTCAAAATTTTATATACCCTAAGTTTTTTTGGTAACGGGCGGTTGTTTTTTATGGCGGCATTGGTTGCGTCGCACACTTGTACAGAAGAACCAGGTATTAGCTATACGGTATAGGGTTTAAGCCTTTAAGCGTATGCCCAATGCCTTATTACCATTGCTGAAGAGTGCGACGCAACGGCTGCTTAACCGGAGCGTTGCCGCTGGTTACCAAAAAAACACTAAGAATTAGAGGGGGCTTCTTTTTTTATAATGCCTAAAACCTTGCCCAGCCAGCGAAGTATTTTCTTTTCATAGTTCCAAAAAAACCTAAACTGACCAAAGGGAATGGAAACAAGCAAAATGATGACCTGGTAGCCAAATAACAATACCAGGATACGCAGGCCCGCCCGGTATAAAAGCGGAGATTGGGGGGTAAGCCCCACCCAGGCGGTAATGCTTTTAGAAATCCAGGCAGTGGTGGTGCCGGTAATGGCAAAAACACAGAGAATTAAAAAAAGCTGCCAACCGTTCACCTTCCATTTTTGTTGCAGGCGTTTAAACATAGGTGCAAAAGTGCGGCAAAAAAATTTGTTGTAAACAGATATTTATATAAAAAGCAGCAAGGCTTAAACAGTTGACAAAATAATGACAGATTCAATAATTTTTCTTAAACAATCGGCTGAAACGCAGGCTGGATGCGGCTCAAAAAAAGTTTTAACATGTTGATATTTTGTTGATTTCCTGACTTATTTTTGCAGCCGACCAAGGAAAGGTTTCCTTTTATCACCGATATTCTTTCAGCTTATGATTTATCATAGACCATTCGCCAAATTAGTAGTCCGCAGCTTATTTTCCATCGTGTTTTTGTGTGTTTCTTTTGTTGCTTTAGCGCAACCTAATGGCAAAGAGCTATTTGAGGCCAACTGTAAATCTTGCCATGCCATAGACGCAAATCTTACGGGTCCGGCATTACGAGGTGTTGAAGAGCGGGTACCCGACCAAAAATTACTGTATGCATGGATTAAGAATAACCAGGCGGTTTTGGCCACCGGTAATAAGTACTTTAACGACTTATATGTTCAGTGGAATAAAACTGCCATGAACACCTTTACGGGTTTGGCAGATGCTGATATTGCTGCTATTTTAAAATATATAAATGAAGCGCCAAAAGCCGGCGCTAAAAAAGATGACGGCCCAGGTCTAACTCCCGGTGATAAAGCTGCAGCCAGCGATAACAGCCTTTTATACGGCATTCTTACTTTAATTCTGGCCATTATTACACTTATATTATTACAGGTTAACAGCAACCTGCGTAAACTGGCCGATGATAAAGAGGGTATCCCTTCTGCCGAGCCAATAGCTTTTTATAAAAACAAATCTTATATAGCTGCTTTTGCAGTGGTATTATTTGTAATTGGTGGTTACCTTACCATACAGGGTGCTGTGGGTTTGGGCCGTAATAAAGATTACCAGCCAGAGCAGCCTATTTACTATTCTCACAAGGTACACGCCGGCACCAACCAAATAAGCTGTTTGTATTGCCACAATGGAGCTTTTGAAGGAAAGCATGCCAATATACCTTCTGTAAATGTGTGTATGAATTGCCACGCAGCCATTAATGAGTACAAAGGAGAAGATATATTTAAGGAAGATGGTACTAAGGTAGACGGTACGGCAGAAATTCAGAAGATATACAAAGCAGCCGGCTACGACCCTGCTACTAAAAAATACAGTGGTAAAGAGCAACCTATTGAGTGGGTTAAAATTCATAACCTGCCCGACCACGTTTACTTTAACCACTCTCAGCACACCCGTGCCGGTAAGGTACAATGTCAAACCTGTCATGGCCCAATACAGGAAATGGGCGAGGTTTACCAGTTTAGTGATTTAAGCATGGGCTGGTGCGTAAACTGCCACCGTGAGAGCAAGGTGAATTTCTACGATCCTAAAACCGGTGAAGGCAATAAGTTTTATAGCATTTACGAGAAATTCCATAATGATATCAAGAATAAAAAAGTGGATAGCGTAACTGTAGAGATGATTGGTGGTACAGAGTGCCAGAAATGTCACTATTAAAAAAAAACCCTCAGGGGTTGGTTCTGAAAACAAATAACTGATCAATTTTCAAATTTCTATAATGGAGCAAAAAAAGTACTGGCAAAGCTTCGGTGAGTTTACAAACTCTGAGTCTTTTCAAAAGAAACAGCAGGATGAATTTCAGGAAGAAAGCATGGCAGAAAGTTTGGGAGAGTTGGCAAATGCCAATACCCCCCGCAGAGACTTTTTGAAGTATTTAGGCTTTAGCACCGCTGCTGCCGCTGTGGCTGCCGGTTGCGAAGTGCCCGTAAAAAAGGCAATTCCTTATGTAAACAAACCGCAGGATTTAATACCCGGCGTGGCAGATTATTATGCAACTACCTTTGTTTCTGGCGGAGACGCTATTGCTGTGGTAGCCAAAGTGCGGGATGGACGCCCGGTTAAAATTGAAGGCAATGCCCTTTCTGCCATCAACAACGGAGGCACTACCGCAAGAGCACAGGCTTCTGTATTAGATTTATATGATACCGCCCGTCTTCGTTCTCCATTGGTAAAAGGTAAAGATGGATTTGCCGCCGCTTCTTTTGAAAATATTGATAAATCAATTGCAGATGGTTTGGCTGCCGGTAAAGTGGTGTTATTAACAGCTACTGTTACCTCTCCTTCTACCAAACAAATTATTACAGAGTTTTTGGCGAAATACCCTGGTAGCCGCCATGTACAATACGATGGTGTTTCTTACAGCGCTTTATTAGAAGCTAATGAAGCCAGCTATGGAAAAAGAGCCATCCCTTCTTATCAGTTTGATAAAGCCAAAGTAATTGTGAGTTTGGGTGCCGACTTTTTAGGTACCTGGCTGAATTCAGTAGAATACCAGCGTGGTTATGCTGCTGGCAGAAAAATTAATCCGTCTAACCCTGAAATGAGCAAGCATATTCAGTTTGAGAGTATGATGAGCATGACGGGTGCCAATGCCGATGAGCGCTACACACATAAACCTTCAGAAGCAGGCGCAGTGGCAGTAGCAATATTAAATGCATTAAATGGCCAGGCTGTTACCGGCGTAAGTGATAAGGTAAAGAAGGGTGTTGAAAAAACAGTTGCAGCATTAAATGCGCATAAAGGTGCTGCTTTAGTGGTTAGTGGCAGTAATGATGTGAATGTGCAATTAGTGGTTAATGCTGTTAACGAAGCTTTAGGCGCTAACGGCACTACTGTAAACTGGGCAAACCCATTATTAATACGTCAGGGATTGGATAGTGAAATGGCAACCCTTGTTGCAGATATGGAAGCGGGTAATGTAAATGCATTACTGGTGTATGATGCCAATCCGGTTTATAATTATTTTGACAGTGCACGTTTTGTAAAGGCTTTGGCAAAAGTGGCCACCACGGTAAACTTTGCAGACCGTATGGATGAAACTGCTGAACTGTGCAAATACATTGTACCTACGCACCATTATCTGGAAAGCTGGGGCGATGCACAGGTGAAAGAAGGATACATCAGCATTTTGCAACCTACCATTAACCCATTATTTAAAACCCGCCAATTACAGGATAGTTTATTAAAATGGAGCGGCAGCACCGTTAGCTACCACGATTATTTTAAAAACTACTGGGTAGCCAAGCTGGGTGGAGAAGCCGCGTATACCAAGCTGCTAATGGATGGTGTAAATGAACCCGCTGCTGCAAGTGCAGGCGCCGCTTACAATACAGGCCGTCTGGCAGATGCCACAGCAGCCATTGGCAGTGCTAAAAAAGGCGGAAAATATGAAGTGGTATTGTATCAGAAAGTAGGTGTGGGCGAAGGCCGCCAGGCTAATAACCCATGGTTATTAGAATTGGCTGACCCTGTAACCAAGGCTTGCTGGGATAACTACGCCATGATTTCTCCGGCATTAGGTAAAGAATTATTAGGAATAGATATAACAGACCGCCAGCAGGCAGATACTTATGAAGTAAATCCTGAAAAGCCACAGGTAGATCTTAAAGTAGGTAGTGTTACTTTAACACTTGCTGCTATGATTGTGCCGGGTATGCCAGAAAATACCATTGCAGTAGCAGTTGGCTTTGGCCGTAGCGAAAAAGTGGGCATGGCTGTAAAAAATGCCGGCCAGAATGCATATAAACTGGCAGCTTCTACAAACTGGAATATTACAAATGCAGAGATAGCAAAAAGCGCTGCAGATAAATACCCCATTGCTCAAAACCAAACACACGCTTCTTACGAAGGCCGCCACGAGGTGGTAAAAGAAGAGTTATTGGCGGCTTATAAAAAGAACCCCACTGCTATTTTAGATGGCAGAGAAGCTGAATTAAAGGCTTGGGGTGGTGTAAAAGATTTTGAAAAGCAAGGTACCATTTACGGCGTGTACGACAGACCCGGTATTAAATGGGGTATGAGTATTGATATGAATAGTTGTTTTGGTTGCGGCGCCTGCGTGGTGGCTTGTAATGCAGAAAACAACGTTGCGGTAGTGGGTAAAAGCGAGGTAATGCGTTTTCACGATATGCAGTGGTTGCGTATTGACCGCTACTTTGCCGGAGACCCGAATGATGCAGACAGCATACAAACCGTATTTATGCCAATGCTTTGTCAGCATTGCGATAACGCACCTTGCGAAAATGTTTGCCCGGTAGCTGCCACCAACCACAGCAGTGAGGGTTTAAACCAAATGACTTATAACCGTTGTATTGGTACCCGTTATTGTGCTAACAACTGTCCTTATAAAGTACGCCGCTTTAACTGGGCCGATTATATGGGTGCAGACAGCTTTAAAGACAACCAGAAATTTGGTACTGTAGGCGGACTGGATGACAGTGTTTTGATGATGAACGATGAATTAACCCGCATGGTGCTGAACCCGGATGTTACTGTAAGAAGCCGCGGTGTTATTGAAAAATGTTCTTTCTGCGTACAACGTTTACAAGAAGGCAAATTAAAAGCTAAAAAAGAAAACAGAACCTTACAGGATAGCGATGTGAAAACTGCTTGCCAGCAGGCTTGTGCCGGCGATGCAATTGTGTTTGGTAATGTAAACAATAAAGAAAGTGAAGTAAGCAAAGTGCGTACAGAAAATGTAAACCGCATGTTCTACTCTTTAGAAATGCTGCACGTGTTGCCTAATGTAAGCTATCTGGCTAAAGTTAGAAACAGCGATGTGCTGGCAGCTGGCGGACACGAAGAAGCGCACCAAGAAGAAAAGAAAGAAGGCGCTAAAGAAGCGGCGCATCATTAATAAATAGCAGGAGCCCGGCTGTTGAATAAGTATGAAGCAGCCGTTGCGTCGCACACGTGTACTGAAAAAAAATGCTGAGCAAAGAGATGCGGATGAAGGGTGTGACACAAGGATGCTGAACAAAGAGACATAGTTTGTTACATAAATAAAAGCTAAAAGCTAATTGCTTATAGCCTAAAGCTAAATAAGATTATGGCATTACTCAGATACGAATCGCAGGTTCGTGAACCATTGGTAACTGGCGAAAAAAATTATCACCAGGTAACAGAAGATATTGTTAGGCCAATTGAAAGCAACCCTACCCGCCTGTGGTGGATTGGGTTTTTAATTTCTGTGGGCCTGCTGTTGTTTGGTGCATACAGTATTTATCGTGAGGTAACCTACGGTATTGGTCAGTGGAACCTCAATAAAACCATTGGATGGGGTTGGGATATTACCAACTTCGTTTGGTGGGTGGGTATTGGTCATGCCGGTACGCTTATTTCTGCTATCTTATTACTGTTTCGCCAGGGCTGGAGAACGGGTGTAAACCGTGCCGCTGAAGCAATGACCATTTTTGCTGTAATGTGTGCGGGCCAGTTTCCCATCTGGCATATGGGCCGTGTGTGGATGGCGTTCTTTGTATTGCCTTACCCCAATAGCCGTGGTCCGTTATGGGTTAATTTTAACTCTCCGCTGTTGTGGGATGTATTTGCGATTTCTACTTACTTCACCGTATCATTATTATTCTGGTACTGCGGTTTAATACCCGATCTGGCTACGGTGCGTGACCGTGCTAAATTGAAATGGAGAAAGTTTATGTATGGCTTGCTTAGCTTTGGCTGGACGGGTTCTACCAAACACTGGCAGCGTCACGAAGCTTTATCATTAGTACTGGCTGGTTTAAGTACACCACTGGTATTATCAGTACACACCATCGTATCGTTCGACTTTGCCACATCGGTTATACCGGGCTGGCATACCACCATCTTCCCTCCTTACTTTGTGGCGGGTGCTATCTTCTCTGGTTTTGCCATGGTGCAAACCCTGTTAATTATTACCCGTAAAGTGCTGAAGCTGGAAGACTATATTACATTGGAACATATTGAAGTGATGAACAAAGTAATTGTGTTAACAGGTTCTATTGTGGGTGTGGCTTATATTACCGAGTTATTTATTTCATGGTACGGACAAAATCCATATGAGGCTGCTGCTTTCAGAAATCGTTGGGATTTAACCACGCCTTATGCCTGGAGTTATTACCTGATGATGGGTTGTAACGTATTGGCGCCACAGTTTTTCTGGTTCTCTAAACTGAGAAGAAATATTGTGTTTACCTTCTTTATGAGTGTTATTGTAAACGTGGGTATGTGGTTTGAGCGTTTTGTAATTATCGTTACCTCCATTTACCGCGATTACATTCCAAGTAGCTGGAGTACCTACTATGCACCTTCTATTTTTGAAGTAGGTTTTTACCTGGGTACGTTTGGTTTATTCTTTACCTGCTACTTCCTGTTTTCTAAATTCTTCCCGGTTATTGCCGTGGCAGAAATTAAACACATACTTAAGAAAAACGGTGAAGGCTTTAAGAATAATATGGGTGCTATTGAAACGCAAAGACCAGAAGCCTTTGTGCATGAACATTCACACGATCACGGAGCATAATTTTAACTATCAACTCTAGAACTTAATAATATGGCTGTTAAAAAATTTGTAGTGGGTTGTTTTGATGATGAGGCGGTATTGTTTCCTGCAGTTAAAAGCGTACGCAAAGCAGGTTATAAAATGCACGATGTGTATACTCCCTTTCCTATTCATGGCTTAGACCATGCTATGGGTTTGCGTGATACCAGCCTGCACACTGCCGGTTTCATTTACGGTATTACCGGTACTACCACGGCGCTTTCATTTATTAGCTGGGTGTTTACCAAAGACTGGGAACTGAATATTGGTGGTAAGCCACATTTTGCATTGCCAGCATGGGTACCCATTATGTTTGAATTAACTGTATTGTTTGCAGCCGTGGGCATGGTATTAACCTTTTGCTACCTGTGCCAGTTGGCTCCGTTTGTAAAGAAGCACCACTTTCACCCAAGGGCAACAGACGATTTATTTGTGATGACCATTGAACTGACCGCTAAATCAAACGAGGCTGAAATTATTAATTACCTGAATAGTGTGGGTGCAAAAGAAGTGCATGTACAGGAAGCAGAAACCGGTTGGTGGTTAGGCCGATATGATAATGACCGCAAGCCTTTTGATAACATGATACGTGAAGAGCACAGCGCTACAGCATAACCCAATTGAAAGAATTTTATTAAGAATACAAATGAAGAAATTATTAGTACTATCCGCCTTTTTTGTAGCAATAGCCATTGCACAAAGCTGCAGCGATGTAAAGCGTAATCCTAATAATGTGTATATGCCTGATATGGCCTACAGCCGGGCATATGAAACATATGCAGACCATAAAGAACTGGCCGACTCTGGTATTTTTTATAATTCAACCCCGGTTGCTGGAACTGTTAAAAGAGGTGAAGGAGCGCATTATGAATTGTTGAAAGATACTACAGGTGGTTACAACGCTTCTGCTGCACTGCAAAATCCATTGCCTGCTTTAAGTGCAGATGATATGGTGGAGGCAGAAAGACTGTACCTGGTAAACTGTGGTATTTGCCATGGTGCTAAATTAGATGGTAAAGGTCCTTTAGTAGTAAGACCTGATGGTTCTGATGGCCCTTATCTGGCGGCACCTGCCAATTTAATTGACCCCGGAATTAAAGAAGGTATTTACTATAAAATGAGTGAGGGTACCATGTTTTATTCAATAACATATGGAAGAAACCTGATGGGTGGCTATGCCTCACAGGTTACACCCAAGCAACGCTGGATGATTGTACATTATATTAAAAGCAAGCAAAGAGAAAAATCTGGCGCTGCAGCTGCACCGGCTGCTGCAGATACCACAAAGGCTGCTAAGTAATTAAATTGATTTGAACGAAATAAATAGTCAAAGAATGTCATTTGCATTAAAAGAACAATTTCAGGTAACCAGCCGTTTTAAAATGTGGTCGTACATTTTAATGGGCATTGGTATTGTATCGCTGCTGGTAGGTTTCTTTATGTATGGTGCCGGTCACGATGCCCATCATAAAGCCCGTTTTTGGAGTACTTTACTGCACAACAGTGTATATTTTCTGTTGGTGGTAAATGCCAGTATGTTTTTTGTGTGCGTTACCACATTGGCCTGGGGTGGTTGGCAAATGTCTTTCCGCAGGGTGCCAGAAGCTATTTCAACCGCTGTTATTCCTTTGGGTATTATTTCTTTAATAGTATTGGTTTGCCTGGTAGCAACAGATCCTCATATCTACCATTGGCTGCACCCACATGGTGATAAAATTTTAGAAGGTAAATCGTCTTTCCTCAACTCAGGTTTCTTTTATACATGGACGATTCTTTCTATCGGATTATGGACCATTCTGGGTATTAAAATGAGAAAGCTTTCAAGAGAGTTGGATGAGTCTCCGGTTGAATCTGTGGCAGAAGGAAAGAAATATATATTTAAAAATACGGTTTGGGCGGCCATCTTTATTGTATGGTTTGCGTTAACGGTAGCATCAACAGTGCCCTGGTTGTGGTTAATGAGCATTGATGCACACTGGTACTCTACCATGTACAGCTGGTATACTTTTGCCAGTTCATTTGTATCTGGTATGTCACTGATAGCCTTATTTGTGGTTTACTTAAAAAATAAAGGCTATCTGGAAGTGGTGAATGAAGAACACCTGCACGATTTGGGTAAGTTTATGTTTGCCTTTTCAGTATTCTGGACCTACCTATGGTTTTCACAGTATATGCTGATATGGTATGCAAATATTCCGGAAGAAACCGTTTACTTCCTGCCACGTGTAAAAGGGCCGTATAAGTACATCTTCTTCCTGAACCTGATTATTAACTTCCTGGCGCCTTTATTAATATTAATGCGCCGCAGTTCAAAAAGAAACTATACCACAATTACCATTATGGCAGTGCTGATCATTTTTGGTCACTGGTTAGATTTTTACCAGATGGTTTTCCCCGGCAACTTTAAAGATCATGTTGAATTGAACCTGTTTGATTTTGGTATTGCAGCCGGCTTTGTTGGTATTATTATGTTTGCTACCGGAAGGGCACTCAGCAAAAGTTCTTTGTATGCTAAAAATCATCCTTTCTTTAAAGAAAGTGTAATACATCATACCTAGAATTAAACAGAAAAATAAAAAGAAAGATTGCTATTATAATTTTAAACATTGAATTTCAAATAGAGCAGCGGTTATGACAACTATCTTCATATTAGCTATTTTATTATTAGGGTTTCTGATCACTTTTCAGATAGCCAAGGCCAGTGAGTATGTGGCAGTGTTAAAAGGTGAAAAGAAAACCTTTGAGCAAAATAACCGTATCAACGGCTTCCTGTTATTAATTTTCCTGGTTTTGGGAATGGCCGGTGTTTACTGGTGTAATGAATTGTATAAAGGAAAAATATTGGGAGAAGCTGCTTCTGATCACGGCGTTGATATTGACCGTATGTTGTACATCTCCATTATCATTACTGGTATTGTGTTTGTGTTAACTCAGGTATTGTTATTCTGGTTTGCTTATAAATATCAATACTCAGAAAAAAGAAAAGCATTTTACTTTCCTCATAATAACAAATTAGAGTTGGTGTGGACGGTGGTGCCTGCTATTTTCTTAACAGTACTGGTTGGTTTTGGTTTGTTTTACTGGTATAAAATAACCGGAGATGCGCCTGCCAACGCTACTGTAGTAGAAGTTACCGGCAAACAGTTTGGTTGGTATTACCGCTATCCGGGTAAGGACGGCGTATTTGGAAAAAAATATTATAAAAATATCAGCGATGCCAAAGACAATTCGCTGGGTTTAATTTGGGATGATAAAGCTGCACAGGATGATATTGTGAGAGATGATAAATTAATGCTGGTGGTAAATAAGCCGGTAAAGCTGGTTATCAACTCAAGAGATGTGATTCACGATGTGGGACTGGTACATTTCCGTATGAAAATGGACGCGGTCCCCGGCACCCCCACCACCATGTGGTTTACCCCCCGGTTTACCACTAAGGAAATGAAAGAGAAAACCGGTAATCCTAATTTTGTATACGAAATATCCTGCGACCAGATGTGCGGTAAAGGTCACTACTCAATGCGCGGTGTGGTAGAAGTGGTTTCTCAGGCAGAGTATGATGCTTACATGATAAAGCAGGAGCCGAAATACAAAACAGCCGTATTGGATAAATTAAAAGAAGCAGCCCCGGCTGCAGATACCACAGCAAAAGCAATTGCTGCTGTTGAAAAAAATTAAACAGGGCTGGTTGAACAGATTTTAAAATTGTTATTCTTAAAAGAATTTTGATATGAGCAATGAAGCTGTAATTCACGGACACGGAGCAGAAGTGCATACCCACCATGAAACTCATCATGATGAGCACCATGTGCATCATCACCAGGAAACATTCATTACCAAGTATGTTTTCAGCCAGGACCACAAAATGATTGCCAAACAATTTCTTATTTCTGGTATCATCTGGGCATTCCTGGGTGGTTTAATGTCTGTTATCTTCCGTTTACAATTAGGCTTTCCAGATCAAACTTTTCCCTGGTTAGAAGATATACTGGGCCATTGGGCAAAAGGGGGTAAGTTAGATCCTGAGTTCTATTATGCATTGGTTACCATGCACGGTACTGTATTGGTGTTCTTTGTATTAACTGCCGGCTTAAGCGGTACTTTTGCCAACTTCTTAATTCCTTTACAAATTGGTGCCCGCGATATGGCATCTCCTTTCTTAAACATGCTTTCTTACTGGTTCTTCTGGTTAGCAAGTATTGTTATGTTATCTTCTCTTTTTGTTCAAACAGGTCCTGCAAGTGGTGGTTGGACTTCTTACCCTCCATTAAGTGCATTGGGCGATGCCAGTATAGGTTCTAAAATTGGTATGGACCTATGGTTGGTAAGTATGGCGCTGTTTGTGGTTTCTTCTTTATTAGGAGGCTTAAACTATATTTCTACCGTATTAAACATGCGTACCAAAGGTATGAGCATGACCCGTATTCCTTTAACAATCTGGGCATTGTTCTTTACCGCGGTATTAGGGGTACTATCATTCCCTGTATTGTTCAGCGGTTTCATCCTCTTGTTGTTCGATCGCCACATGGGTACCAGCTTCTACCTGAGTGATATTTTTGTAAATGCCACACAAACAGCATTACCTAATGAAGGTGGTAGTGCTATCTTATACCAGCACTTATTCTGGTTCTTAGGTCACCCGGAAGTATATATTATCTTATTGCCAGCCATGGGCATGGTTTCAGAAATTCTTTCTGTAAACTCACGCAAACCCATTTTTGGATATATGGCCATGATTGCATCTCTATTTGCCATTGCAGTACTGGCCTTTCTGGTTTGGGCGCACCATATGTTTGTAACGGGTCTTAACCCATTCTTAGGTTCTGTGTTTGTATTGTTAACCCTGTTAATTGCGGTGCCAAGTGCCATTAAAGTATTTAACTGGTTAACTACATTATGGAGAGGTAACATACGCTTTACACCGGGTATGTTATTTGCCATTGGTTTTGTAAGCTTATTTATTTCTGGTGGTTTAACAGGTATCTTCCTGGGTAACTCCACATTAGATATTCACCTGCACGATACTTATTTTGTAATTGCACACTTCCATATAGTAATGGGTGTGGCATCTATGTTTGGTATGTTTGCGGGCATCTACCATTGGTTCCCTAAAATGTATGGCCGTTATTTAAACAATACCATGGCCTATATTCACTTCTGGGTTACTTTAATTGGTGCTTACTGTATTTTCTGGCCCATGCATTACCAGGGTTTAGCCGGTGTGCCGCGTCGTTATTTAGATTTAAGTGCCTGGGTAAGCTTTAACCAGTTTGGTGGCTTAAACCGTTTTATCTCTATTGTATCAATGATTGTGTTTGCCGTGCAGTTATTGTTTGTGTTTAACTTCTTCTACTCAATTTTTAAAGGAAGAAAAGTAACCACTAAAAACCCATGGGGTGCTAATACATTAGAATGGACCACACCTATTAACCCCGGCCACGGTAACTGGGATGGTGAAATACCTGAAGTACACCGCTGGGCATATGATTATGGTAAAGATGGCAGAGAGTTTATTTCTCAGACAGAGCCGGTGGGTGCTAATGAAAGTAAAGGTCATTAATTGGGTAGGGTTTAAAAGCCTGTAAAATAGTGTGCCCTGATTTTGATATCGGGGCATTTCAACAAATAAGTTCAGAATTTGAGTGAGGGAAAGAGGGAGTTGTATACCAGCTACAGCAACTCCGGTGAAGCATGGTTGCGTCGCAATCCGTTCAGCAGTTGGGGTACTATTAAACAAACAGTTGCCAACTGGTGTGCAGTACACGTGAGTGACACAACAATGCTGAATAAGGTGGTACAGCTGGTAAAAAAGAAAAGGCGTTAATGGCTACACAAAGCAGCGATATAGATAGTTCTTTAAATAAAAGCAGTAAGCTGAAAGATTACATGGCCCTGGTTAAATTTAGTTTAACTACTATGGTGGTGTTTTCTGCAGTGGCCAGTTACCAATTGGCGCCTAAAATAAAAGCCTACGATTATAAAATGTTGTTGCTTTTATTTTTGGGTGGTTTTTTAGTAACCGGCAGTGCCAATGCCATTAACCAGGTGGTGGAAAAAGATACGGATGCAAAAATGAAACGCACGGCCAAAAGGCCCATTGCGGCTGGCCGCATGAGTGAAGCAGAGGGTTGGGGTTTTGCTATTATAACGGGTTTGGCAGGCGCATTTATTTTGTATTACTGGTTTAACTTTTTATCGGCTGCGCTAGCGGTATTCAGTTTGTTTTTATATGCGTTTATTTATACGCCGTTAAAAAAAGTAAACTCAATATCAGTACTGGTGGGTGCTGTGCCGGGTGCCTTGCCCTGTTTAATTGGTTGGGCCGCTGGTAATGATGATGTGAGTGCAGGTGGGTGGGCATTGTTTGCCATGCAGTTCTTTTGGCAGTTTCCGCATTTTTGGGCAATAGCCTGGCTGGCGCATAAAGATTATGAAGGGGCTGGTTTTAAACTGTTGCCATCAGTGGAAGGGCCAACAAAATACTCGGCAATACAATCTGTTATATATTCTTTATTGCTGGTGCCGGTGGGTTTGCTGCCTTATTTTATAGGCATGAGTGGTATGGGTGCATTGGTAATAATATTGCTGGCCAATTTTTTTATGGTATGGCAAAGTGTGCGGTTGTATAAAGAAATGGAAGCGAAAGCAGCCCGAAGGGTAATGTTTAGCAGTTATATTTATTTACCGGTTATTTTTTGGGCTTTATTAGCATTTAAAAATTAAGCAACGTAAAGACTATATGAGTGTTGTTATGAACAGTGCAGTTACAGAGCAAAGAAAAAAAATTCACCCGCATAAGTTTACCATGTGGGTGGCTATTGCAAGTATAATAATGATGTTTGCTGGTTTAACCAGTGCATACATTGTTAAGAGAGATCAGCCGGGTTGGACAGGTTTTACAATGCCAGTATTATTTTGGTATTCAACGGCGGTGATGCTTTTAAGCAGTTTAACAGTACAGCTTTCTTTAAAAAGTTTTAAAGAAAGAGCCATGCTTAAATACCGTCGCTTTCTTACCATTACCTTTTTATTAGGAGTTCTTTTTATTGTAATGCAGGTGCTGGGTTTTAACCAACTTTGGAACACGGGAATAAAATTAAACGGTGCCGGTGCCGGCCAGTTTATGTATATCATTTTTGGGCTGCATGCTGTGCACGTGTTGGGTGGGGTAATTGCCTTGCTGGTATTGTTTTTAAAAGGCCTTAGCCGAAAAAATATTAAAAGCTATAACGCAGTACCTATTGAGGTGGCCAGCACATACTGGCATTTTGTAGATATACTGTGGGTGTATTTGTTTATTTTCTTTATCTGGATTCAATAATTGTTTGGGCAGTTTCTATAACCCTGCTGAAACAACAACCAATATTAAATTTTGCGAATTAATTAAAGAACGCACATGGAACAAACAGTTAATACTGAAAGAAAATGGTGGGGCGGAGGAAGAAGCCCTTTTAACCTTGAGTACGGCAAACTGATGATGTGGTACTTTCTGATGAGTGATGCTTTTACTTTTGGCGCCTTTCTGATTTCTTATGGTACCGTACGTCTTTCAAGTAACTCATGGCCCGACCCCAACGCGGTGTTTAACTCTTTTCCGTTTATGGGCCATGCAAACCTGCCATTGGCGTTTGTGAGTTTGATGACTTTTATTCTGATCATCAGTTCTGTTACCATGGTGCTGGCAGTGCACGAAGGACATAAAATGAATAAAGCCGGTGTTATTAAATGGCTGGCATGGACGATTATTGGTGGTTTGGCATTCTTGGGTTGTCAGGCTTGGGAGTGGACGCACCTCTATCATCAAAATGCATGGTGGGGCAGCAATCCTTTTATGAATATTGATGGTTCAGTTTCTTCTACCAACTTTACCAATTTCTTCTTTACCATTACCGGTTTCCACGGCTTCCACGTATTTTCTGGTGTTATCATCAATATTATTATGTTGATTATGACCTGGAAGGGTGTGTTTGATAACCGTGGTCATTATTTAATGATTGAGAAAGCTGGTTTATACTGGCACTTTGTAGATCTTGTTTGGGTATTTGTATTCCTTGCGTTCTACCTGATATAAAGAATTGTGCTAACTGATATTACTAAACAACTAACGAATTTATAAATACAATGGAACATAATCCTGTCTCGTCTGAAGTTACGTTTGTACACCATGTGTCTGACGCAGATTTTAAAAAGAAGGTTAGAAAAACAACCATCTTATTGTCTGTTATTACTGTAATTGAACTGGCTATTGGTTTAATTATTTACAATATGCATAAGGGAGAACACCCGAGTGAGTTTTTAATTACACTGTTTAAAGGAGTGGTGTGTATTCTTACGCTGGCCAAGGCCTTTTACATTGTATCTGTATTTATGCACCTGGGCGATGAATTACGTAACATGATTATGACCATTGTGGTGCCTTTATTGTTATTTGTGTGGTTTATTGGTGCCTTCCTATGGGATGGCGGTTCGTACAGAAACCTGAGAAATAGTTACGACCCGCACCATGTGGAGCGTACAGCCCCATCAAAAGATGCACATAAAGCGGCCGGCCACCATACCGAGGCACAAAAACCCGGTGTTGCAAACTAAATGTATATTTTATTGCGTATATAAACCATCGCCCCGGCGGTGGTTTTTTATGTAAAAAACAGCATTGTTTTAAAAGTTTAGCACTTGTATGGTAGCTTTGCGCGGTAACAGTAACTATGCGTTAAACATGTTGCCTGTTCATTTGTTTATCATAAAATTCAATCAAGCGGTATGAGTTCAAAGAGTTGGATGGCCATTTGTATTGCAGTGTTAATACCTCTCAGTTGCTATTTAATTGTAAAATACTTCAGCACCGATGCAGTAGATATGCCGCGCCGGTATTTTGAAGATTCTGTAACCACAGTTATAAAAGATGGTAAAGAGTACACAGATACGGTATGGCACCAGGTAAAAGATATTTCACTTACCAACCAGCTGGGCAAACAGGTTAAACTGAGCGATGTAAATGGTAAAGTAATAGTAGCCGATTTCTTTTTTACGCACTGTGGTTCTATTTGTCCTAAACTTACGCAAAACATGAAGCGTTTGCAGGGCCTGCTGAAGCTGAAAGACGATATGAAGCGGTTGGATACTACGTTTGTACAACTATTATCGTTTTCAATAGATCCGGAAAGAGATAGTGTAGCTGTACTTAAAAAGTATGCAGATAAGTACGGGGTGAACCATGATGTGTGGTGGATGCTGACGGGAGATAAAAAAACAATTTATGACTTTGCATTAAATGAAGTGAAGCTGGGAGTGGGTGCAGACAGTGCAGCAATATCGCCCGATTTTCCGCATTCCGGTAAATTAGTTTTACTGGATAAGAACAGGGTGGTACGTGGTTATTACAATGGCTTAGATAGTAATGAAGTGGCAAGGCTGGGAGAAGACATTGTATTTCTGATGCTGGAAAAAGACAAGAAAAGGAAATCTCCTGTATTTACACAGTTGGTTGGGTTATGGCCTATATTTTTATTTGTGGCCATTGCTGTGGCTGTATTTCTTTTCATAAACCGGAAACCAAAATATTAATATACATATGTTGCAAGCTGCTTTTAAAAAAAACGATGGAAAGGCAAAATGGTTAATTGGCATTTTTAGTGTAGTGGTATTTGGCGCCGTTGTGGCATTGGGCCGTTTTAAACTGGAGGTGGATTTGGGTTTTGATGTGCATGTGTTTGCTAAAATAAATGCAGTCATCAATTCTATAGTAGCCGTATTATTAGTAGCTGCTTTAGTAGCGGTAAAGCAAAAAAAATATACGCTGCATAAAAAAATTATGATGGGCGCAATGATCTTGTCCATCCTGTTTTTAGTATCCTATATCTGCCATCATTTGTTAACTGGCGATACCAGGTATGGGGGTGAAGGAACCATTCGATATATTTATTATTTTATTTTAATTACCCATATATTTTTAGCCGCCATTATTTTACCCTTTATTCTTTTTACGGCTTACCGTGCTTTAATTGCAGAGTGGCCACAACACCGCAGGCTGGCAAAAATTACCTGGCCCATCTGGTTTTATGTATCTGTAACCGGTGTGCTGGTATATTTAATGATAAGCCCTTATTACAGCTAACATGAACCATAACGCATTTAAAAAAATTCAGCTGATACATAAAGCTATAATGCTGGGCATTATGTTATTTATGGTGGTGGCCGTTGTTGTGGTTGGTACGGGTATTATAAATAAACCGGCGGCGCAATTAGACCGTATTTTACAGGTAGTGGTATTGGTGCTGGCGGCCATTGCTTATTTTGCCGGACGTGCTGCATCCAATAAAAAATTACTGGCTGCAAAAGAACAAAACGGAGCCTTACAAAAATTTGCCTTGTATAAAATGGGCATGCTTATTTTTTGGATTGCATTAGAAATGCCGGCCTTATTGGGTATTATTGGTTTTATACTTACCGGTAACTACGCATTTATTGTAATGAGTTTTGTATTACTGCTGCTGATTGCCGCCGCATCCCCCGCTAAAAAAACTATCTGTTACCTGTTAGAATTAACAGAGCAGGAAATACTGGTTTTGGAAAATAGTTAACAGGTGTGTTACCGGCAGCAGTGTTTCAAAGGGTCATTGTTGCGTCGCACACGTCAGCAGCAACGCTACTGTGAGCAAATTGGTGTTACACGGCATTCTGCATATTAATAAATACCCTCAACAAGGTTTATACCCAAAAAGTAAATGCATTAAATTTAAATATGCGTAAACCTATCTTTTTTTTAAGCCTTATCAGTTGTATAACTGTAAACATTTTAATGATAGCACCAGTTGCTGCCCAACGCCTGCAACCTGGTTACGATGTTAATGAATTATCAGAGTTATTATGCGTTTCTGTACGCACCGGTGCTGAAGCACATTATTATAGTGATAGTAATTATGTAGCGCCACCCACCCGATTTCAAAGAGCATATCGCTCTGCAGAAATGGGGTTCAGAAATTTATGGGAGCTGTGGGTATCGCCCAATAAGCAGGCGGTTATCAGCATACGCGGTACCATCGCACAAAAAGAAAGCTGGCTGGCAAATTTTTATGCAGCCATGGTACCCGCCAAAGGAAAGTTGTTGTTACCAGACAATAGTGAATTTAATTATCAACTGGCTACCGATGAGAAGGCCGCCGTACATGTGGGCTGGCTCATCAGTACTGCCTATCTGTTAAAAGAAATAATGCCCCAAATAGATTCTTGCTACAAAGCAGGCATTAAAGATTTTTACATTACCGGCCATAGCCAGGGCGGTGCTATTTCTTATTTGGTGGCGGCTTACTTGCAACAACAAAAATTAAACAACAGTTTACCACCAGATATTTTGTTTAAAACCTATTGCACGGCGGCTCCTAAGCCAGGCAATTTATATTTTGCTTACGATTACGAGGTAAACAGTTTTCCTGGTTTTGGCTTTAATGTGGTTAACACAACAGACTGGGTGCCCGAGGTACCCTTTTCCATACAAACCATCAAAGACTATAACACGATTAATCCGTTTACCAATGCCAAAAGCATGATAAGAAAACAAAAATTTCCGAAGAACCTGGTATTAAAACATGTTTATAACCGCTTAAGTAAACCCGCCATTAAAGCACAAAGGGCTTATGAAAAATACCTGGGTAAAATGCTGCAAAAAGAAATTAATGGATTATTGAAAGGTATTGAGGTGCCGGAATTTTACAGCAGTAATCATTATGTAAGAACAGGTATTACGATTGCCTTACAACCAACCAATGATTATTACCAGCACTATAAACAGGATGCGGCCAATGCATTTATCAATCACATGCACCATCCTTATATTTATTTAGTAAATCCGGCCTTGCTAAAAAAACCAGAATAATAATTCTAACGCTATTTATGTTGCATAATGGGCTTACCGCACACATGTGCGACGCAACGGCTGTTGCTCAGAATTACTGCTGCCGGCATCCTAATATCGTTTAAATTGCACCGAAAATACTGCTGTATGAAACTGGTATCGTTTATTAAAGATGGCTATGAAAAATTAGGAGTGGTGTTTGATGGAAGCGTGTATGATATGGAATTGCTGCACCCCGATTTGCCCAATACCATGGGTTTGTTTTTAAATTTTTGGGAGGATTATATGCCGCTGGCACAAGCCGTGCATAACCGTTTAAAAGAAGGTAATATAAGTGAAGCAAAAGGACTGCCATTGAGCGAAACAGATTTGCTGGCACCCGTGCCACACCCTACATCGTGCAGAGATGGATATGCATTCAGGCAACATGTGGCTGCTGCACGCCGCAACCGTAAAGTGGATATGATTGCTGAGTTTGACCAATACCCCATTTTTTATTTTACCAATCATCATAGTGTGCAAGGCCCCGGCCCGGTTGTATGCATGCCCGATCATTTTGAGAAACTGGACTTTGAACTGGAAGTGGCAATTGTTATTTGTAAACAGGGCCGCAACATTCGTGCAGCAGAGGCAGATGCATATATTGGAGGTTTAATGATTATGAATGATATGAGTGCACGCCGTTTGCAAATGGAAGAGATGTTGTTAAACCTGGGCCCTGCTAAAGGAAAAGATTTTTCTACGGTAATTGGTCCGTGGTTGGTAACGCTGGATGAGCTGGCTGCTTTTGAAACGGCTGCAAAAGAAAATCATACCGGTAAAAACTGGAATTTAAATATGAAATGTTTTGTAAACGGTGTACAGGTAAGCAATGGCAATGTGGCCGATATGGACTGGACCTTTGCAGAAATTATTGAACGTTGTTCTTATGGCGTAACCCTTTACCCCGGAGATGTTATTGGCAGCGGCACTGTGGGCACCGGTTGCTTTTTAGAATTAAATGGTACCGGTAAATTAAACAACCCTGAGTATAAAGAACAGTGGCTGCAGGATGGTGATGTGGTGGAAATGGAAATTGATGGATTAGGCAAACTAAGCAATACCATTGTAAAAGATGAGGACGACTTTTCAATACTGGCCCTTAAAAAAAATCTTTTGTAATAAACTGGTTGTATGATTTTGCAATTAAACGAACTGAAGCCGGGTGTAAAACAAAATTGGTTGCAACATGCCATAGCTCCGCGACCCATAGCCCTAGCTTCTACTATAGATGCTGCGGGTACTATTAACCTGAGCCCTTTTAGTTTTTTTAATTTGTTTTCATCGCATCCGCCTGTGGTAGTATTTTCTCCGGCAAGACGGGTAAGGGATAATACCAGCAAGCATACTTTAGAAAATGTATTGAGTGTGCCGGAAGTGGTAATAAATATTTGTGATTACGATATGGTGCAGCAAATGAGTTTATCCAGCTGCGAATATCCAAAGGGGGTGAATGAATTTGAGAAAGCAGGCTTTACGCAGGAAGCAGCCACACAGGTGCGTCCGCCCATGGTTAAAGAAAGCAAGGTAAAGTTAGAGTGTAAAGTACTTGAAGTAAAACCACTGGGCGATAATGGCGGCGCCGGTAACCTGGTTATTTGCGAAGTATTGGTAATGCACGTGTGCGAAACCATATTGAAAGAAGATGGCAGTATGATAGACCCGCACAAACTGCAGCACATTGCAAGGTTGGGGGGCGATTGGTATTGCAAAGTAAACAGCACCAATTTATTTGCTGTAGAGAAACCCAATACTCAATTGGGCATTGGTGTAGATAGCCTGCCCGAGAGCATTCGTAACAGCACTATTTTAACCGGTAATAATTTAGGACAACTGGCCAATGTGCACGATATGCCGGTGATAGACCCCGCGTTTACTGACGATCATTTAAAACAAATTGTACAATACTACAGCGTCAATCCACCCGAAATGGAAAAAGAACTGCATTTGTATGCGCAACAATTATTACAGCAAAATAATATAAACGCAGCTTGGCAGGTGCTGCTGGCTGCTGGTTAATTGGGTAACCAGCAATAGTTTTTCAATGCAGCATCCTTGCGTCGCACACTTCAACAGCAGAAATGGAATGGGCAAAAGGCTTGAGATGTAGGCCCTATACCCTAGGCCCCATACCTTTTACTATAGCTGAAGTGTCCGCCTCATAAGGCGGAACGGCTGCTTATCCGGAGTTACAGCAGCCGGCTACCCAACCCTGCTTTTTGCTTTCTAAAACAGCCAATGGCTTATATTTGCGGCATGGAACAGATTGTGCAACAGATTGACCAATACAAACAGGAAATTGAAGGCCTGCAGGTAACCGATGCCAAAGGTTTGGAAGATTACCGCATTAAATTTTTAGGTACCAAAGGCATTGTAAAAGCGCTGATGGGCGAAATGAAAAATGTGCCCAACGAACAGAAAAAAGCGTTTGGCCAGGTGCTGAATGATTTTAAAATTTTTGCAGAAACAAAATATGAAAGCTGGAAGGAAACCGCTGTTAACGGCAGCAGTACCGTTGCGGCTATTGATGTGAGCCTGCCGGGAGACGAATTGCCACTGGGCAGCCGTCACCCTATCAGCCTGATGAAAAATCGGATTATTGAAATTTTCAGTCGCCTTGGTTTTAGTGTGGCCGATGGCCCCGAGATAGAAGACGACTTTCATAATTTTACAGCACTCAACCTGCCGCTGCATCACCCGGCGCGGGATATGCAGGATACCTTTTACATACAGCAAAACCCCGATTGGTTATTGCGTACGCATACCAGCAATGTGCAGATACGTGAAATGGAAAAAGGGAAACTGCCCATACGCATGATTATGCCGGGCCGTGTTTACCGTAATGAAACGGTGAGTGCACGCAGCCACTGCTTCTTTCACCAGGTGGAGGGATTGTATATTGATGAAAACGTTTCTTTTGCCGACCTGAAGCAAACGCTTTATTTTTTTGTGCAGGAAATGTATGGCACCAATGTAAAAGTGCGGTTTCGCCCCAGCTATTTTCCGTTTACAGAACCCAGTGCAGAAATGGACATCAGTTGCCAGATTTGCCATGGCGATGGTTGCCGTATTTGTAAGCATACCGGTTGGTTAGAAATTTTAGGCTGTGGCATGGTACACCCCAACGTATTGCAAAACTGCGGCATAGACCCTAACAAATACAGCGGCTTTGCATTTGGTATGGGTATAGAACGGCCGGCGCTTTTAAAATACGGTATTACCGATATAAGATTATTCAGCGAAAACGATGTGCGGTTTTTAAAACAGTTTACCGCAGCAATATAAAAATTGAAAGCAGGCACTGGTTAAGTGCCTGCTTTTTTTAAATGCAGCCCCTACCTTTACAAATCAATTGCATGCTTCATGACTATTAACACCATTTGTATATGTGGCGCAGGTACTATGGGCCGTGGCATTGCCCAGGTGGCGGCGCAGGCAGGCTATCATACTATTTTATTTGATGTACATAATGAGGTGTTGCAACTAGCGGCTGCACGCCTTGAAAAAGATTTACAGCAGCTGGTAGATAAAAATAAAATGACCCCCGCTGCAAAAGAAGAAACCTTACAGCACCTGTGTTTTACCACAGATAGTAATGATTGTATTGCAGATATTATTATTGAAGCCATTGTAGAAAAAGAAGCCGTTAAAGTTGGCCTGTTTAACCAGCTGGCAGAATTAAACCACAGCGAAACTATTTTTGCCACCAACACCTCTTCGTTATCAGTTACAGCCATAGCAGAAAAAGTAATGCACCCGGAAAGAGTGGTAGGTATGCACTTTTTTAATCCGGCACCGGTAATGAAACTGGTGGAAGTGGTGGCCACAGCGCTTACCCTACCTGCCATAGTGCAACAAGTGGTGGCACTGGCTAAAGCAATGGGTAAAACACCGGTAGTATGTAAAGACGCACCCGGTTTTATTGTAAACCATGTGGCAAGGCCTTTTTATTTAGAAGCACTGCGGTTGGTGGAAGCCGGGCATGGCAACTACGCAACTATTGATGCTGTAATGGAAGCCAGCGGTTTTAAAATGGGCCCGTTTAAACTGATGGATTTAATTGGTAACGATATTAACTATGCAGTAAGCTGCCTGGTGTACGATCAGTTGCAGCAACCATTGCGCTTAAAGCCATCTATCATACAAGAACAAAAGGTGCAGAGTAATGAGTTGGGTAAAAAAACAGGCAAGGGTTATTATCAATATTAATTATGCAGGCATTTAATAAAATATTAGTTACAGGCGGCACGGGTTTTATTGGTGCCTATATTATAAAGGCATTAATAGAAAAAGGCTATAAGGTTAAGGCCATACGGCGCAGTAATACCGTACCTTTTTTTATTGATGCTGCATTATTACAACAGGTAGAATGGGTGAGTGGCGATGTGCTGGATATTGTAGCCCTTGAAAACGCCATGCAGGATTGTGATGCGGTAATACATTCGGCCGCCATGGTTTCTTTTACCAAAGAAGAGCGGATGGCCATGTATAAAACCAATGTAGATGGTACAGCCAACGTAGTAAATACCTGCCTGCTGTTAAATATTAAAAAGCTGTTGTATGTAAGCTCTGTGGCAGCACTGGGCAGAACGGCAGCGGGAGATGAAGTAACCGAAGAAAAAAAATGGGAGCCCAGTAAAATTAATACACACTATGCCATAAGTAAGCACATGGCAGAAATGGAGCTGTGGCGGGCGGTGGGAGAAGGATTGAATGCGGTGGTCATAAACCCCAGTACTGTTTTAGGTTTTGGCGATTGGAAACAGTCCAGCAGCGCTATTTTCAGAAATGTTTATAATGAGTTTCCGTGGTATACCAATGGCATTAATGGTTTTGTGGCCGTAGAAGATGTAGCCAATGCTGCGGTATTGTTATTAGAAAGCAATATCAGCAACCAGCGGTTTATTGTTAATGGCGATAACTGGTCGTTTAAACAGTTGTTTACTACCATTGCAGATGGGCTGCAAAAAAAGCATCCTTCTAAAGAAGCCACGCCTTTTTTAGGAGAAATAGCCTGGCGTATAGAAAAAATAAAAGCATTATTTACGGGTAACAAACCCCTGCTTACTAAAGAAAGTGCCCGTGTGGCGCATAGTAAAACCTATTTCAGTAATCAAAAAATTTTAGCGGCATTGCCCGGCTTTAGGTTTACCCCGCTTCAAACAGCCATTGTAGCAGCCTGTAAAAAATATGTTAATCATTACGGCGCAGGCAATAAGAATTAACAGCAAAATTGGTTTAGTAATTGCATGTGTATTTGTACTTTTCAGTAACAGGTAGCCAGCTGCAGAGGTACTATCAGGCATCGTTGCGTCGCACTCTTCAACATTAGTACGCTATTGAATACGGTGGCCCCAAACAATAAAAGACAACACATGCAAAGAGGAATAAAAATTATTGAGCAATTTTATAAACAGTCTAAAATGATTTTTATTCCGACTCCATGTGACCCCAAACAATAAAAGACAACACATGAAACCAATTGTTTTTTTCTTTCTGTTTCTTTTTACAATTTCAACACATGCACAAACTGTGGTGTACGAGCAGTTTACTGTTACCGGCACCATAACAGATGCCGCTACCCAACAGCCCATGGCAGGTGCTTCGGTGTTTTGCCAAAACACCACATTGGGTGCCATTACCAATGCAGAAGGTAAGTTTGTTTTAAAAGTGCCGGCAGGGGGGTACGATTTAATTATTTCTTACACCAGTTATGAAACGCAGGAGATGCGTATTAATACAGCTTCTTTAGCACCCATTGCAGTGGCTTTGAAGTTAAAAGATAAAAGCCTGGCAGAAGTAGCCGTGGTAGGCAGCAGTGAGGTGGCTGATGGTTTGGTAAAATATGGCCAGTTTTTTAAAGATAATTTTATAGGCACCACCAGCAATGCCAAACAATGCACCATACAAAACCCCGAGGCTTTGCAGTTTTATTTCAGCAAAAAAAGAAACCGCTTGCGGGTAAAAGCCAAAGAAGATTTAATTATTGTAAACAATGCATTGGGGTATAAAATTAAGTTTCAGTTAGACTCTTTCTCGTACGATTACAATACCAATATTAGTGCATACACCGGCTTTCCTTTTTTTGAGCAACTGGAAGGCGATGCCACACAAAAAGAAAACTGGAAACAAAACCGGGAAGAAGCTTATGCCGGCAGCCGCCTGCATTTTTTAAGAAGCTGGTACGATAGTACGCTGGAGCAGGAAGGGTATGTTTTAGAGTATGTAGACCCTAATTCAAAAACATTAAAAACCACACCCGTTAAAAACCCTTATGATAGTAGCATGTATGCGGTGATAGAAAACAATGATGTGGAAATAACCTATGGTGGCCGCCTGCGTATTATTTACAAAGAAGAACTGCCCGATGCTAATTATTTAAGTGTAAACAAACTGCCGGCCTACTTAAAATCTCAAATAACGATTATTGATGTGAACGATGGTTTTGTAATACAGCAAAACGGTTATTTCTACGACCAGAATGATGTAACCAATACCGGCTACTGGAGCTGGGAGAAATTGGGCGATGCATTGCCGTATGATTATAACCCGGAGTAAATAATTACCGTTGCCCAAAGCCTTACTGCTAACAGGTGCGACGCAAGGATGCCGCCATGAAAAACAACTGCCGGTAACAAAATACTATTTCAGGTTTTTAACCTTTTCCCAAATTTCTGGTATGCGTTTAATCCACACCAGCTCGCGGCGTTTATAAGAAGCATCTTCTGTAGGAGAGCCAAAATAAATTTTACCACCTTCTAAAGAACCGGGCACACCGCTTTGTGCCAGCACCACCGCATTATCTCCAATAGTTAATGTTTTACTTACACCCACCTGCCCCCACAGTACCACACCATTACCAATTTCAACCGCACCGGCAATACCCACCTGCGCAGCAATTAAACAATTTTTGCCCAGCACCGTATCGTGCCCAATATGAATCATATTATCCATTTTAGTGCCGCGACCAATAACAGTATCGTGGCTTACGCCGCGGTCAATAGTGCAACCGGCACCAATTTCCACATCATCTTCAATAAGCACCCGTCCGCAGCTGTTCATTTTTTTATACCAAACCTCGCGGTTCTTCTTGGTATTATAGTAAAAGGCATCGCTGCCAATAACTGTACCGGCTTGTATTATTACGTTGTTGCCAATAATGCAATGGTCCAGTATGGTAACGTTGGGCTGTACAATACAGTTAGTGCCAATTTGCACATGGTGCCCAATAAACGCATTAGGGGCAATATAAGTGCCACTGCCAATAACAGCACTGCTGCTGATGTTTTGCGTGGCTTTTTCAAAAGGCCTGAAATGCGCGGTAATTTTTTGATAGGCTTCAAAGGGTTCAGCCACCACCAGCAGGGCCTTTCCTTCGGGCACCTCCACTGCTTTATTTATAATTATAAAGCTGGCGGCAGAGTGTATGCATTTATCGTAATACTTAGGGTGGTCAACAAACACCAGGTCGCCTGTTTCCACTTTATGAATTTCGTTAATGCCGGTAGCCATGCCATTGGTATTACCCACTAATTCTGCATTTAAAAATGTTGCCAGCCATTGCATGCTTACCGGGGAGGGAAAACGCATAGTAAAAGTTTTTGCAAAAGTAGCTAGCTGCTGGTTGAAAACATAAGATTTTTTGGTAACCAGCGGTAGTGCTGCTATTTGGCACCGTTGCGTCGCACTCTTATACATAAGTATGTAACGCAGCCTTGGCCCTCATTGCTTATTTTTGCGCCATGCGAAAGAAAAAACCGGTATTAACACAGGTAACCGTAGAAGACTATGCAGCAGAAGGCAAATCAATAAGCCGGGTAGAAGGTAAAGTGGTGTTTATTGAAGGCGCCGTTCCGGGCGATGTGGTGGATGTACAACTCTCAAAAAACAAAAAAGACTGGGCAGAAGGCAAAGCTACCCGCTTCCATCAATTATCTGATAGCAGGATTGCTTCTTTTTGCAACCACTTTGGTATTTGTGGGGGTTGCAAATGGCAAATGCTGCCTTATGAAAAGCAATTGCAGTACAAACAAAACGAAGTGGCACAAAACCTGCGCCGCCTCGGCAAAATAGCATTGCCGGCATTGCAGCCTATTGTTGGTTGCAATAACACACGCTATTATCGTAATAAGCTGGAGTTTACTTTTAGTAACCGCCGCTATTTATTGCCACATGAAATTGCTGTGGCAGATACCATTGAACAAAGCAATGCACTGGGTTTTCATGTGCCACGTTTGTTTGATAAAGTAATTGATATTGATACCTGCCACCTGATGGAAGAGCCGGTGAATGCTATTAAAAATACCATCCGCCAGTTAGCAAAAGAAAAAGACTATGTGTATTATGATATCCGCCAGCATACGGGTTGGCTGCGCACTTTAATTGTTAGGGTATGTACCACCGGGCAGGTGATGGTAAATATTTGTGTGGGGTATAAAAACACCACCCTTCAACAAGAGTTAATGGAGGCATTGCTGGCAGCCGTGCCCGCAATAACTACGCTGCTGTTTACTGTTAACCCCAAACACAACGATAGTATTTACGATTTGCAACCCGATGTTTGGTATGGCAATGGCTACATTACAGAAAAGCTGGAAGCCTTTGTTTTTAAAATAGGCCCTAAATCTTTTTTTCAGACCAATACAAAACAGGCTGAGCAATTGTACCGTATTACAAGAGACTTTGCAGCGCTAACCGGTAAAGAAACCGTGTATGATTTATATTGTGGCACGGGCAGCATTGGTATTTTTGTAAGCAAAGGCGCAAAAAAAATTATTGGTGTGGAAACCGTGGCTGAAGCCATAGAAGATGCTAAAGAAAATGCAGCGCTTAATAATATTAACCATGCGCATTTTTTTGCCGGAGATGTAATTGATGTTTGTACGGATGCTTTTTTTGAAACCCATGGCAAGCCCGATGTAATTATTACCGATCCGCCAAGAGCTGGTATGCACGAAAAACTGGTGCGCAAAATTTTAGATATGGCAGCACCCATAGTGGTATATGTAAGCTGCAACCCTGCCACGCAGGCAAGAGACCTGCAATTGCTGGATGAGAAATACGCAGTAACTGCCATACAGCCGGTAGATATGTTTACGCATACACACCATATCGAAAATGTGGTGCAGTTAAAATTAAAAAACTAAATAAGCAGAGCGTGTATTACAGAAATGGCACATTGCCCCCACTAACGCCGGTTGTAAAAAACCTGATTATTGCCAATGTATTTGTCTTTTTTGTACAATTAACTTTTAAACAGTCAGGCCTGTTTGACCTTGAATCAGTATTGGCCAGACATCATGTTTTATCGCCAGATTTTAAGCTTTGGCAATTAATCACTGCATTATTTTGCCATTCAAGTTTTGGCCATTTGTTGGGAAATATGTTTGGAATTTATTTGTTTGGGACATGGTTGGAGGATGTTTGGGGGGGAAAAAGATTTTTGAAATTTTATCTCATATGTGGAATAAGTGCTGGAATTTTTAGCCTTTTGGCTATGTACCTTGAAACTTACAGTTCTTTATCTTTAATTAATAATTTTCTAGAAACACCTACTTATGCTAAATTCAGTGACTTGTATAACAATTCTGTTTTTTTACAAAGTGAGGCAATAGATTTTTTTAAAACAGAGTGGGCAAAAAATACAAATAACCCACAAATGACTGGTCAAGCATATGATTTGGTTTATTCAGTAAAAACATTAATTACCAGCGGTATAGCGTTGGGCGCCTCCGGTGCATTGTTTGGTTTAATTGCCGGTTCGGCGTACCTGTTTCCTAATGATACGGTGTATGTACAGTTTTTAATACCTATTAAAATAAAATGGCTGGCCTTGTTTTATGGGGTTGGCGAATTGTATTTAGCTTTACTAAACAATCCGCAAGACCAGGTGGGGCATGTGGCACATTTGGGGGGTGGTTTGGTAGGTTTTGTATTGGTATATTATTGGAACAAAACCAACCGGCGCAATTTTTATTAAATACCAACCGGCAACTTTTTTTAAACCGGTTTGTTGTTATAATAGTTTTAAACTGAGCATAAATAATGAATAGATCCGTTACACAAGAAACCAGTGAGCAGGGTGCTGTTGGCAGTAACAGCGGAAAAAACACAGGCGCATTGTTTATGCTGTTTGCCATCAATGCATTGGCTTTTGCCACTTTAAAATTTGTGGTGGTTATTTACCAGATGAGTGAATTAGATGTGGCTTCTTTTTATAAGCATATCTTCAGCCAGTTTACATTACCTGCCAATGTAGAAAGTTTATCGCACCGGCCCTGGGCATTGGTTACCTACATGTTTACACACCAGAGCTTCTTTTCTTTTGCCGCTAATATGTTATGGTTGGGTGCGTTTGGATATGTGTTAACAGATCTTACCGGAGCCAAAAAATTAATACCCGTTTATATTTATGGGGGGCTTTTTGCCGGGGCTGTTTTTATTATAGCCTATTATACCATTACCGTTTTACAAAATAATATTAGTGTGGCTACCATGTTAAATGCCAATGCATCTGTTATGGCCGTGGCCATTGCCACCACTACAGTAAAGCCAGATTATCGTTTCTTTCCGCTTATTAATGGTGGCATACCCTTGTGGATATTAACCGTGATTTATGTTATTGTAGATTTTGCTTCTGTTTCTACCGGAGATCCGGCTCATTATATTGCACATGCTGCCGGCGCTTTTTTAGGTTTTCTATTTATTTACCAGCTGCGCAAGGGCCGCGATTGGAGCCTGGGCATGAACCATTTTTTTGATTGGGTAAACGATTTGTTTAATCCCAACAAAAAGCAGCAGCAAAGAAATGTAAAAGACGAGTTTTTTTATAAAGTACATGGCACCCACCCGTATAAAAGAATTCCAAACATTACCTCTAAACGTATTGATGAAATACTGGATAAAATAAACCAGCAGGGCTACCATCTTTTAACAGATGAAGAAAAAGATATCCTTCGCCGCGCTGCAGAAGAAGGAGATTTGTAATTTTAGGCATGGCCAAAATTGTAAGAAAGGTTACTAAAAAGTTTTTTATTATCAGCAATTGTGTGGTGGTGGTGGCGTTTTTGCTGGCCTGTCTGGCGGCCTATCTGCACCCGCAAAAATTTTGGTTTATTGCAGTATTGGGGGTGGGCTTTCCAATAATTACTGCGTTTGTTTTATTTTTTATTTTCTTCTGGTGGTTCTTCCGTTCCCGCTGGGCCTTTCTTTCTTTAGCAGCCTGTATTATAGGCTGGCCGCAATTAAACCTGGTTTTTGCCTGGCATCCTTTTTCTTCTTTTAACGCCAACCAAAAAGACAGCAGCACGGTACGCATTATGCAATGGAATGTGGCCCGGCTGGATCAGATGAGTAAAAACCGCCCCGGTGGCAGCCACCGTGCAAAAATTTATGCCTACATCAAAAAAATGAACCCCGATGTGTTGTGCCTGCAAGAATTTTTAGAATCAAACAACCCCAAGCTGCTGGATGAAAACATACCCTATATAAAAAAAGAACTGGGCCTGCCCTACTATTATTTTGCCAGAGACCATAGCCGGTACGATAATTTATATGAACACGGCGTGGCCATTTTTAGCCGCTACCCCATTACAGATACATTAAGGTTGCGCTATGCCGGCAGCAATAACCGCCCCGGCGAAAGTTTAATTTATGCCGATGTAACTATAAAAGGCACTACCCTGCGGGTATATACCACGCACCTGCAATCGCTACGGTTTGCCGGAGACGATTATAATAAACTAAAGCAAATTGTAAATGCAGAAGACAGTGCATTGGCCAATTCAAAAAACATTTTAAAAAAATTCAGGCTGGCTTACACCTTCAGAAGTCCGCAGGCAGAAATGGTAAGAAGAGAACTGGACAGCAGCCCTTACCCTGAAATTATTTGCGGAGACTTTAACGATGTGCCCAACTCTTTTACCTACCGTAAAATAAAAGGCAACCGTAATGATGCATTTTTAAAAGGAGGTTTTGGCATTGGCAGAACCTTCACCTCCCTGTCGCCCACGCTGCGTATAGATTATATTATGGCCAGTAAAAAACTGCAGTTGGTACAGTTTGACAGAACCCGCACTAAATGGAGCGATCATTACCCGCTGGTGGCCGATTTTAAACTTCCTGCGAACGAATAAGGTTTTTATATTTGCGGTATGCAGCCAGCCCATTATCTTACTCATTTTTATTGTCCCGTGCAGGCGGGATAAATACTATTTTTGCACCACCTTTATTGTAGTTATTTTATTTATGAACCCGGCAGTTGAATATTTTTCAGCAACTGTTGCGTCGCACACTTGTACAGAAGAAATGGTATAAGCTGTAAGGTATAGGACCTTTACAATAGTTGAAGTGTGCGACGCAACGATGACGCTATGAAAAACAAATGCCGGTAACCAAAAAATTATGTCGCAGTTAAGTATATACAATTCGCTAACAAGAAAGAAAGAAGTATTTGAGCCGCTAACGCCCGGTTACGTGGGTATGTATGTGTGCGGCCCCACTGTGTATAGTGATGTGCACCTGGGCAATTGTCGTACGTTTATTTCTTTTGATTTAATGTATCGGTATTTTTTACACCTGGGTTATAAGGTGCGTTATGTGCGCAACATTACGGATGCCGGCCATCTGGAAGGAGACCGCGATGAAGGCGATGATAAGTTTTCTAAAAAAGCGAGGCTGGAACAATTAGAGCCCATGGAAATAGTGCAGCGCTATACACTGGGCTTTAGAAAAATGATGGAGTTGTTTAACACGCTGCCCCCAACCATTGAGCCAACAGCTACCGGCCATATAAGTGAGCAAATTGAAATGACGCAACAGATACTATCCAACGGCTATGCCTATGAAGTAAACGGCACAGTTTATTTTGATGTGGAGAAATACAATAAAGAAAAACCCTACGGCATATTAACCAACCGCAAGCTGGAAGATTTATTAGAAGGTACCCGAGAACTGGGCGGGCAGGATGAAAAGCGGGGCCGCCTGGATTTTGCATTATGGATAAAAGCCAAACCAGAACATTTAATGCAATGGCCCAGCCCCTGGGGCATGGGTTTTCCGGGTTGGCATATTGAGTGCTCTGCCATGAGTAAAAAATATTTGGGTACCGAGTTTGATATACACGGTGGTGGTATGGATTTGGCCGCCACACATCATACCAACGAAATTGCACAGAACCAGGCATGCTACCATGTAAGCCCTGCAAGGTATTGGCTGCATACCAATATGCTTACGGTAAACGGCACCCGTATGAGCAAGAGTGCCGGCAATGGTTTTTTGCCGGGAGAGCTGTTTACCGGTAATCATCCTTTGTTAGAAAGAGCCTACTCGCCCATGACGGTGCGTTTCTTTATGCTGCAAACACATTACCGCAGTACGCTGGATTTTAGTAACGAAGCCTTACAGGCTGCAGAAAAAGGCATGAAGCGTTTATGGGAAGCCTATGATATTGTAAAAAAACTGGAAGCCGGCACTGCCACGGCAACAGATAAAGCGCTGGATGAAAAAGTAAGCAATTTATTAGCAGCAATGGATGAGTGCATGAATGATGATTTTAATACTGCCCGTGTGCTGGCAGTGTTGTTTGAGTTGGTACCCATTATTAATTCTATAAAAGACGGGCATATAAAACTGCAGGCATTAAACGGCGCCACCATTACTGCATTACAAACCTATTTTAAAGCATATTTAGAAGATATTTTTGGCCTGAAGAATGAAGTGCAAAGTGAAGATGGTAAGTTAAGTGGGGTATTGCAACTGCTGGTTGAAATAAGAAAAGACGCCAAACTAAAAAAAGACTATGCTACTTCTGATAAAATACGCAACCAGCTGCTGGCACTGGGGGTGGTTTTAAAAGATGAAAAAGATGGCGGTGTAACCGTATCTTTTTCTTAGTAATTAATTGTTTTGCTGGGGCCGGCTCTGTAAAAGAGCCGGCCTTTTGTTTTATAAGAGGTTATAAACGGTAGTTTAGGTTGTTTAAAATATTTTATCTTCAAACAAGCTAAAACTACTGCTATGCGCTACTCATTACTGCTTTTGTTATTGTTACCATTTTGTTTGTATGCACAGGTAAAAAAAGCACCCGACCGTAAAGAGGGTGATGGCCCCTGGCCGCAACTTATTATACGAGGTGTTACTTTAATTAACGGCACTGGCGCACCAGCCATTGGTCCGGTAGATATTGTGGTAGAAAAAAACCGTATTAAAGAAATAAAAAATGTTGGCGCACCCGGTGCACCTATTAACGCCAATGCACGGCCCAAACTGGCTGCAGGTGGTAAAGAAATAAATGCAGAGGGCATGTACTTACTGCCCGGCTTTGTAGATATGCATGGGCATATTGGTGGAGAGGCGCAGGGTGCTGATGCAGAATATGTGTTTAAACTATGGATGGCACATGGCATAACTACTGTAAGAGATCCATCTTGCGGCAATGGCTTAGACTGGGTGCTGGACCAAAAAAGAAAAAGCGAACAAAACTTAATTACGGCGCCACGTATAAAGGCTTATACTGCATTTGGGCAAGGTAGTGGCGGTTCTATCAGTACGGCTGCACAGGCTATAACATGGGTGCAGGAAAATGCAAAGAAAGGTGCAGATGGTATTAAATTTTTTGGCGCAGCCCCTGAAATTATGAAAGCGGCTTTAGAAGAAAATAAACGCCTGGGTTTGCGCAGTGCCTGCCACCATGCACAAATGGATGTGGCCCGTTGGAATGTGGTAAACAGTGCAAAGGCGGGTCTTACTTCTATGGAGCATTGGTACGGTTTACCAGAAGCCTTGTTTGAAGACAGAACAATACAAAACTATCCGCTGAATTATAATTATGCTAATGAACAACACCGTTTTGAAGAAGCGGGTAAGCTGTGGAAGCAGGCTGCCAAGCCTTTTTCTGACCATTGGAATAAAGTAATGAATGAACTGCTGGCTTTAGATTTTACTATTGACCCCACTTTTAATATTTATGAAGCAAACCGCGACCTGATGCGGGCCCGCCGCGCAGAGTGGCATGAAGAATATACCACACCCAAACTCTGGCAGTTTTATGAGCCCAGCCGTGTGGCACATGGCAGTTATTGGCATAGCTGGGGTACCGAGCAGGAAGTAAACTGGAAAGAAAACTATAAACTGTGGATGACTTTTGTAAACGAATACAAAAACCGTGGAGGCCGCGTAACAGTAGGTACGGATGCAGGATTTATTTATGAACTCTACGGATTTTCTTACCCAAGAGAGCTGGAGCTGTTAAGAGAAGCCGGCTTTCATCCTTTAGAAGTAATACGCAGTGCCACATTGTATGGTGCGCAGGCTTTAGGCATGGATAAAGAAATTGGCAGTGTTGAAGTGGGCAAGCTGGCCGATTTTGTAATTGTAGATGCTAACCCCTTAGAAAACTTACAGGTGCTTTATGGTACGGGTGCTATTACATTAACCAATGAAAATAAAGTGGTGCGCAGGGGTGGTGTGTTGTATACTGTTAAAGATGGTATTGTTTACAATGCCAAACAATTGCTGGAAGATGTAAAGAAACTGGTGGAAGCAGAAAAAGCAAAAACAGGATTTAAAATACAACAGCCGGGATTGCATTAATACAATACCAGCTGTTGTAATTCTTATCAGCATTGTTGCGTCGCAAGCACTTTAACGGCAGTGCAATACTGAGCCAATAGCATTATTAAGTAAATTTTTGCTATAGGTTAGGTCCAAAAAATTTAAAAGTAATGAGTGTAAATAGTTTTGATACTAAAGAAAAATTAGTGGATGGTTTTTTCTTTTTGGTTGTTTTAAATTCCTGAACTTTTTCTAGCACAGCCTGCAGCTTTTCTGCTGAAATGGTAGACTTCATTAAGTAATCAAAAGCACCATATTTCAGTGTGGTAATAGCCACATTCAGATCTTCCTGGCCAGAAATAAATATTACAATTGCCTCCGGGTTGTATTGTTTAATTTTTTTCAAAACTTCCAAACCATTCAGGTCATCAATGTAATAGTCCAGAAAAATGATATCTGGGTTGCCCGGCAGGGCTTGCAAAAAATCGTCTGTCTTGTTAAAATAGTATTGCTTTTTGTAGCCAATGCTGTTAAGCATTGCTTCCATTAACTGACAGAAGTAGTGGTCGTCTTCCACTAAATAGATAGTTGGGCTTTTAGGCTTTTCCATAGTCGGTACGATTGTCGGTGATAAAACAACAATTTATAAACAGATTTTCAAAGCAACTGGTATTTGTATGTTACGGTAATTTTTTAGAGTTGAGTAATTAACTGCTAGATTGATAAGCAATTCCTCTTATTACTTGCGATAATAGCTAAAGAAGCAGTTATCTGATTTAAAGGCTTTTACTTATGGTTGCGAAAACAGGATCGACTTTCTTCTACAATTTTGTAGACTAAATCCGTAGTCCGCATCCGCCGCTTTCTTATTATCAGGCAAATCAGGGACTCAAATTTAATCTGACACCGGTAAATGACGTATCAACTTATAATTTGAGGCGGTAAAAACATTAGGGCAACGGAATATTGCACGGTAAATAACTAAACAATGAAAATTTTAAAACGCATTACCGCACCTACACTGCTGCCCACCTGGTGGCAGGATTTTATTTTGGCAATACCCCGTATAATATGCGGCTATTTATTAACCGCAGATTTTGGAGCTGCTAAGTTTGGGTTACCATGGTCGCCACCAGAGAACAACCTAGGTTTTTTTGAAGTGGCTTTTTGGTTTCCTTCAGATGTGGCAGCCTATGGAGGGGTGTTTGCTCTGTTTCCGGCATTTTTTGCCTGGATGGGTGCATTTAGTGAAGCCGTTGGTGGTTTGTTTTTAATAGCCGGTTTTCAAACAAGAATCTTTTCTTTTTTAGTGGCTTGTACCATGCTGGTAGCCATTTTTATGCAGCAGTTAAACCAGGGCACCTGGAACATGCTGCCGGCAGCAGGCTTTTTATGGGTAAGTATTGCCGGCATTGTATTGGGCTCGGGCCGGTTTGGTGTTGATTATTTAATTATTAAAAAAACAAGTGTATGAAAAAGTATAGCGTATTAATAAGTATGGTTGTTTTGTGTGCAGCAGGCTGTGTGCAAAAGGCATATAAAAAAACAGTGGTATTTAAACTAAATACCACCAACCAAAAAAATATAGAATCGGTTGGTGTAAGAGGTGCCGAGAAGCCGTTAAGCTGGCAGCAAGATCTGCAAATGAGTGCTATAAAAAAAGATACACTTTATGTGGCTACAGTAAGCTTTTTAACGGGCTATAAGTTTACTGAAGTAAAATTTGTTATTAACGGGGACTTTGAGTTAAAAGAAAAAGATAACCGTAAAATTGTTTTTAGCAATAGCGATACTACGTATTATGATGCGGTATTTGATGTAGCAAAATAAAGCAGCAATTACAGCGACAGTATCACACAATGAGACTGATTGTTTTTATAGTACTGCAGCTGACATGTGCGACGCAAGGATGACGCCATGAAAAACTAATGCTTGAAACAATTACTATAATAAATCCAGTTCTTTTAACGCTGCTCTCAGTTGTTCCGGATTTTTAAAGTGAATACTTTTTATGCCCAGCGTTTCTGCGCCTTTAATATTGCGTAAGTTATCATCAATAAAAACAGCCTGTGCCGGGTTTACCTGGTACCTGTTTAGCAGGCGCTGGTAAAATTCAGCAAAGGGCTTGCGGGTTTTTTCTTCTCCGCTTACCACACGGCCATCAAACCAGTGTAAAAAATTATAACGTACTAAGGCAATTTCAAAAAGACTGGCCTGCCAGTTGGTAAGTGCATAAATTTTATAGCGGCCCGTTTCTTTAAGATCTTTAAAAATAGCAACGCTTTCTGTTATGGGGCCGCCCAGCATTTCTGTCCAACGACCATAAAAATCTCTGATGGGCTGCTCCCATTCCGGAAACTTTGCAACCAGTTCTTGCGTAGCTGCTACAATAGAACGTCCGGCATCTTGTTCTTCATTCCAATCGGGCGTGCATATGTTTTGAAAAAAATAATCCTTTTTTTCTTCGCTTTCAAAATAGTTGCCGTAAACATGCAAGGGGTTCCAGTCAATAAGTACGGCGCCTAAATCAAAGATGATGGTATTATATGGGTTCATTATAATTAGCCTGGTTTAAGTGGGTGGTGCTGTTAATTAGATACCGGTTTTGCATGGCGGCAATGGCTGCCAGTATGCACAATAATAATACAAAGCTTAACCCAATTGATAAATTAAATTTTTCTGAAAGAATGCCAATAACACTGGGACCGGTTAAAAAACCAATAAGCCCGCCACTGAATACTGCAGAAATACCAATAACCGGACTTACGCCTGGTACTATTGCTGCGGCATTAATTAATATGGGTACAATACAAGAGCAGCCTATGCCCACAATAGTAAAGCCGGTTATTGCCAGCCATGGTGCAGGTGCTGCCACTACTAACAAAAAACCAAGTGCTGCTAGTAAACTGCCGGCAACCACCACTTTTTTGGCGCCAATTTTTGGTACTAAAGCATCTCCGTTAAAACGACTGATGGCCATCATTACCGAAAAACCTGCAAAGCCCAACCCAGCCCATGTAACAGAACTGTGCAGGCTTTCTTTTAAGTAAATAGCACTCCAGTCTGCCACGCAACCTTCTGCCATAAAAATTACAAAGCATATTAGCGATAAGCCTAAAATGGAAAGCGGCGGTGCTGCCAAACCCGTGCCGGCATGTATATACTCATTATACTGCAGCAGTAATTTTCTGATACTTATTATAACCATTGCAATGATAGAAAACACCAGCAGCATTTGAAGGTAATCTGGCACAAGCAACAGGTAAAATGCAACAGCCAGGCCGGCGCTAATGCCACCACCCAGACTATACATGCCGTGGCAGGTGCTCATAATACGGGTGCCGCTTCTTTGCTCAATTAAGGTAACCACGGCATTGGTGCTAACCCCATTTAAAAAACCAGAGAGGCCGGTTACATAAAGGGCCAGCCAAAACATCCATGGCTGGCTGGCTACTACCTGCAGGGTATAGCCCATGCAAAGAATAAAGGGGCCGGTTAGTAACCATTGCCCCACTTTTATTTTGCTAAAAATTTTTGGCGCCAGAAAAACACCGGTAAAAGAACCTGCAGGCGCCAGTAACAGCGATAGTCCTAATGTGGCATCTGTAAAAGCAAGGCGTTCTTTAATGGCTGGCAATGCAGCCACCCATATACCCAGCATTAAACTGCCAACGGCAAACAGAAAGCCAATGCTTATAAACTGTTTATTTCTAAAAAAAGCCAGAGTATTGCTAAGCATTGCGCAGCCGCTTATTTATATTTTACTTTAAAGTACAGCATTACCAGCGATAGTACCAGTATGCAGCTATTGGTATAAATAATAGACCCATTCATAATAAGCAGGCCATAAATTAACCACAGCACCACACTGGTGGTGGCAAATACAAACATCAGCAACGAAATGTCTTTTGCAGATTTTGTTTTCCATGTTTTAATTACCTGTGGCAAAAAAACAATGGTAGAAATGGTGCCGGCCACATAGCCCAGTATTTCAATACCGCTCATTGTTATAAATTTTTATTGAAGATAGTTTATCTTTTTTCAAACAACCACCATAACCGTTTACGGGGTTTTATGCGGTAGTGGGTGTTTATATACTTACTAATATGTTCCATGGCTTCATCAATACTATCTGTAAGCAATACCAGTTGCAAATCGTTTTTATTAATGGTGCCCTGTGCGGCCATAAACTCCATATACTCCCACAGTTGTTTATAGTAGGCTTTATTAAACAACACAATCGGAAACTGTGTAATGGTTTTGGTTTGCACCAGGGTAAGTGTTTCAAAAAATTCATCCATAGTACCAACACCACCGGGCATTATTATAAACGCATAAGAGTATTTTACCAGCAATACTTTGCGCACAAAAAAATGTTCAAAAGTAA
>JANRMC010000157.1:0-12725 GCA_033761915.1 Flavihumibacter sp.
TTATGCGTTTGTTTTTAAATGGCTTTGATGAAGAAGTGATTTGCCGTTTTGCCAAATTTGAACTGGTGCGTAACCAATGGCGACGCTTTGCTTTTAAGATAGATACAACCGGTAATTATATTGCTAACCCAACAGGTAATGCTACAGAGTTTAATGTATTGGGTGTAAACATTGAAGAAAACAGTAAACGTTCTCCCATTCCATATGTTACGCCGCCCGATATTCAACGGCAGCAGTTTTTAAGTAATAACAATATTAATATTCTGCAAAACGAGCAGAGTATCAGTTTACAGATTTGTAACCTGCAAAAGGATGATGCCCGTGGTGTATTTAAGAGTTTTAATCTTGACTTACGTCAGTATTCAAAACTATCCATGTTTATACATGCAGAAGGAAGAGGCACCACAGATTTATTGGAGCCGGGTACCCTGATGGCAGTAATACGGTTGGGGAATGATTATGTAAGCAATTACTACGAAATAAAAATTCCATTGAAGAAAACGGCATGGGGCAGTACAAAAGATGAAGAAATATGGCCAAAGGAAAATGAATTAGATCTGGACCTGCAACGGCTCATTCAATTAAAAATAAGCCGCAACGCCAACGGCCTTGTAAATAAGTACTACAAAGAAACGGATGCAAGCGGCACCAGTTATGCCATCTTAGGTAATCCTAACCTGGGTGAAACACGTGGTATTTTTATAGGCGTACAGAATGTAAAAATGGAAAGCGCCTGCACTGAAATTTGGTTTAATGAACTGCGCCTGAGTGGGCTTGATGAAAAGAGCGGCTATGCTGCTTTAGGAAGAGTAGACTTTAAATTAGCAGACCTTGGTACGCTTTCTTTATCGGGCAGTTTCCGCGGCATTGGCTTTGGCGGTCTGGATCAGCGGGTGAATGAAAGATCAAGAGATAACACTTTACAATTTGATGCGGCTACTAATTTAGAACTGGGTAAATTCTTTCCGCAGAAATCAGGCATATCCATACCCATGTATGCCAGCTATTCAAGAACCACCATTACACCTGAGTATGATCCTTATGCTTTGGATGTAACATTAAAAGAAAAATTAAAAAATTCTGCCAAGAAAGACTCTATCCGCAAAGATGCTATTGACCAAACCACTATTAAAACAGTCAACTTTACCAATGTTAAAAAAAATAATACCAGTGGTAAAAAGCAAAAGCTCTGGAGTATTGAAAATGTAGACGTAAGTTATTCATACACCCGTATGGAACGTACCAGTCCTTTAATTGAAAGTGATGAATTGGTTACGCACCGTGGCGGCGTAGGGTATAATTATGCTACCGCACCTAAATATATTGAGCCATTAAAAAGAGCCATTAAATCAAAATCGCCTTGGTTGAATATTATTAAAGACATCAACATTAACCTGCTGCCTTCTGTGGTTACCTTCCGTGCAGATGCACGCAGACAGTTTGGTGCATTCCGTCCGCGTAACGTTGGCGGGCCAAAAGGTGTATTGCCAGAAACTTATAACAAGTATTTTACGTTCGACCGGTATTATGTCTATCGCTGGGATATTACCCGCTCACTCAATTTTGATTTTACTGCCACCAACCTGGCCCGGGTTGATGAAGCACCCGGTCGCTTAGACAGAACCGGTAAGAAAGATATGTGGAGTTTGTTCTGGAGAGGCGGCAGAAATACTTCTTACCAGCAAAGCGCCACTTTTAGTTATACATTGCCTACAGCTAAATTACCGCTGCTGGATTGGACCACCATGCGTGTTGGCTATGTGGGCAAGTACAATTGGATGGCCTCTTCATTAGATTCTTTTGCACGCAGCCTGGGTAATTTTATTGGTAATACACAAGAAAAAAATGCCACTGCAGAGTTAGACTTTACTGCGCTCTATCGTAAAAGCCGTTTGTTAAGAGCTATTGATTGGGATGCACCACCTGCTGCCAGTCCGGCACCACAAACCATACAACCTAAAAACCCGGCAGATACCAGTACGGTAAAAGGTAAAAAGAAAAAGAAGAAAGAAAAGAAAGTAAAAGACCCCAACCAGTTACCCGAAGTGGGAACATTTGTAAAAGTATTTGGCCGTCTGGTTACTTCTGTTAAGCGTGCCAGCATTACCTATGCCTCTACCGGTAATACCAATATTGCCGGTTATTTAGATAGTACCCGTGCATTGGGTATGAACTGGAGAAACATGGCGCCCGGTGCCGACTTTGTATTAGGCCGGCAGCCGGATACGAATTACATTAATAATTTTGCACGTAAAGGTTTCTTAACCCGTAATACATTGCTCAACCAGTTAAACCGTCAAGATTTTAACCAGACCTTAAACCTGAATGCGCAACTGATACCCGTAAGAGATTTGACTATTGATGTTACGCTGCAAAAAACATTTGGCAAAACCTATTCAGAGTTGTTTAAAGATACACTCAATATACCCGGCTCTCAGTTTGTGCGGTTAAGCCCCTATGCATCGGGCAGCTTCAGGGTAAGTTATATTTCTTTTCAAACACTGTTTACCAAAATAAAACCCAACCAGGTTACAGAAACATTTAAAACCTTTCAGGAATATCGTAAAACATTATCGCTGCGTCTGGCAAAACTCAATCCATATTCTCAGGATATTAATGGTAACCCAATTGCCACCGGCGACGGGTATTTTAAAGGCTATGAAAAATATGCGCAGGATGTTTTAATACCTTCCTTCATTGCAGCCTACACCGGCAAAGACCCTAACAAGGTTTCTTTAATAAAGCAAAACAGTTCTAAAATAAGTTCCAATCCATTCAGTGGTATAAAACCATTGCCAAACTGGCGGGTTACCTACAATGGATTAACCCGTATACCGGGTATGGAACGCATCTTCAGTTCGTTTACCATTACTCATGCATACAACAGCGATGTAAGTATGAACAGTTTTAACTCGCACCTGCTGTTTCAGGATCCGTTAAAAATTAATTATCCTGGCTTTGTAGATACTGCCACCGGCAACTTCTATCCTTATTTTATGGTGCCCAATATTTCTATATCAGAAGCTTTTGCACCGTTTATAGATCTGGATATGCAGTTTACCAACCAACTGGGTATGCGGTTTGAATATAAAAAGAGCCGCCAGTTAAGTTTAAGCCTGGTAGATTTTCAGTTGAGCGAAGCCCGCAGTACCGAGTTTACGATTGGTGCCCGCTGGCGCAAACGTGGTTTTAAATTACCGTTCAAAGTGCCTTTCAGTAAAAAAGATACCAAAACGCTGGATAACGATATCACCTTTACATTCGACTTTAGTTTGCGTGATGATATTACCAGCAACAGCCGCCTCGATCAGGAAACCACCCTGCCCACTGCCGGACAAAAAGTAATTACCATTAACCCATCAATAGACTATGTGTTAAACAACCGGGTTAAAGTAATTTTATTTTTTGATCAGCGCAGAACCATTCCTAAAATATCCACCTCGGCGCCCATTACCAACACAAGGGCTGGTTTAAGAGTTAATATTTCATTGGCGCAATAAGATTTTTTTTGCCGGTAATACAGTAAGAAAAATAGGTTTATAAAATCTTCTTACTGGCTTTCCGGCAATTTTTTTTGTCACCAGCTTCAGTAAGCGTGGCAACATCGTTGCGTCGCACACTTGTACAGAAGAAAGGTATGAGCAAAAAGGTATAAGTTTTATGCCCTTAAACCCTAAGCCCCATACCTTTTACCCGGTTGAACGGTGCGACGCAACGATGTTGCCCAAAGAACAAATGCTGGTACCCCAAATTTTTTGTACCATTGGATACCGTAACTTAGATAGCATAAACATATTTTATGAAGCAATTGCTTTTTTGGCTGGCTGCTATAACCGTGCAGCAAACAATGGCGCAAACAGATACCACTACCTACTCGGTAATAATGGCGGGTAATATAAAAGGGTTTTCTAAAACATGGCAACTGCCCGATGGTACGCATCGTGAGTGGTTTCAGTATAACGACCGTGGCCGCGGCGATAGCATGATTACCGATTACAAAACCGATGAAAAAAATTTAATTACCTACCTGAGTGCTGCAGGCGTGGATTATATGAAGAATACAGTGGCAGAAACTTTTTCTTACAGCAATGGCCTTGCCCAATGGAAAAACAGTGCAGAAAACGAGCAGCGTAAAATAAAAGCCCCGGCATTTTATATTCCGTTAAAAACAAATGCCGGCAACCTGGTAAAAGCCATACTGGATAATGGGGGCAGTTTAAATTTATTGCCAGCCGGTAAAGCCACTGCAAAAATTGTTTTTAAAAATACATATACCGTAAACGGTAAGCCTAAAACATTGGCCTTGGTAACAACAGAAGGTTTGGGTTTTACACCGGGGTATACCTGGATAGATGAAAACAGCCGTGCTTTTTTTGGCAACGTAAACGATTGGATGAGCATAGTATTAAAAGGCAACGAAGCATTGGTGCCGCAGTTGTTAGACATACAAAAGAAACAACAGGCACGGTTTTATAACGAACTGGCGGTGCGCCTGCGCCAGAAACCGGTAAAAGGCATATGTATAAAAAATGTGCAGTTGTTTGATGCAGAAAAAGCAACAGTAATACCCAGTGCCACTGTAATAGTGCGTAATAATATTATTACGGATGTAATTACCAGCGGTGCGCCTTTTGTAAATGATGATTTGGAAGTGGTGGATGGTAAAGGAAAATTTTTAATGCCCGGTTTGTGGGATATGCATACGCACATGAGTGATGAAACAGATGGGCTTTTTCATATGGCAGCGGGTGTAACCAACATCAGAGATATGGGCAATGGCCCGGAGCTGTTGCAGCGCATGAAAGATATAAAAGAAGGAAAAATAATTGGTCCGGAAGAAGTAATCATCAGTGCTTTTATTGATGGGGCTGGTCCGTTTGCAGCGCCTACCGGTGCATTAATTAATAGCGTGGACGAAGGGAGAAAAGTAATACAGGAATATGCCGCTAAGGGATACCAGCAAATAAAACTGTACAGCAGCATTAAACCAGAATGGGTGAAGCCACTGGTGGCCGAAGCCCGTAAATATAAAATGAAAGTTTGTGGCCATATACCAGCGTTTATGACGGCCACACAAGCCATAGAAGCCGGCTACAATGAAATTACGCACATGAATATGCTGGTGCTGAACTTTTTTGGAGATACGGTGGATACCCGTTCTCCCAATAGGTTCAGGTTGCCTGCACAAAAAGCAGCGTTCTTAGATCTGGAAGGTTATGAGATGCAAAACTTTTTACAATTACTGAAAGAAAAAAATATTGTGGTTGACCCCACACTGGGTGTGTTTGAAGGCTTGTTTACAGACCGCGAAGGAAGGGTGGCAGAAAGTAATTTGTTATTGGTAGACCGTATGCCCATACAGGTGCAGCGTTACTGGCGTGCTGGCGGTGGTGGGCTACCCGTGCCCGATGGTATGAATGATACTTACCTGAAATCTTTTGATGCCATGCTGAAGATTTTAAAAATGCTGCACGACCGTGATATTACCATTGTACCCGGCACGGATGGGTTTGCCGGTTTTATGCTGCATCGTGAGTTGGAATTGTATGTGCGTGCCGGCATACCCGCTAACGAGGTGCTGCAAATAGCCACGCTGGTGCCTGCAAAAGTTGCTGGTAAAGAAAAAGAGCTGGGCAATATTGCCAAAGGAAAAATTGCCAATATGGTTTTAGTAGATGGTAACCCCACTGTTAACATCAGCGACATTCGCAAAACAGCCTTGGTAATTAAAGAAGGTGTTATTTACGATCCCGCCAAAATTTATGCAGCATTGGCTATAAAAAATTATAAATAGTAGATGTAACCGGCATTTGTGCGTTGGCCAGCATACTTGCTTGTTATAAACCCGGAGTGGATTTGTGCCAGACAGCAATGGTACCCTGCAACATTTGTACGGCAGGTAAGCATAAAAAGTTTACCTGCTTTTTTATTGCCCGCCTTGTTTCTTTAATTGCAGTTCGGCTTCCTGTGCTTCTTTAATATCTTCTTCATCTGCATCGGTGGTGCTGAGTTCATCTGCTTTTTTGCCGCGTCGCATTTTAACAACCGGATTTTCTGAACTGCCCGTTACAGACAATGGTATACCAATAATACCAAACGGAGGTAACCCTAAACGACATTGTAAATTTAACTGGCCATCCAAACTTATTTGCCCTTTAAACTTTGGTTTAAAGCCAGCCACTTTTAATTTCAGCTTTTCTATGGTAAGAATATTTTTGTCGATAGTGGTTTTAATATCAATTTTAGAAAGGTCAGCATTGGCATCTAAATCTTTTCCGGTTTGTTTATTAATAGCGCTGAATAATTTAAATCCTTTCAGTTTAATTTTTTGCAATGATAAAGTGCCACCTCCTTTTATAGTTGGTAAAACAGGATACATACTGTCGTTTAGCAAACCACTTAATTGGTAATTGAGTGAAACACGGCCCTGTACATTTGCTGCCATGGTTGCCATTTGGCGGAAGAGCTTAATTTCTTTATAGGCTTTTTGAATATCGAAACTGTCGGCCTCTAACTGGTAATTAAAATAAGCCCGGCGTGGGTTAATACCGGTATACGTGGCTTTCATCATTACCAGTGCATCTGCTATACGAAAGGAAGCATTGTGCACCGTAAGTGTTCCATTCTTTAATGAAGTATTGGTTTTGCATTGACTAATAGTAAGCCCGTTACTGTTGATGCTGCTGGCATTGGCTTGCAATTGCAGGTTAAGATTGGTTGGTAACAGCAATACGCCATTGGCTGTGGCACTGGCCGTATCTGTGGCATTGGCTATTTTCTTTTCATCGCTGGCCAGAGCCATCCATTCGTCTGCATTTACAGGTCCGGCGTTAACCTGTATGTTTCCTTCCAGGGCTTCGTTTTTTAAAATATAGTTGATGATGTTTTTAAAATACCCGTTGATGGTTGCCTGGGTACTACCGTATTGCAGGCTTAAATTAGTAGCCAGTAACTGGTCGTTTTTAATATGCAGCAAGCCTTCTTGTACTAAAAAGGGGTAGGGGAAATCTGCTGCATGAAACGTAATATGGTTTAATGCCAATTGCCCGTTATTTTGCAATTGCTGGTAATTGCCGGCCGTTGCTGCCTGCTGAGAGCCTTGTAATTGTAACGCAGCACGAATGCTTCCTTTTACATCATACCCCTTTACAGCAAATACCTGGTAGATGCGACCGATATTTAAAACACCATCTGCTTTTACATTGTAAACAAGATTATCGAAATTTTTTAAATCGGCTGTTATGGTAAAAGGGGAAGCTTCAAACTGCAGATTCAGTGGTGCCACTGCCAGATGCATACTTTCAGTATTGCCGGCAGGGTTATTTAGTTGTGCGTTTACCTGCAGGTTGGTGATGGGGTTGGGGTAATGGGCAGTTTTTATATATCCATCTTTTAATGCAATGCTTGCATTGGTTACCGGAAATTTTTGTGCAGCCATATTCAGTACTCCGTTAAAACGGGCGTTAATTGCCATTTGTCCCTTCAGATCCAGGGTTTCATCTATGGCAAGGGTTCGGTTCCATTTTTCTATATCTGCCTGTATGCCAAGTGTACCCTGCACAAGAGGATGGGTAAGGCCTTCTGTTTTTAATTTTAACCGTACCACATCTTTACCCAACCGGGCATGTAATGAATCTACAGCCACATTTACTTTGCTGGTATTTAAACCCGGCAGCGAAAAATGAAAGTTTATAAAAATATCTTCTACCGGCTCTTGTATTTTTTTTGCTGCAATGCTGCCGTCTTTAATAAGCATATTAAAATGCAGGTCGGGGGCTGTGTTTTCTGATGCGATGTATGCGCCTTTGAGTGAGGCATCCATTTCAATATCGCCTTGAATGGTTGTTTTGTTTACCCATGTAACTGCCGCAGGAGGTAAAGCTGTAAATAAATTTTTAAAAGCAGTGCGCCCGGTTTTTAAACTAAAATCCATTTTGTAGCCATTCTTCAAAAAATCAAAAAAGCCATTAAAGCTTACCGGCAACTGATTTATGCGCAGATTATTTTTTTCAAAAATAAAACTGAGGGAATGGGTATTTATTTTGGTTATGAGCTGTGCATTCAGATTTTTGTTTTCAAAATATTGCTGCCCGTTATAACTAAAGTTTACTGCTTGCATTTTTATTTCAGAGGCGAGGTCGAAGATGGCTTTGCTGAGGTCACCCTTGCCCACATAATCTAATTGCTGTGCTGTAATTACCATGGGTATGGACTGGTCGTTGTATGTTAGGGCGCATTGTTCTATTTGTATCCGTTCCAGTTTTAAGGCAGCGGTGCTGCTATCTGTACTTTTACGGGTGGTGATGGTATCTTTATTAACATAAATATTGTAATTGGGCTGCCCCTGCTTATTAACCAAAACATTTAGTTTGCCGCTGGTAATATAAACCTCGTCAATTTGGATGGCTTTGCCAACAAGGCTGGCTAGGTCTACGCCAAAGGCTATTTCTTTGGCAGCTACCAATGTATCTTTTTTAAATGGGGCGGAGCCGGTTAAAGAAACATCATACAGTGTAAGAGTTAGGGAAGGAAAATGATTGAAGAAAGAAAGCCTTGCTTTAGAAAAATTAAGTGTAGACTCAATAGAATTGTTGGCCCAGCTTTTTATTTTGTCTGATACAAATGTTGGAAACAAAACCGGTAGTAAGAACATTAGAAGCAGGATGACCCCTAAACCAATACCGGTGTATTTTACTATTTTAATAACTGCCTTACCAGGTTTCAATTGCATGCCCGAAAATACTTGATATTCTTTAATGCGCTTACAGATTTTAACGGGTGAAACAGGCACTGCCGCTGAAGTGTGCGACGCAACCGGGGCTGCATATTGTTACCACTGGCGGCAACAAAATAGCACTGCTTTCTGTAATTTAGCTGCATAATAAAATTGGTATGGAAATAATAATAAGAAGGGCTGTTAAAGAAGATTGCCCGCGGTTGCTGCAGTTGATACAGGAACTGGCCGATTATGAAAAAGCACCCAACGAGGTTACGGTGAGCCTTGCTCATTTTGAAGAAAGTGGTTTTGGTACGAAACCAGTTTGGTGGGCTTTTTGTGCCTGCACTATGGTGGATGGAAAAGAAGTGATACAGGGTTTTGCATTGTATTATATACGTTACTCTACCTGGAAGGGGCAGGCAATGTATCTGGAAGATATTATTGTTACCGAAACCATGCGGGGTAAAAAACTGGGTAAGCTGTTGCTGGATCGGTTAATTGAAGAGGCAAGAGAAAAAAAATATCCGCGTATTGTATGGCAGGTGCTGGAGTGGAATGAACCGGCAATTAACTTTTACAAAAAATACAATGCTGCCTTTGACCCCGAGTGGATTAATTGCAGCATTTATGTTTAACAGATTGTTGTATTTAATTGGGCTAATTACTGCTAGCTTAACTGTTGCAAACCATTTAACATTATGAAACGCATTAGTCTGTTTTTATACTGCAGTATTTTATTATTTGGCTGCAGTAAAGATGATGCCGGCACCGGTAACGATGCTACTAAGGCACAAACCATTTTAAATGTGGCGTATGGCAGCGATGCTAAACAAAACATGGATGTTTACCTGCCGGCAAACCGAACCACTACCAGTACCAAATTAATTATACTGGTGCATGGTGGCGGATGGACGGAAGGGGATAAGGCAGATTTTAATCCATACGTTTTACTGCTACAGCAAAAGTTTCCCAACCACGCTATTATTAATATTAATTACCGCTTAAACAATGGCAGCACCAATCGTTTTCCGACGCAGGAAAATGATGTGAAAGCGGCACTTGAGTTTATTAATACTAAGCGCAACGAATATTTTATTTCTGATAAGTGGGCAATACTGGGCGCCAGTGCGGGTGGGCATCTTGCATTATTACAGGCATATAAATATGCCAGCCCAGTAAAACTAAAAGCGGTTGTTTCTTTTTTTGGTCCCACAGATTTAGTGGATGCCTATTACAATCCTGTTAACCCGTTGGTGCCTTTGTTGCTGCAAAACCTTACAGGCACTACACCGCAAATAAACAGTATTGTGTATGAGCAGTCCAGCCCGATTACATTTGTAAATGCACAAAGTTGTGCTACGTTATTACTGCATGGTGCAAAAGACCCGCTGGTGCCATTGTCACAATCGCAATTGTTGCAGGTAAAGCTGCAGGCCTTTGCAGTGCCGCACCAATTGGTGGTTTATCCTAATGGCGGGCATGGATGGGATGGGGCAGACCTGATAGATTCTTTTTCTAAAATAGAAAGCTTTTTAACGCAATACCTCAATTAATGCCAGTTTGAAATACTAATTTTACAAAGCACCCATGGTGCTTTTTTTATGGCAATTCCTTTAGCAGAGCGGTTACGCCCCCACACTATAGATGATTTAATTGGCCAGCAGCACCTTACCGGTGCCGGTAGCATATTGCGCAAAGCCATACTGGCCGGCAATATACCTTCTATGATATTGTGGGGCCCGCCCGGTGTTGGTAAAACCACTATTGCTAATATTATTGCTGCCACTCTGCAAGTGCCTTTTTATACATTAAGCGCCATTAGCAGTGGCGTTAAAGATGTAAGAGAAGTAATAGAAGCCGCTAAAACACAAGAGCGTTGTATTTTATTTATTGATGAGATACACCGCTTTAATAAAGGCCAGCAAGACGCGTTGCTGGGCGCCGTTGAAAAAGGTGTGGTTACATTAATTGGTGCTACTACAGAAAATCCATCTTTTGAAGTAAATGCTGCCTTGCTAAGCCGTTGCCAGGTATATGTATTGAAGTCCTTAACTGAAGCCGATTTAATTACGCTGCTGCAAACAGCGCTGGTTAAAGATGCGGAGCTAAGCCAGAAGCAATGTGTGTTGCAGGAAACTACAGCGCTTATTAATATATCGGGTGGAGATGCCCGCAAATTATTAAACCTTTTAGAACTGGTAGTAAATACAGTAGATGCCGGGGCTGTTATAACCAATGATTTGGTAATGGCCATTGCCCAAAAAAGAATTGCATTGTATGATAAGCAGGGCGAGCAGCATTACGATATTATCTCCGCATTTATAAAGTCTGTGCGTGGCAGCGATCCCAATGCCGCTGTTTACTGGCTGGCAAGAATGATTGCCGGTGGAGAAGATGTAAAGTTTATTGCCCGCCGCATGGTAATACTGGCCAGCGAAGATATTGGCAATGCCAACCCCACCGCCCTTGTTATGGCCAATGCCTGTTTTGAAGCAGTAAATAAAATTGGCTACCCCGAAGCACGAATTATTTTATCGCAATGTGCCACATACCTGGCAGCTTCTGCCAAAAGCAATGCTGCTTACGAGGCAATAGATGCAGCATTAGCCGCCGTAAAAAACCAGGGAGATTTGCCCGTGCCCTTACACATACGCAATGCGCCCACCCGTTTAATGAAGGAGTTGAATTATGGTAAGGATTATAAATATGCGCATGCCTATGATAATAATTTTGTGCCGCAGGAATTTTTGCCCGATAAACTAAGCGGAACCGTTTTTTATAACCCGGGTAAAAATGCTCGGGAGGATGAGTTGCGTAAATACTTAAAAACTTTGTGGAAGGAGAAGTATGGCTATTAATAATATACTGCTGCCACAAGCACTACCGTATAAGTGAGTGACACAACAATGCTGGGTGATGGGTAGTGGCCAGAACAAAAATTATGGTACCAGCAGCAGTGTTTCAATTAAACAACGTTGCGTCGCACTCTTCAGCATTTAATAATCTGTTGAACTGTTTTTATATGATAAACTGGACCTGTAAAAAATTTAATGAATTATCACCGCACGAATTGTATGCTATTTTACAACTGCGTAATGAAGTATTTGTGGTGGAACAAAACTGTGTTTTTCAGGATGCAGATAATAAAGATGCGTATTGCTGCCATTTAATGGGTTGGAAAGATGGTTTGCTGGCGGCTTATACCCGGCTGGTGCCACCGGGGGTATCGTATACAGAAATGAGTATTGGGCGGGTGGTAACCTCTCCGGCTGCAAGGGGCGGCGGATTGGGCAGAGAGTTGATGGAACAATCTATTAAAAGGTGTTATAATTTATTTGGCAATGGTGCCATTAAAATAGGCGCACAATTATATTTAGAAAAATTTTATAGCTCTCTGGGCTTTGTACAAAGCAGCGAAATGTATCTGGAAGACGGAATACCACATATTGAAATGGTTTTATCGTAAAATTGCTACAGTGTTTCTACTAGCCTAAGTGTTTCCCTTATAATTTTTTTTTGCTTGCACACACCATAATAGAAAATCCGGCGTTTTTAAATGTTGTAAGGGGAACTGTAAGTTTTAGTACCCGAATCCAAAATCTATTCGAAAACTAAAATCTGGTATTCATGAAACGTTTTTTACACTCTGTATGGGGAATTATTGTGTGTGCGCTACTCTCATTGATTATTCCCACTCAAACATCCGCGCAGGAAGGCTTCAAAGAAGCTGGCTTTACCTTAGCTCCTTCTAACTTTTTAGGAGACCTTGGTGGTAACTACGGCCGCGGCACCACTTTCTTAAAAGATAACAACTTTGAAATGACCAAAGTAATGTTTGGTGGTCATTTAAGCATTTATCCCAAAGACTGGATTGGATTGCGCATAGCAGCCAATGTTGGTAAGTTGGAAGGAGATGATGCGGTTATTGATGATAAAGGTGGTTTAGAAACCGGAAGAAAATTCCGTAACCTTAACTTCCGCTCTCGTTTAATTGAAGCATTTGCAG
>JANRMC010000158.1:0-10019 GCA_033761915.1 Flavihumibacter sp.
TAGTAGTTGCTGCCTGCCAGCACGTTTACTTCAATAGTAATCGTAATGGCTTCCACTCCATAAACAGCACTGCCAAATAGTTTCACTAACATTTGGTGAATGTAATTTTTTTTTGGCTACGCTGTTTCAGAAACTAAGAATTGCTGAAATGGAATTTTTAAATTTTTATGGAATACTTACTGTTTTATTTCTTCAAACAGCAGGTTGGTATTAGGGTCCAGCACAACCTGGTTGGGTTTGCTTTCTGCCGGTATGGTAATAATGGTTTGGGCAGCAGTAATGTTGCTTGATTTTGTGGTAACATCATTACCGCTTTGCACCAACACCTGCAAGGGAAACTGAAATAAATGGGCCTGTTGCTGATCTACGGTTATGCTTACTGTTTTTTTATCTGCATGGTACTGCCAGCTCCATCTTAATTGTGGCTGCCCCGGGGTATATAACCATTGGGTAAAAAAACTTTGCAGGTCTTGCCCGCTGGTGGTTTCCATCACTTTTCTGAAATCTTCTGTACTGGCATTTTTTCCGGCGTATTGCTGATAATAATTTTTTAGTCCTTTACTAAAATTATCATCGCCCAGTTTGCGGCGCAACATGTGTAATACCCAGCTGCCTTTTTGATAACTGTTGGCGTTTAGCAATTGTGTAAAATTATTTTGTACGCTAAGATCTATCACCGGTTTATTATTAGTTTTAGAAAAGGCAACAACAGTGCTGCGGTCTTTTTGCAAACCCTGCTGCAATGTTTCTGTGCCTTTCGTTGCTTCTAAATACAAATGTGTCAGGTAAGTGGCAGAGCCCTCGCTCAGCCATATATGCTGCCAGTTAATTTCAGTAGCACTGTTGCCAAACCACTGATGCGCAATTTCATGTGCCAGCAAAGCTTCTTCATCGCGGGTGCCGCTTATTTTATCTTCTGCATAAAAAATAACACTGGCATTTTCCATGCCACCAAAACGGGTTTTGCTTTGTACGTTGGCTAGTTTTAAATACGCATAAGGGCCAATGGTTTTTATAAACCAGCTCAGTATTTCTTTGGCGGGTGCATAATCGTAAAAGCCTTTCTCTTTGTCTTTGGGGTATACCCAACTGTAAACAGGTATGCAGTCTACCGCACCGGCATATTGCACGGCAAAATTGGCTACGCCAATGGCCATTACTTTAGTGGGTAATGCAACAGTCTCTTTCCAGTAAGTTGTGTTAAATCCATCATCACTATTCGTTTCTTCTACCTGCACGCCATTGGCCACTACCTGGTAATGCTGTGGTGCGGTAACCATAAATTCAACAGCCGCTTTATCTGCCGGGTGATCGATACAGGGCAACCAGTGATGGGCCCGGTTGGGCCAGTTGTCTGCAAAAAAAGTGCGTTGCCCGTATTTGTTTTTATCTATTATTAATCCATTGGCAGGCACACCATGGTAATGGATGGTATATTGTATGGTTTCCCCGGCTTTGGCAAAAGTGGCAATGCGCAATATTTCTTCCTGTTGAGAAAATTTTACGGTGTTGTTATTTTCTGTAACAGCGGTTACCAGCATGCCTTTACCACTTTCATTTTTTTTATACAGGTCCAGTTCTACAACATTGGTATTTTTTAGAAACAGAATACTGATGGTGGCATTGCCTTTAATAGTATCGTTGGCATCATTCAGCAGCAGTTGAAAACGGTAATGCTGCACATCCACAATGTCGGCGCGGGTATTAATAGCCTGTGCGGGTAACAAACCGGGTATGATAAATGCAAGAAGGGTAAGCAATCGTTGTTGCATAGGACATTTGTTTAGTGCATTAAAAATACAATCAAAAAACGGATAAACGAAGCGACTGTTTTAAAAGGGCTGCCATTAGTTTTACCGTTGAAGTGCTTGCGACGCAACGATGTTGCCACAGGGTACCAATGCCGGTATTTTATTTTTTTGATACCAGCAGCAATAACGCTATTAAGCATTGTTGCGTCGCAAGCACTTCAGCTATTGATAGGTTGGGCAACTTTTTTTAATTTTTTTTTGCACCTGTTTGCTGATGTTATAATTTAGAATACTGTTATCAACTTCAAAAAAAACCACGTATGAAACTTATTTTAAGTATTGGGTTGTGTTTGCTGGCTTTTACTAACCTGCAGGCCCAAAAAAAATTTACCAGTGAAGAAATTGGTCGTATTGGAGATTTGGGCCGCATCTGGGGAATGGTACATTATTTTCATCCTTCCATAGGTTCAGGGGCCGTAGTAACAGACAGCCTTGTGGTAGATGTGGCAGCAAAGCTGGCCAATAACCCTACGGCCGAAGTATATAAAGAATGTTTGGCAACTATGCTTGGCCGCTTAAACGATCCCTCAACCAGTTTACTGGGTGGTGTTAAAAAAGGTTCTGTAACCATAGCACAAAAAAATGGTACAGTTATACAATCAAGAGTATTGCCGGGTAATGTTTTATATGTAGCAATGCCCAGCTACTTTACATCTGAAGCGATGGCAGAAAAAGCAATGGATTTAATAACGCATTTTAATGATTATAACGGGCTTATTTTTGATTTAAGAAACCCCGATTACAGCAATTATGATGAAAGTACCGGTTGGGAATTTTCACAAATTGTATTATTGGGATTGACAGATGAATTGGCAGGCAATAAAAAAATACCTGCATTAATGGAACGTACAGGTTTTTACAGTGGCTTTATGTCTCAAACCAATACCAACCCCAATGTATACTCCTGCGGGTGGAAGACCAATGTAGTAAGGCCAGAGAAACAAAGCAAAGGTGCCGCCTATAATAAACCGGTGTTGTTTGTAGTAAGCCCTTTTTGTAACGACGAAGTGATTACACAGGTATTGCAATTAAAAGCTGCGGGTGTGGCCAAAGTGGTGGTGGAAGGCACTGAGCAGCCAATAGGTTTGGGTAAGGTAATGAACATACCCACTGCCGACGGGTTGTTTGTGCGGTTGCGGGTAAGTGATTATTATCTTTCCAATGGAGAACGACTGCCCGAGCCGGATGCTTTTATACCGGCAGCAACAGACACCAGTAGAGAGGGCGTTTTTTTTAAAAACCTTTTACAACAACTAAACGAACCTGCTCAAACAAAAAATACCACCAGTAACCTTAGCTGGAGTTTTGCATACCCCAAACCCGGCCGTTACAGCGAAAGTTTATACCCTTCACTGGGTTTACGTATGCTGGCAGCATATAACTGGTGGAATGCAATAGAATATTTTTTTCCTTACAAGCATTTAATGGATATACCCTGGCAGGAATCTTATTACAGCCACCTGCCAAAATTTATAAACGCTGCAGATAGCTTGCAATATATGTTTGCAGTAAGAAGTTTTGTGGCTGCTATAAACGATAGCCATGGCTTTATTAATCATATAAAAAATCTTACACCGGCAAGAGCCGTGTTGGGGTATTGGCCACCGGTAAAACTTAATTTTATTGAAGATAAGCTTTGGGTAACAGACATTATTAAAGACAGTTTAATAGCTACAGAACCACTGGCACTTTGGGATGAAGTAGTAGCCATAAATGGAAAGCGTATTAAAGAAGCTGCTGATGAATGGCGTGCCTATTTTGCCACCAGCAACGAAAGCACCTTTAAACGCGATGTGAGCAATTATTTATTAAACGGACCTTTAAATACATCTGTATCTGTTGAGTTACTTAGGAATGGAAAAAAAATAACCACCAGCCTGAAACGAAACGGCCGTCTTTTTTCTGATAATATACTGGTGGATTTTAATGACAACTATAAAACAGCACAATGGCTGAAAGAAGGGGTGGCCTATGTTAATATGGGTGCTCTAACACCTGCTAAAGTTGATAGTGTTATGAAGGCGTTTGAACATGCAAAAGCCATTGTATTTGACATACGCAATTATCCGCAGGGCACGGCATGGTCAATAGCTCCGCGGTTAACCACCAAAGACAAAAAGGCGGTGTTATTTGATAGGCCCTATGTTACTTACGACCATATTGCAGGCGGAGAAGACAAATCTTCGATGGCTTCTTACTTTACGGTTAACCCTGCTAACCGTTCTAAAGCCTATAAAGGAAAAGTATATATACTTTGTAACGAGCAAACACAAAGCCAGGCAGAGTATACTATCATGATGTTTCAGGGGGCTGCAGATGTAACAGTAGTGGGCAGCCAGACTGCGGGTGCAGATGGAAATGTAACTTCTGTAGCCATACCCGGTGGTTATGAAGCATGGTTTAGTGGTCTTGGAATTTTATACCCGGATGGCAAACCCACGCAAAGAACCGGTATACGGGTGGATGTTATGGTAAAACCAACCGTGGCGGGTTTAAAAGCCGGTAAAGATGAATTGCTGGAAAAAGTTTTGCAACTGGCAGAAAAATAGATTAATTCTCTTTTACAGCCACAGCAATTTTAGAATCGGCAGTGCCATAGTATAAGAACCATTTATTTTTAAAGTAAACAAGGCCCTCTACAAAACAAACCTCATTTACTTCGCCCACTTTTTCATACTCCTTATCGGGGTGTATAAAATAGCTGGATTGTCTTTTTATGAGTTGGTAGGGCTTGCTGGTGTCAAACAAAGCCTGTGCGGCTGCGTAGGAAAATTTTGGCAGCAGGATATCGTTATAATCAGCCGCATTGCTGGCATTATAAATAAGTAAGATGCCTTTTTCTGTTAGCAATGCATAGGGGCCGGGTTCTACCAGGCGGCTATCAAAATAGCCGGGGCGTGGTTGTAATGCAGGCACCATTTTTTTGCTTTCACTAAAAGTAGCTACCTGCCAGTTAGTAAGATCTGTTGATGAAGCCAGAAAAATATCCGTGTCTCCAAAATACATCCAATACCGGTTGTTAATTTTTGCCGCTATCATTTGGCTGCCCGACTGTTTAACAACAATAGCACCTGATTTTGACCAGTAATTTTTATAGACCGCTTCTTTTAACACAAGGCCTTTTTTTTGCCAGTGCAATAAGTCTTTTGAAGTAGCCATACAAAGCCTTGCGGTTTTGCCATCATAGGCCGTATACGTTATAATGTATTCACCATTTTCTGTGCTTACAATTCTTGGGTCTTCCACACCATCAAAATATTTTTGTGTGCTGTTTGCCGCACTGTTCTTGGGGCGCATTGCATTCCATTCATACACCTGCTGACTGTCTGCATCCGGGTATAAAACTGGCGCGGGCATTTTTGTAAAGTGCAACCCATCTGCACTAACAGCCAGCCCAATGCGGGAGGTGCCGTTTAAATCTTGTGCCCGGTAAAACAAGTAAACACTATCGCCTTTAACAATGGCGGCAGGGTTTAATACATTTCGCTCTTCCCATTTAACAGTAAGGCCAGAGAGCGGACAGGTAAACTGTAAATCTGAACCGGGTTTTAAAATAGGGTTAATGCTATCTGCTTTTACAAAACCGGTCAGTGCCCAATCATCGCCAGCGGTAGCAGGCAATGGGGTAGCAGGTATCGGGGGCTGGCAGGCGTTTAATAACAGAATGCCCAGCGCAATGACAGACAAACGCTTCATACAATTTGTTTTCATAAAAATAGGGCAAGCGGGTTGTAGTATTTTTCAATAAGTTTTGAAAATTCAGAAATAGAGCATAAATTTGAATAAACAAAGGGTATGAAACTAACCGAAGCCAAACAACAATTTATTGCCAGCTGGGGTGCTTTTGGTACCCATTGGGGCATTAACCGCACCATGGCGCAGGTGCATGCGCTGTTAATGATAAGTGCAGAGCCGCTGAGCCAGGATGATATTATGGAAGAACTCAGCATCAGCCGCGGTAATGTAAATATGAATATAAGAGAGCTGATTGACTGGCGTCTGGTTGACCGTGTAATTATACCGGGTGAGCGTAAAGAATATTTTACCGCAGAAAAAGACATCTGGAAAGTAGCCACACAAATTGTACGCGAACGAAAGAAAAGAGAATTAGACCCCATGCTGAAACTGTTAGACCAGTTGCAGGATGTGGAAGGCGATAAAAAAGATAAAAACGTAAAACAGTTTACGGATACCATTGGCGGCATTAAGCGTTTTGGTCAGCAAGCCGATAAAATGCTGGATGTGCTGATAAAGGCAGATGAAAGCTGGTTTGTTGGCAGCCTGATGAAATTTTTTAAATAACAGCATGAAACTATTTAAAACAATAGACTGGGTGGGGCAATTGCTGCTGATTGTAACTGGTGGTGCACTGGCACTTGTTAAAAATGCCGGTTTCCTTTCTACGGATTTTACTATTGCGTACGTGTTAGTAGGCGTCTGGCAAATGCTAAGTGTGCTGGCGCATTTGTTTTTACCCAAAGCGGTAAAAATAAATGCCCGTAAATATTATTTGTGGCTATTGGCCCTAACAATGCTGGTCGGTATTGTTATAGGTCTTATTATCGAAAATGCCATTATTGGATATTTATTTGCAATGCTTTTTTGGACACCGCTGCTAGCCATCTTTTACCTGGTTATTAGTTACCGGGAAGCAAAACAAATTCAGTAAAAAAACTGTAACCGGGCAACCGGTTCTTTTTTAATTTCTATGTTTCATAAATTATTGAAAATATAAAATATTAGAAAATGAAAAATAAAAAAATTGTAATTGCCGGCGGCACTGGTTTTATTGGCCAGGCATTGGTAGCTCATTTTGGTAAGCAAAACCAACTGGTGGTTTTTACCCGCCAGGGTGTAAACGGGCATAATAATGCATACCATCATCAATTATTATTACCTGCCGGTGGATACGATGTTACCTACCGCCGCTGGGATGGCCAACATCTGGAAAAGCACTGGACTGAAGCTTTAGAAAATGCAGACATCGTTATTAATCTGGCTGGCAAATCTGTTAATTGCCGCTATACACAAAAGAACAAACAACTGGTTACACAAAGCCGGGTGTATGCCACCGCAGCTATTGGTAATGCCATCCGTCAATGCACACAACCACCCAAATTATGGGTAAACGCCGCCTCTGCTACAATTTACCAGCATAGTTTAGAGGCGCCTAATGATGATTACACTGGCCGCATCAGCCATTTAAAAAAAGATAATATGCCCTTTTCTTTTTTAGATCGCTTGCGTTTTGCCTGCAAAAAAACAATTGCCCGGATGCGCTTTGGTAAAAACCATTTAGCCTATAAAACCCTTGATGAAGATTTTTCAGTAGCCGTTTGTAAAGCATGGGAAGATGCATTTGCTGCCGAACGCACCCCGTTTACACGTAAAGTAGCCTTGCGCACTGCTATTACTTTGGGGCAAGGTGGTGTAATGGTGCCTTATTGCAACCTCGTTAAATGGGGCTTGGGGGGCAGGCAGGGCAACGGGCACCAAAAAATAAGCTGGCTGCACATACAAGATTTTTGTAATTGTATTGAGTGGCTCTATCAAAACAAAGAGGCCGAAGGCATTTATAACCTGGCCGCACCCAACGCTGTTACCAATAGCCAGTTTATGCAAACTCTGCGCACCATTACAAAACATACCATTGGCTTGCCAGCTTTTACCAGCATGTTAGAAGCTGGTGCTGCCGTCATAGGTACAGAAACAGAATTAATTTTAAAAAGCCGTTGGGTGTTGCCAGCCCGTTTGCAAAAAGAAGGTTTCCGTTTTCAATATAACACACTGAATAATGCCCTTACACAAATTATACAGGCAAGCCCCCGCAAACAATATCATTTGTTTTGAGGCCGGCATTTGTTTTTCATAGCGTCATCCTTGCGTCGCACACTTCAGCTTAAGTAAAAGGCTTTGGGCGTAGGGTTTAAAGTCTTACAGCTTATACCTATTCTTCTGCACAAGTGTCCGCCCTTTAAGGCGGAACAATGCTTAACCAGGGCACGGCTGCCGGTAACAAAATGCGCCTAACTTTGTTATAAATATTATTATTGAATGGTTATGAATAGTGCAAAAAAGAAAACATTGGTTATTGGCGCATCCAATAATCCGGAGCGCTACAGTTATATGGCAATGCACCGGCTGCAGCAACACGGGCACCCGGTAGTAGCCATTGGGCGCAATGCACAAACTGTTTTAGGTGTGCCGGTAGCCACCACGCAAGAAGCGTTTAAAGAAATAGATACCGTTACTTTATATGTAAGCCCGGCTCACCAGAAAGAGTATTACCAATACATACTGGGCCTGCACCCGCATCGTATTATTTTTAACCCCGGCGCAGAAAATGAAGAGCTGCTGCAATTGGCAAAAGCAAAAGGCATACAAACCATGGAGGCCTGCACACTGGTATTGCTCAGCACCGGTCAGTACTAGATAACACCTAAACAATTTTTGTTTTAATCGTTCGTTTTAGCAGCGTAAGGGATCATTTATTTACCGTACCCACCTATTATCCAAACCTGTTAAAACGTAGTATCCGATGAAACACCAATCCGGTCTTTTATTGGCCTTCTTATTTATTGCCTCAGTGGCAACGGCGCAAAACCTGCCGCCCATCAATCAGCACCCGGTGCCTAAGCCAGCTTTGTTTGCTGCAGTACCCAACCAGTTTGCTGTTTCCACCAGTTTATTGCAACAATTGTTTTTAAAAGAAAAAAATGCCGCAGTATCTGCACGCCTGCATAGCAGTTTGGCAATAGAAGGGTATGTGCTTGAAAAAGTAATGGTAACCGGCCAGCAACTGAGCATTAATATACGTTGCACCAATTTAAGTAACGCCTTATTCAACATCAGTCAGCTAACGCTGGCAGATGGTAGTATTGTTTATACCGGCCGCTTACTAAACCCGGCCAGTGGCGATATATTATTGCTGCAACCACTAAACGGCGGCTATGCTTTTATAAAACAACAACAATTACACACAATGGTAGATTAAGATATTGAAGAACGCTTTTTAAAAATCCTGGTATGTTTATGAAAACCCTAAACCGTATTTTTTTAACCCTCTTTGCCGTTGCCGTATTTTTTACTGCAACGGCCCAGGTGCCCAAACTATCCAGCCACACCAGTGCACCGGCTACTATATTTTTAGACTTTGACGGGCAAACCGTAACCGGCTCTGCCTGGAACTGGAGCGGACCTATTTATGCCGAAGCAGCCACACTGAGCACACCGGCTATTACAGAAATTTTTAACCGTGTGGCAGAAGATTTTCGTCCGTTTAATATTAATGTTACCACAGACTCTGCTTATTTCTGGAGCGTACCTGCCAATAGACGTACCCGTATTATTGTTACACCCACGTCTGCCTGGTATGGTTTAGCGGGTGGGGTGGCCTATGTGGGTTCTTTTGCCTGGGGCGATAATACACCGGCTTGGGTGTTCAGCACCCTGCTTAATAACAATATTAAGTATGTGGCAGAAGCCATTTCGCATGAAGTGGGCCATACCCTTGGCCTGCAACACCAGAGTGCTTATGATGCCAGCTGCAATAAAACTTACGAGTACTATGGCGGCACCGGCAGCGGCGAAATTGGCTGGGCACCTATTATGGGTGTGGGCTATTATCAAAACCTAACATCGTGGCACAACGGTACCAACAGCATCAGCTGCGGTACCTATCAAAGCGATTTTGATATTATTGCCAGTGCCGGTAACGGCTTTGGCCTGCGTACTGATGATCATGCCAATACCACAGCAACTGCCACCACTATTAATTTATCGGGTGGTTTGTTTACGGCCAGCGGGCTGGTAAATAATGCCACCGATGTGGATGTGTTTAAACTAACCGTAGGCACCACTTCTAACCTTACATTAAACGTAATACCACAAAACGTTGGCAGCAGCAATGCCGGCGCCAATGTTGATATTAAAATTGTGTTGATGAAAGATGCAGACAGTGTTGGTTTTTACAACCCCTCTACCTTATTAAATGCCGGGGTGGATACCAATATTACGGCAGGCACTTATTACCTGGTAATAGATGGGGTGGGCAATGCCAACCAGGATAACTATGGCAGTTTGGGTTTGTTTACCGTAAGCGGTACATTAAACGCTACCTTACCGGTGTTTAATTTTAAATTAAACGGCACGGTAAATAATGGGCAACACCAACTCAACTGGTCGTTTCTGGCAGATGAACCTTTGCAG
>JANRMC010000159.1:0-29899 GCA_033761915.1 Flavihumibacter sp.
TTAAAAAGCAGATATGATCGGTTTACAAAATTTTTCACACAATTTAATTCGGAAGATGTATTCAGTATCTACATGAATTCCATTACGGAGTCATATGATCCTCATACCAACTATTTTTCTCCTAAACAGTCAGATTTGTTCAAGCAGCAAATGACACTTTCACTGGAAGGGATAGGAGCTAAGTTGCAATCGGAAAACGATTACACCAAAGTGGTGGGCAACCAGCAATCCATTACCTTATCGCCACCGCCCGATACAGCAGGCTTATTTCATGTAGATGCAATACCCTTTCCGGGTTATGGATGCAGAGATACTTTTGATGCCGTGGTACGGCCTTATCCGGTACCCGATACGCCTGTGGCAGCAACCTATCACCGATATTGCCAAAACGATTTTGCGGCAGACTTTATAGTAACAGCCGATGCTGGTGCTGAATTACTTTGGTACACCAGTGCAACGGGGGGCATCCCTTCCCGCATTGCACCAAAACCAGTAACCACCGTGCCGGGTATTTTTTACTATTATGTATCTCAAAAAGTTTTGTTTGGTTGTGAAAGCTTCCGCAAGAAAATTACTGTTGAAGTATTGCCCACACCAAAACCCGATTTTACCATTAATGGGTTAAGCCAGTGTTTAAGACAAAATCTTTTTATTGTTAGCAGTACATCCACAGCATTAATCAATCCAACTTACCAATGGCTATGGGGTAATGGCATTGAAACAACAGTGGATACCATTACAAATGCGCAATACCAATACCCGGCATCTGGTGTATATACCCTTACGCTAAGAGTAATAAATGGCAATCGCTGCGTGGCAGAAAAGCAACAGGTTATTACCGTAGTGCCGCCACCAGTGGCCGCTTTTACAGCACCCACCCCAGTATGCCAGCAACAAACTACATTTAATGTAACAGATCAGTCTACTGTACCCGGCGGTTTATCTATCCTTAGTACCTGGTGGTGGAGTTTTAATGGTGTAATATCTCAAGACCGCTTGCCGGCTGCATTGATACCGGCTCAGGCAGGAGACCTTGTTGTAAAACAAGTGGTGCGTACAGCAGAAGGCTGTTTGTCTGATACCAACACGGTTACCATAACTGTAAGAGCAAAACCAGTTGCAGTAATTGGTTACACAGGTTTATTATGCAATAACGAAATAGTAACTTACAAAAGTAACAGCACTTTGGGTGGTGTGGCGGCACAAGAGCGAATAAGTGGCTGGCAATGGCAATTAAACAATACAGCGGTTGCTGCTACAGAAATTTTTTTACAGCAATTACCCGGCGGCACACATCAATTGCAACTGAAAGCCTTTTCAAACTATGGTTGCGAAAGTGATTGGAAGGATACCGTAATTACTATTAATACAAAACCACAAATACAGTTATCTCTCACCGACTCTTGTATATTACGTTCCATCAGTTACCAGGCTACAGATATAACCAACCAGGCACAACAGTGGTTATGGAATATGGGCAATGGTTTTAAAGAAAGCCCCGCTTTGCAAACAGCCGTATATCCATCAGCACGCAGCTTTCCACTGCAGCTGATTGGTAAAACCTTACAAGGTTGTAAAGACAGTTTATATCGACCCATTACTATTTACGATAACCGTGCACGGGCTTACCGCGATACACTGGCTGCCAAAGACGAGCCGGTACAATTAACGGCTAACGGCTATGCGGGTACTATTTATAAATGGACGCCCATCATCGGTCTTAACAACCCCGCAGCAGAAAACCCTGTTGCCACGTACGATAAGGATATTACGTACAACTTATACGCCATTACCAAAGAAGGATGCGACCGCAGCACCCACATTACAATAAAGCGTTTTGCAGGGCCAGAGTTATATGTGCCCAATGCCTTTACCCCAAATAAAGATGGGCATAATGATGCGCTTATTGTTAAAGCCGTAGGCATAAAATCGTTTGGTTACCTGGCTGTTTACAATCGTTTTGGTAACCTTGTTTTCAGAACCACACAACCCACACAAGGTTGGGATGGTACAATTAACGGACAGCCCGCCACACCCGGCACTTATGTGTACATAACCGAAGCGGTGGATTATAAAAACACCCCAATTAAACGCAAAGGTTCTTTCATACTGTTGCGTTAATGATCAGGTAACCGGCAGTGGTCTTTCATAGCAACATCGTTGCGTCGCACACTTGTACAGAAGAAATGGCAGGAGCTGTAAGGAGTAGGGTGTAAGGCCATAAACCCTATGCCCTATGCCTTTTACCATAGTTGAAGTGTCCGCCCTATAAGGCGGAACGATGCCCAAGCCTGCACTACTGCTGGTAACACCATTTTTTTCTTACACAAGCGCTTATTACAATTGGGTTTATTCAATACATTCGTTTAAATGTAAAAACTGCATTATGAGAAAGCTACTGTTGCTGGTTACGGCACTGTTGCCGTTGTATTTGCCGGCACAACAAAAAACAGAAAAATTAACGGTTGAAAAAATTATGAGCGACCCACGCTGGATGGGCAGCTCACCTTCTAACACACAGTGGAGTGAGAACAGCCAGCAACTCTATTTTCGCTGGAACCCCAATAGCGAAGCCGCTGATTCTTTATACTATATTTCATTAACCGATAAGAAACCGGTAAAGGCCACTGCAACACAAACGCAAGAGTGGTTAAGCACCGGTAATTTTATCTATACAGCCGACCGTAATGCATATGTGTATGCCAAAGAAGGCGATGTTTTTTTTGTTGACCTTAAGAAAAAAATAAACCGCCGCATTACCAGCACTACCGATGCAGAAGCCGCACCCCGTTTTTCTTTTAACGAAACCAAAGTGGTGTACACCCGCAACCAAAACCTGTATGCATGGGATATTGCAAGCGGAGAAACCCTGCAACTAACCAATATTAAAAGCAGCGATGCAACCAGCAACACCGCACCACGGGCTGCCGGAAATTTTACTCCAAGAGCCGGCACCACCAATGCACAGGAAGAATGGTTGAAGAACGATCAGTTGCAATACCTGCAGGTATTAAAAGAAAGAAAGGAAAACCGCGATAAAGCCACGGCGTATAATAATACACTGCCAAAGCCAAAAGAATTACGCAGCATTGCCATAGATGATAAATTTTTAAATGGCCTTACCATCAGCCCCGATGGTCGCTTTATCAGTTATGGTTTAATTAAAAGAGCTGCCGGCGGACGCAATACTATTATACCCGATTATGTTACAGAGTCGGGCTTTACCACTGATATTAACGGCCGCACTAAAGTAGGTGCGCCACAAAGCAGCAGCGAATTTTTTATTTACGACCGCCAGAAGGATACGGTATATGCTTTAAACACCAGCAGCATACCCGGCATTAAAGACCTGCCCGATTACCTGGCCGATTATCCGAAACAGGCAGAAGAAAGAAAAAAGAAAAATGCCAATCGCTCCGTAAGTGTACAGAATATTTCATGGTCGCCACGCGGCCAGTACGCTGTATTAGAAATACGTGCCGATGATAATAAAGACCGCTGGCTATTGTTATGGGATACTGCTACCAATGGTTTAAAATTATTAGACCGCCAGCGGGATGAAGCATGGATTGCCGGCCCCGGCATTGGCTTTGGCCGCAACACCGGTTGGGTAACAGAAACAGATTTTTGGTTTCAGTCAGAAGCCAGCGGCTACTCGCATGTATACACTGTAAATGTTGCCAGCTTAGAAAAGAAAGCATTAACCAGCGGCAATTACGAGGTGCAACAGGTGCAGCTGTCTAACGATAAAAAATATTTTTACATAGCTACTAATGAAGTGCACCCCGGCGAAAGACAGTTTTACCGTCTTACCATTGCCACACAAAAACAAGAACGCATTACCACACTCACCGGTTCTAATATGGTAAGCGTTTCGCCCGATGAAAAATACCTCGCCATCCTCTACTCTTACACCAACAAACCATGGGAGCTATATCTGCAGGAAAACAAACCCGGTGGTAAACTAGAGCAAATAACCAACAAAGCACAGAGTGCCGCCTTTGCCGCCTATCCGTGGAGAGATGCGGAGGTAATTACATTTACGGCCCGCGATGGTGCCACTGTGTATGCACGGTTGTACAAACCCGCTGCACCACATGCCAATAAACCTGCGGTGGTATTTGTGCATGGTGCCGGTTATTTGCAAAACGCCCATAAATGGTGGAGCAGTTATTTCAGAGAATATATGTTTAACAACCTGCTGGCCGATAACGGCTACTATGTGCTGGATATAGATTACCGCGGCAGCGCCGGTTATGGCCGCAATTGCCGCACCGGCATTTACCGCCACATGGGTGGTAAAGATTTAACCGATCAGGTAGATGGCATCAACTGGCTGGTAAAAAATTATGGGGTTAACCCCGGGCATGTGGGCATCTATGGTGGTTCTTATGGCGGCTTTATCACACTCATGGGTTTGTTTACACAGCCCGATGCATTTGCAGCAGGCGCCGCCCTGCGTTCTGTTACAGACTGGGCCAACTACAATCATGGGTATACTTCAAATATTTTAAACGAGCCGTTTACTGATAGCCTGGCCTATCGCCGCAGCTCACCATTTTATTTTGCAGAAGGTTTAAAAGGCAATCTTTTAATGTGCCATGGCATGGTAGATGTGAATGTGCATTTTCAGGACATTGTAAAACTATCGCAGCGATTGATAGAGTTGGGTAAAAACAATTGGGAGCTGGCCGTGTACCCCATGGAAGACCACGGCTTTGTAGAGCCCAGCAGCTGGACCGACGAATACAAACGTATTTTTAATTTATTTGAAACCGTTTTGAAAAAATAATAGCAACTGTTTTTTAAAACATAAAGGCATAAAGAACACCGCGTTTCTTTATGCCTTTTTTATGTAGCCGGCAATTGTTTTGCATAGCAGCATCCTTGCGTCGCACATGTTAGCTGCAACGCTATGAGGAACGAATAGCAGTTGCTTTTTATCCCGCCTCAGCGGGACTTGTGCGGTAGCGCCTTAAGTAACTATTATCGTTTACAATTGTTTTCTTCTTTTTCTCAACTGCATTTCTTTTTTAATAAAGGCATTGGCCAGTTCAATACCATCCTTATCATTTACAATTTTGGTTTTAATCCATACACCCAATTTTAAAATCAGTTGTATTTCTTCTGGCGAGTAATGCCAGCGATAGTTGTTACAGGTAAAACAACTAGGCAGGTAATTATTTTCTGTATGGGTGCCGCCGCTGCTATGCGCTTTTACATGGTCTGCCTGAAAATCATTGCCAATTAAATCAATACCACAAATATGACAGCGGCGATCTGTTTTTTCTAAAACCGCCAAACGTTGTTTGGGCGTAAGCGTTTTTCTTAGTGCTTTAATTTTATTTTTTCTCCGGTTCAGTTTAAGGTTTACAATAAGCTTTTGTAATCCTTTACCGGTTTTGGCACTCCTTAAATGTTTCAACGGAACTGGTGCGGCCATATGTTTATTTACTGTTTAATGTTGCAATAATCGCTTTAAAGCTTTCCAGCCCGGCTTCCAGGTTCTCTATTATTTCTGTTGCCAGTTCATCAGGGTCGGGCAGGTTATCCAGATCAGCTAAAGATTTGTCTTTTATCCAGGTGATGTCTAAACTTGTTTTATCTCTTGCAATGATTTCATCGTAACTAAACTTTCTCCAGCGTCCTTCCGGGTTTTCTGTACTCCATGTTTCTTCACGTTTATGCCTTTTTTCCGGGTTATAGCATTTTATAAAATCTGCTAAATCTTCTGTCTTAAGCGGATTCTTTTTTAAGGTATGGTGTATGTTAGTACGGTAGTCGTACACCCACACCTCTTTTGTCCAAGGGTCTTTGTTGGCAGGCTTGCCATCCCAGAACAATACATTGGCCTTTACACCATTGGCGTAAAAGATGCCCGTAGGTAAACGCAGTATCGTATGCAGGTTGGTTGTTTCCAGTAATTTCTTTCTAACGGTTTCACCGGCACCACCTTCAAACAATACATTATCTGGTAATACCACGGCAGCCTGCCCGGTGGTTTTAAGCATGCTTTTAATATGCTGTACAAAGTTGAGCTGCTTATTACTGGTGGTTACCCAAAAATCCTGGCGGTTATAAGTAAGGTCTTCTTTTTCCTGTTCGCCTTCTTCGTTGGTAAAGGTCATGCTGCTTTTTTTGCCAAAGGGGGGATTGGCCAACACATAATCATACCTTGTTTCCGGTTGTGCAATTAATGAATCGTTGGGGGATATTAAGGTGTCACTGCCTATGTCGCCAATATTATGCAGGAACAAATTCATTAATGCCAGCCTGCGGGTGCCGGGCACAATTTCATTGCCGGCAAAGGTGTTGAACTTAAGGAATTGTTTTTCTGCTTTATCCAGTTCTGCATTGTCTGTTAGCCAGTCGTAGGCAGCTAAAAAGAAACCGCCGGTGCCGCAGGCAGGGTCTGCAATGGTTTTGTTGGGTTCGGGGCGAATGCAGGCCACCATTGTTTTTATCAGGGGCCTTGGTGTAAAGTATTGCCCGGCACCACTCTTGGTATCTTCTGCATTTTTTTCCAGCAGGCCTTCATAAATATCACCCTTGTCTTTTACGCCCATTAATACCCATTGCTCTGCATTAATCAATGCAATGAGTTTATACAGCTTGGCAGGGTCTTGTATCTTGTTCTGGCTCTTGGTAAATATCTGGCCAAGCATGCCTTTTTCATTGCCCAGTTTTCGCAGCAGTTTGCTGTAATGTGTTTCCAGTTCATCGCCACTTTTGCCCGTCAGGCTTTCCCAATTGTATGGTGTGGGAATGGGCATGTTGCGGTTATGCGGGGGTTTACTGTATTCATCTGCCATTTTTAAAAACAGCAGGTAAGTGAGTTGCTCTAAATAATCGCCGTAGCCTACGCCATCATCCCGCAGGGTGTTGCAGAAAGCCCAGATTTTACTTACTATGCCGGAAGCGTTGTTACTCATATTGTCTGAATCAGGATTTATTTGATGATGGGATGTACAGGATTGTATTTTGGGTTAAACACTTTTTTATACTGCAAACTTATTGCTCCGAAATTTATTAATAAACCTGTTGGCAAATCATAAGCCACTACATAGTTTTTTGCCTGTGCCAGGTGTACATCCTCTAAATTTATTAAGGCTTTCAGTTCTACCATTATATTGCCTTCCACTATAAAATCAGCTCTCCGGGTGCCTACTTCTTCTCCTTCATAATAAATAAGTTGTTCCTTTTCTCTCACAAAATCCAGCCCACCTTTTCTTAATTCTATGGCAAGGCACCGCTGATATATTACTTCCTGAAAGCCGTTGCCCAGTGTATTGTGCACCTTCATGGCACAGCCAATTATTTTATAGGTTATTTCATCCGGGGTCATATCCTGTTATAATTTAAGTGTCAGAATCAAGATTAACCTGATTAAAGGATTAGCAAGAATTTTAAAAGCTGCCCATCCTGCAAATTTTCAAATCCTCCAAATCCTGCTTCAGACAATCGCCGTAGCCTAAACCATCATCTCTTAATGTGTTGCAGAAAGCCCATACTTTATTTACAATGCCCGAAGTGTTCTTTGTTTCGTTGCTCATTTTCTATTATTAATCAGGTTCACTATTACTTTTATCATCATACGCATATCATCAGGGTTCGATTCTGCAATCATCAGCGTAAGCGCCACCAATGCATTGTCATCAATTACTTTTTTACCCCGGTGGTACAACAAATTGTTTCGCTCTAAAAACCACACAAACAAAAATGCGGCAATGCGTTTATTGCCATCTGTAAAAGAATGATTTTTTACAACGAAGTATAAAAGATGAGCCGCTTTTTCTTCAACAGACGGGTACAAATCTTTACCATCAAAAGTTTGATAGATGCCGTTGAGCGAGCCTTTAAAGGATCTGTCTTTTTCATTGCCAAATAATGCAGAGCCGCCGAATTTATTTTTTAGCCCTAAAATAGCTTTTGTGGCTTCTTTATAATTAATGCGGAAAACTTCTTTGCTTTTTGATTTCTTAATCTTTAAAGTTTGATGATCGTATTTGTCCAGTATATCAAGCGCCACAGTAAAATCACTCAATACTTTTAATAAGCCCTGTGCTTCACTGCCGGAGATTTCTTTTGCCTTTGCCACTTTATCAAACAACTGAATGGCTTGTTTTAATTCATTAAACCGGTCTTCTGCTTCTGCCAGCCTTTTTTCGTTGACAGCATAGCCCTTTACCAAATAATCTTTCAGGCGCTGGGTGGCCCACTGGCGGAATTGGGTGCCCTGTTTGGAATTAACACGGTAGCCTACAGAGAGAATGGCATCAAGATTATAAAAAAGCTGTTTTCTTTCCACTTTTCTTTTTCCCTCTAACTGAACTTGTAAGTATTCCTTACAAGTTGAAACGATATCTATTTCTTCCTCCGAATAAACTTTCTTTAGATGAAGGGTAATATTTTGTGGTGTGGTTTTAAATAATGCTGCTATTTGCCTTTGTGTTGCCCAAACAGTGTCACCATCAAATTTAATTTCGATTTGAATCCCGTCAGTACTGGTATATATTTCTATTTCATGATTCATATCATTTAATTTAGCTGGTAACAGACGCTACCTTGAAAAGACAACTTAGGAATAATCACATCCAGGTTGTAGTGCTCAATTTCCCTTTCTATAGTTCTCTTTCCCTCTTGTTGAACTATCCGGAATTTCCGGATAGTTGGGGTTTTCTCCAGTTCATGTTCTTTATAAATGTTTACAATATGCTCATTAATCGTTTTAAGATTTTTATCAAACAGCAAAGCCATTTGCTTTTGGGTTAACCAAACAGTTTCATTGTCAAGATTAACCTGTAATTCTATTTTGTTATCTGGTGATTTATATATTTCTATTTCATTCATACTGCAATTTATTTTTAACTGTTGGCATTTTTTGCAACAGTTAAAGTTTACGGCACCAATCTCCCCTCAAACGCCTTTTTTAAAATACTTTGCCTTAACGCTTCTGCCTGTTGCATGCTTTGGGTGATGCTTTCTTCCATTTTATCGGCTACGCTAAGGCGGCTTTCAATTTCCTGAACGATTTTGTTTTGCTCTTCAATTGGGCAATATGGAAATTCAATTTGCCTTATTTTTTCTTGCCCAATATTCCTCATTGAATCTTGATTGCCTGTTGAAAGCATTTCAATTTGTTTTCTCCCTTTTCTTGACCGTAGGTAATAAAGAACATACTCTTTTGAAACACCCTTTGAAAAGGTAAACCGCAGAATCTTATCACTTAACATTAGTGTTTTGGTAATTGTATTAACTAAAACACAAGCACCAATGAGTTCAATCGTATTGGCTCTACTAAATAAAAAATCACCTTTCCTTATCAAATACTTTTCATTGAAAGAATCTTTTAAAAAGCATGTCTTGCTTTCCATTTCATCAAAGAATCCCCATGTGACCGCACTAACTTTTACAATTCCTATTTCATCTTTGTTTGGAGGTCGTTCATCACATCTATAACTTTTTCCAGAACTTATATCTTCTATATATCCGCCAAGCTTAGTAAGCTTCCATCCATCCGGCAATTCCCCATTGTCTGAATCTGGATTTACAGGATTTGGGGATTGCAGGATTTGTTTCTTTGCCACATCCTGTTCATTCTTTAATCTTGAAAATCCTGATGCTGACAATTTGCCCTCAAATGCCCATTTTAATACAGCCTGCCGGTAGGTTTTTAGTTGCTGCTGTGCGGTTTTTAATTGTTCTATACCTTTGTCTAACTCACTAAAGAGTTCTTCTATTTTGGAAACAATGGCTTGTTGGGTGGGTTTGGGGGGAAGTGGGATTAGTAGTTTCCTAAACTTAGTAACATTAAATGCTGGTTGAGCTGTGGCAGTAGAGATTTCTTTTATTCTGTTTTGAAGATCTCTTGAGTTAATGTAAAAATAAACATAGTTAAAAGCGACTTGTTTGGAGACTGTAAATTTTAAAAGATTTGCTGGAATTATTGCTATTCTTCCATTCTTCGGATAAATACCTGTTTTTCCAATTGAGCCAATTTTTGCAACCAATATATCACCAGGATTAACTTGGCTTCTTTTTAATTCTTCAAATTTTTCTTTTGATATAAATCTTACTTTTTTATCTGAATAATCTCCTTCCAAATTTTTTGTAGTTAGTACGGGAACTCCATTTACTGTGTCATCAATGTAATCGGAGGTTTTTAAATTTGAACCAAAAGGTCCATCTACGATAGCATTTTTTCCTTCTGCTACATCTTCAAATGTAACCCACTTCCAATCTTTTGGTAATTCAATATTTTGGTTCATCTTATCTCTGAATAATTTTTTCTGCGATATTGCCTGGCATTGTAGGTCCAGAATCATCTTTTAATAAGCCTGAATCAGCCCTGCTGAATAAGGATTGCATAATAAGATGCCTTTCAGTTTGATCAATCCCCTTTTCTTTTTGTAATGCAAGATAAACATAGGTTAATTGTTCTCTTTCTTCTGCATCTCTGACGAGGTGAAATGAACTAAAAGTAAGTTTTGCAAATGTTCGTAGACCGTAGGCTAAAAAAGAAATCAGCGTGATAAAAACTACTGACCATTTTATGGCAGTACTTGTCTCAGAGAAAATTCGCTGCAACGTACCATTAGAAATTATATTCAGAGCAAATACAAGCATACTAATGGAAACTACTAAACAAATAATCATTCCTAGCAACCAAGCAATACCTTCCTTTCTTAACTTGGCTGCTCTCTTGTTCCAATATTGAGCGGGTGCTTCCAGCTTCAGCTTTTCAAAGTATAAATCTTCAAGGTCTTTAACTCTCTTAAAAGAACTTTCATTGAATGTTTTAAAATCAGCCGTGGTATTTTTGAACCAATTAACGAACTCTTCTTCTTTTTGATTTTTCAGGACATCAATTTTACCTACATACTCATTAAATTTCTCATTGGAACGGCCTATGTATTCGACAACTTCATTTTCAGCTTCACCCAGCTTCTTTTGAAAATCCGTTCTGGTAGTCAGAATAGACTTTTTTTCTGATTCTTTCCTTTCTGCAATACCAGAAAAATCCTTACTTACAAATTCGTATGCAAGAAGATACCCCTCAAAATAATCTCTGTTCGAATGATGCTGGATTTCTCTTTTCAGGTATTCGAAAGCTCCTTGATAATTAAGTTTACTATGTTGATAAACCTTTATTAAGAATTCTGTTTCAGGAAAATCGGGTAAAAAAATATGTGACTGATCGTTTCTAAGACTTCCGACATTGTTATTCCAGGTCGATTGATATGGGTCTCCCCTCTCTATTAGAAGAGCAATATTGTCACGAACACCGATTAACATCTTCTTACTCTGTGTAAGCTCATGCGGCAATTCGGAGTGTTTATCAAATTCTGAAATCTGTTTTAAAATATATTCGTAAATGGAAGCCACTCCTGTTAAGTCTAAAAAATATTTTACATGAGTGAATTTTATCTCAAGTTTATAATTTTGATAGAACTCCTTATTAGGTGAGTCCGCAATCTTTTGTTGTAATTCTTTAAGTGTCATTATTTGAGTTTTTACGCCACTAATACTTCATTTAATTCATCCAATATTTTTTCATAGTCTTCTTTAAACAACTGGTAAAACCTACCCAACCCTCCCTGTTTATTAAATGGGTCCAGTTCAAAATCATCTTTCTCCACATGAAAGCTGCCGGCAATATAATCTTTTATCATGCGCAGCCACTGCATCTGCTCTTCGGTAAACTTGGTGGCGCCTGCCTGTTTTTTAAATACCCAGTCCTGAAAATTTTTATCCACTGTTTTATCGTATGCGGTTAGTGTGGCATCTATACCGCTTATGTGGCGGATAATGCTTACCAAGGCAATCAGTTCATTCTTTGCTGAGCCTTCTGCCTGTTTTAATTGTTCATACGCTTTCCATACTTGTGCAGGCGCCAGCAGGGGCTGCGCTGTTTTTATTTTTTCACAGAGGTCTTTTATCATGCTGTACGTCAACTCACGGCGGCGGTAGGGCTGGTTGTAAAATAGCTGCAGGGCTGTTATTTCATCTTTGTGTGTCTCTATCCATGTTGTAAAATTACTGATGGTAAGCTCGGCTGCCGCCTGCTGGTCTTTTACCCAACCGATATTGGTTATTTCATCTAAATTAATATGGTCAATTAACTGGTTGTATTTTTTGCGTACATCCACAATATATTCACGCAGTTCAGGATTATTAAATACCGCAACAGCATTTGCAACCAGGGATGCGTGATGCGTTATGAATAATGAGTTGATTGCATCGGGTGAGGCTCCGGGCATTTCGCTTTCCGCTTTAAGCTTTAAGCTATCAATGGTATCCGGGTCATAGGCATTCAATAACTGCTTTACCACCTGGCTGATGTTTTTACCACCGCTGTGCGCCACAAACTGCTGTTTTTCCCGCTCGTTTATTTGCTTATCTAAACGTACGAGGCGGTTAGCCAGTGTGCTGAGTATGTCTTCGCTGGTATTGCCCATGGCTACGTTTTGCAAAACGTCTTTTAAACTCATGCCGGGGTTTTTCTCCAATGGGCGGCTGTCGGTCTTTTGGCTTTGCTCCACACCAATGGCATCAATAATTACAAAATGGTCTTTGGTGTATTGGGCGCTGGGTGTGCCGGTAGCCCTTAACTGCTCCAGGCTGCAGGTACGGGTGCCACGCCCTTTCATTTGCTCGTAATAGCTTTTGCTTTTTACATCTCTCATAAACAGCAGCACTTCCAGAGGGCGGATATCGGTGCCGGTGGCAATCATGTCAACCGTTACGGCAATGCGGGGGTAATAATCGTTGCGGAACTGGCTGAGTATTGTTTTAGGATCTTCGGTGCTTTGGTAGGTTATTTTTTTGCAGAATTTATTTTCCTCGCCAAACTCTTCCCGTACAATGTCAATAATATCTTCTGCATGGCTGTCGGTTTTGGCAAAGATGAGTGTTTTGGGTACTTCAAATTTGCCATCCTTGTCTATGCGGTCTTTAAACATGGCAGGCAGGTTTTCTTTTACTGCTTTTACAATGGTGCGTATCTGGCTTTTGTTGACAATGTCTTTATCCAGTTGTTTGCCGCTGTATTCAATGTCTTCATCCACGGCTTCCCAAAATTTACGGCGGGTGAGGCGTTCCCGTTTGTCCACCATTTCGCCCATGGCAATGGCAGCACCGTTTTTGGTGATTTTTGTTTCAATGGTAAATACATTATATGGAACGAGTACGCCATCGATGACTGCTTTTTCATAGCCATAATCGCTTACGAGGTTTTGATTGAAGTAACCGAAGGTGCGGTTATCTGGCGTAGCGGTTAATCCAATTTGAAATACATCAAAATAATCCAGCACCTGCTTCCATAAATTATAAATGCTGCGGTGGCATTCGTCTATCACCACAAAGTCAAAAAACTCTATGGGTATTGTTGAGTTGTACACTACCGGCATGGGTTCTTTTGGCGCAAACCGTTCATTGGGGTTTTCTTCTTCAGCGCTTTCATCCATTTCTGTTCCTTTTAAAATGGAGTACATGCGTTGTATGGTGGAGATGTACACCTGACTATCGTTTGGAATGGCGCTGCTTTTTAAGCGAGTTACTCCATAGAGCTCAGTAAACTTTCTATTGTCATCGTTAGGCGTATATGCCATAAACTCCTGTTCGGCCTGCTCTCCTAAGTTTTTAGTATCTACCAAAAACAAAATGCGCTTTGCTTTGGCAAACTTCAATAAGCGGTAGATAAATGTAATGGCCGTAAAAGTTTTACCACTGCCGGTGGCCATTTGTATCAACGCTTTTGGGCGGGCATCTTTAAAGGATATTTCTAAATTGGTGATGGCATTTATCTGGCAATCTCTTAATCCTTCTGTGGGCAATGCAGGTATATCATGCAGCCTGGTGCGTAACGATTTATCCACCTTCAGCCAGTTAGCAAATGTTTCAGGTCGGTGAAAAGTAAATACGGGCCTGCTGCGTGGTTTTTTATCCCTGTAATCGGTAAACCTGGTTACATCACCTGTACTTTCATACACAAAAGGCAAGGGCTCGTTATTAAGGTATTTGAGTTTTGCTTTTGCATAGCCTTCACTCTGGTCTTCATGCATGGTAAGGTGTACACCTTCTTCTGCACGTTTGGCTTCAATAATACCTACGGGTTTTTTATCTACAAATAGTACGTAATCTGCTGGTCCAATATCTGTTTGGTATTCTCTTATTGCAATGCCTGTGCCGGCGGCAAGGTTTATTTGATTCTTATTTTGAATGAGCCAGCCACACTGCAGTAACTCAGCATCAATTTTATTGCGGGCCTGCTGTTCGGGGTTCTGGTTCAATTGGTTTAATGATTGGTATTCGAAAATAAGGAATCAATACGAATCCTATAAGTTTTAGAAATGCAAAAATTAACTTAAGTTGGTTTTTTATAACTAATACCGCTTTAGCAGTAAGATACCATCAGTTCCGCCCCATCCCCATTCCACCGATGAACGGATTGCGACGCAAGGATGCTGCTATGAAATACAACTGCTGGTATCATAAAAATTATAGTTTCAAGTGGCAGGTTATCTGTTGTAAAATAAAAAGCCCCTTCTTGCGAAAGGGCTGGCTTTTTAGGATATAACAGACCACTTAACCTTCTTGCGTGGTGGCTATGGGCTCTACCTTGGGTGGTATTAACTTATACACCACCGGCGTTACAATGCGTGATAATATGGTGGAGCTAATTAAACCGCCTATTAATACAATGGCCAGCGGAGATACCAGCGGATTATTGTTTAACGCAATGGGCGTTAGGCCACCGATGGCCGTTAGACTGGTGAGCACTATAGGCAGAAACCGTATTTCGCCGGCTTCTTTAATGGCTTCGTTTAACTCTTTGCCTTCGGCACGCAGCTGGTTGGTAAAGTCTACCAGCAAAATACTGTTCTTTACTTCTATGCCGGCTAAACCTATAAAACCAATAATGGCTACAAAGCTCATGGGGTTGCCGGTTATCCATAACATTAACACGCCACCAATAATACCCAGCGGTATAACACTTAAAACAATGAGGGTGCTTTTAAAGGTTTTAAATTCTAAAATAAGTACCATAATAAATAAAAACACCGTGGCAATTATTACCGTGCCAAAGCCACTGCCAAAGGCATCTTTCTCACTCTCGGCTTCGCCAGCCAGTTGTATTTCGTAACCGGCGGGTAAATTCAGTTGCTGTATTTTTTCTGTAAAGGCTTTGGTAATGCTTTGTGCCAGCACTCCTTTATCGGTAAAGGCACTTATAATTACAAAACGCTTTTTATCCAGGTGCTTAATGGTTGTGGGAGAGGTTTCAAAATCTACCTGCGCCACCTGGTTTAAAGGTATGGGTGTGCCCACGGCATTGTTTACAAAAATACCATTGATGGTATTTAAAGTAGCAAACTGGTCTTTTGGGGCATTGGCTATAATTTTATAATCGTCGCCGGTTTCATCGGTATACTGTCCCAACTCAACCCCTGCAATGGCAAGACGCACCGTTTTATCTATGTCGGCCGTTTGTATACCCAGGGTTCTTGATTTTTGTGTGTTGATATTAAGTTTGATGTCGCTCTTTAGCACACCCACTTCGTTCTTTACATAAATGGCTCCGGGAATGCTTTTTAATAAATGCTCTGTGCTGGCGGCCAGACTGCGCAGCGTATCTAAATTATCGCCCACAATGCGTATGGCTACGGGGGCTTCAATGGGCGGACCTTGTTCAAAATCTTTTACTTCAATTTTTGCACCGGCAATATGCATAAACTGTTCCCGCAGTTTTTCAATCAGCTGTTTCTTTTTTGCCGGACTTACTTTATGTTGCAGCTGCACATATACCTGTGCATGATCGGGCTTATTATTTTCTGGTATTTCATTGTAGTAAATACGCGGGTTGCCGTGGCCTACATTAGTGGTGTAATACTCCACCTGCTCTTCTTTTTTCAAAGCATCTTCCACCACGCGGGCCATGCGGTTGGTTACTTCTAAATTAGTTTGCAGCGGCATGTTGATGTTAATTAGAAACTGCGGCTTTTCTGATGTGGGAAATAACCGGAAGCCAATTACACCAAACAAATACAATGAACCGGCAAACAAACCAAAGGCCACCAGCAAGGTAATTACCGGATGCTTTAATGAGCGGTCTAATAATTTGGTATAACTGCCACTAATCAAACGCTTCAGCCCTCTTAAGAAAATATTACCTTCTGCACTGTGATTGGTTTTTAAAACCTTGCTGGCTAAAAATGGCACAATGGTTAAACTTACCAGCATAGAGGCAAATACCGATGAAATGACGGCCATGGGTAAACCGCGTATAAACTCACCAGAGCCTTCTGGCAAAAACACCAAGGGTAAAAACGCAATAATTAATGTGGCGGTACACCCAATTACAGCCAGTGTAATTTGTTTGGTGGCTTCTATGGCGGCTACTTTTTTACTGTAACCATCCCGCAGCCAGCGTTCAATATTTTCTACCACCACAATACTATCATCTACCAATAGCCCAAGTGCCACTACCAGCCCCACAATACTTAGCTGGTTTAAAGAAAAGCCCATAAAGTTAAGCGCTACAATGCCCAGCCCCAACGATAGTGGTATAGCTACCATTACCACCAGCGATGCCCGCAGGCCCAGTGGTATCAGTGTTATCAATACCAGGCCAATGGCAATTAAGAAATCAACACCCAGTCCACCCAGGCGGCGACCCACATTATCGGCCTGGTCAAAGTTTTTTACCAATGCAATATTGGCCGGTAGTGTTTTTTCAAAAGCATCTATTACGGGTTGATAGGCTTGCTGTGTTTTTGCAATATTTTGTCCTTCTTTTTGTGCCGCGGTTACCAGCACACATCGGTGGCCATTAATACGTGTAATGTGTTTTTCTTCCTCGTAATTAAAACCCACATCTGCCACATCTTTTAAATAAACAATATTACCACCACCATTAAAAACAATGGTGTTTTGCACTTCTTCAATACTATTGTATTTACCACTAGTTTTTACGTTAAAGCTTTTGGTGCCGGCCCGTATGCTGCCGCCTGGTATATTGGCTGCCTCACTCTGTATAGCACCTAAAATATAATTCACCGGAATACGCAATTGAGCAATCTTATCCAGCTTCACATCCACCCGAATGATGGGTTCCGGCACGCCCCAGTAGTTTACTTTTTTCAGGCTTTTTACTTTTTCTAAATCTTCTTTTAATTTTTCTGCCTGTTGTTTCAAAACTATGTTACTGGCGTTTTCACTTACCAGTGCTATTTGTAAAATGCTTACATCCGTGGGCGTTACACGGCGCACTTCCAAACTGTATAAATCCTGCGGCAGCTCATTGCGTATGGCATTAATCTCCCGCACCAGTTCCTGGTATTTATCATCGGCATTGGTTTCGTATTTGTATTCTACGTTTATAACAGCAACACCATTGTCAATTTTGGTGGTAATTTTTTTCAGGTTCTCCAGTTCACTCACTCTTTTCTCAATGGGTTTTACCACCAATTCTTCCATATCTTTCGGACTGGTACCCGGGTACACCACCACTACCGGAAACTGTGGCGGACTCATCTCAGGGTCTTCAGACCGCGGCATGTTTAGCATGGTGGTAACGCTTACCACCACAATCATTAAAAACATTACCAGCGTAAACTGGTAGTTTCTTACAAAAAATGAAGTTAGTTTCATTACAAGTTTTTTTATTGAGTCAGCAGTAGCTTTTATGGCAGCATCGTTGCCACGCTCGGTTCATCTGCCGGTTATAATAAAGCAGCGGCATGGTTATTTTATTCTTGTCCACATATCAGTTCTTCCAAACAATGATATTCCTACATAACCGCGTACTTCCATTTCGTTATTGTTTTTCAGTTTTATAACACAGCTATAGGTTTTGCCATTGTTAGGGTCGTAAATAGTACCGTCTTCCCATTTGCTTTTACCATCAAAGACAAAATTGTTCAGTATCACTTTTCCTATCAGTGGCTGGTTGCGCAATTTTTCATCGGGGTTATTGGTGTCTTTGCGGCCTTCACTGTTGCCACCGATAATTTTACCAAAGTATTTGGTGCCTTGCTTGTAAATGAGAATTTTACCGTCTTTACTTTGTGTCAGCCATTCTCCAATAATGGCATCTGTATTTATTTGTGCCTGTATATTCAATCCGCTTATTACAAATAATAAAAACAATTGTGCCGCTTTCATATAATCAGTTTTATAGTTGGTAAAAAGTGCTGTTTATTTAACCACCTGTATGGTGGCATTATCAGTTAAATAAGGGCTGCCAGAAATAACCACGTAGTTATAACCCTGTAAACCGTCTGCTATGTAAACCGTATTATTGCTAATACTGCTGATAGTTACAGCAGCCCGGGTTACTGTTTTCTGGTTGTTGGTTACAAATACAAATCCGTTCTTACCATTGGCTTCCAATAGTGCTTCATAAGGAATGCTGAAACCAGTAGATGAACCGGAGCCTGCAATGCTGGCTTTGGCAAACATACCAATGGCAGGTTGCACACCGGTTGGGTTTACCTGCACTTCAACCTGAAAGGAACCACTGGCGGCATCGGCCGCCAATGCTTTTTTACTTACCACACCAGCAAATGTTTTACCGGGGAAGGCATCAATGGTTACTGTGGCTTTATCGCCTTGTTTCAGCGTTGCCCACTCACGGTCTGATATGCCGGCTTTTAAAATCCATTTGCTGTTACCACTTACTGCACTCATAAATAGTATGGGTGTGCCGGGCCCGGCAAGCTCACCTACATTGCCCATTTTTTTTACTATAAAGCCATCGTTAGGTGCATAAATATTTGCGTACTGCTTATTAAAAGCTACCTGTTGCAGGTTTTGCTTTGCTATATCAACACCTGTTTTTGCGTTTTGTAATTGTTCTAAAGTGGCCACACTGTCTTTATACAAATTAGCGGCCCGCTGATAGTCTCTTTGTGCTTTTTCTACAGATAGGTTTACCTGTTGCAGTTGTGCTGCTATTTCTGTTGATTTTAAAGTAGCCAGCAGTTGTCCCTGCTTTACAAACTGTCCTTCTTTTACAGCAATGGTTTCTATAATGCCACCAATTTTAAATGAGAGACGGGCTTCATTTTCGGTAGATAATAAACCGGATATAGTTAAACCATGGTGGTTGCTGTCTCCGCTAACCGGAGCCAGTTTTACAGGTATCACTTCTTGCTGAAGGGGTAAATTCTTTTTTTCTGTTGCCTTGCTGTTGCAGGCGGCAGCCAATACAATAATGGCCGCTAAAGGAATGATATATTTCATTGCAGTTGGTTTATTTAATTAAATAAGTAAGAAGCAGTTTGCCGTTCGTATTCAGCCATGGTGCTGAAGTACCGGTATTTGTTAATGGTAACCTGTAACTGTGCATTGGTAAACTGGTTACGGGCATCTAAAAATTCTATAAAGCTGTTAACACCTTCTTTAAAGCCACGGTCAATTAACTTAAAGTATTGTTGTGCGGCTTCCTGTTGTTTTAAAGAAGCAGCATAGTTGCTGAAAGATGTTTTGGCATTGCTATGACTTACAAAAGCGGCTAAAGCCAGTTGTTTTTGTGTATGCTCTGTGGTGTAAGAAAGATTTTTAAGATCCAGCTGTGTTTGCTCAATCTTATACAGGTTACGTTTGCCATTGAAGATGGGTATTTGCAATTGCAACCCACCCAGGTAAAAGAATGATTTGTTATTTACTTTAAAATCAAAACCCTGTGCGGCCAGATCTAAAAACGTATTTAGCCTTGGAGTGCGGAAGGAGCGATTCATTTTTAAAATATTATTGCTGATGGCAGTGGCAATAGAAAGGCTTTTTAATTCTTCGCGGTTGGTAATACTGTCTGCTGTTTGCTGTAATAGCCCTTCGGTGCTTTCTGGTAATAATGGCTCTTCTGAGGCTATGGCATTATTTAATGGCAGGTTAAGCAGAAAATTAAAATAGGCTTGTGCATTCAGTTGCTCTTTTCGGGCATTTTCCACTTGTGTTTCCACCTGCTTTACTTCACTTTCTGCACGGGCAACATACGCAGGCAAACCTTTGCCATTAGAAAGAAGCGATTGATTGACTTTTAAATTTTGATTCACCACTACCAATGCGTTTTCATAAATGGTAATGGCTTTGCTGGCCAGCAGGTAGGTGTAGTAGGCTGTTTTAATATTTTTTACCAGTTCTCTTTTATAAATATCAATTTCATTTTGCTGCAGCAGGGTTTGCTGTTGTTTAATGGACTGGTTAATTTTTAAATCGGGATTTATAATGGACATGGTGGTTTTAATGCGCACATCATAAAAGTTATTGGGTAAAAACTGTTCTGAGGCATTGCTTACCTGTGGAAACTTACTAGTACCTGTTAATTGGTTTAATGTGGTGTACACCGGGTTTAATAGATCTCCTATTGGTATATCAATGCTGCGGCCACCTTGTGCAAGGGTATACTGCGTTTCAAACCAGGTGGTGGGTAAAAACAAGCTCTTTGCTTCTTTTAAAGCAAGCATGCTTTTTTCTAAGGAGATGTTTTTTTGTTTTAATACCAGATTATTGGCAAGCCCCTCTTTAATGTAGCTATCCAACACATTTTGTGCGGTTGCTGCCATGCTATAAAGCAGTAAAAGGATAAATAATCCGGGTTTAATGATTCTTATTCTTATCATGATTGAACGTTGTTTATATACTGAACAATGTTTAGTGTATAGGCAAAAAAAAGTTATAACTTTTCCAGCATGGATACGTAGTATTCATAGCCCTTTTTCATCAGTTCATCCGCTTCCAGGTTAACATCGTGGTAGGCCTGGCATCTTTCTCTGCAATACAATGCACACATACCATGCATAGAAGACCAGATGCTGAATGAAAGAAACTCTACATCATAGCCCTTAAAACGGCCCTGTTGCTGGCACTCTTTTATTAATGTTTTTAACTGGTTTAGGGTGCTGTGTCCCATTTCCCATTTTTCATGATCTTTCTCATGATCTATGGGGGCACTCATAATAAACATCAGATCGTAAAAGTCTTTGTTTTCATAGGCAAATTGCATGTATACCCGGCCCATGGCTTTTAAGCGTTCAAAGGGTTCTGATACAAATTGCAAGGGCTGCATTTTCTGCAGCATAATGCGAAAACCTTCTTCATGGAGGGAATGGAAAATATCGTTCTTATCTTTAAAATAGAGGTAAATGGTGCCGGGGCTGTAGTCAATGGCTTCAGCAATATTGCGCAGGCTGGTTTGCTCAAACCCTTTTTCCAGGAAAATAACACGGGCTGCATCCAGTATCAGCTGGCGCATTTCATGTTTTTCTCTTTGTTTCCTGGCGGCGATGGTCATTTCACTGTTAATTGAGGGGGCAAAAATACTGAACACCGTTCAGTAAAACAAAATTTTGCTGAATATTTTTTTGGCGGCCTGCCGGGCCTTAGGTAAATGTTGCAGTGAGTGACACAAGGATGCCGGGCTTTGCACCCGGTTAGCAACCTCTGTTATTGCTTTACAATTTTTAATTCTGTTCTGCGGTTTTTGGCCCGGCCCGCTTCTGTTGTATTATCTGCAACGGGTACGGAAGAACCATAGCCTTTATGCAATAGCCGCTTTGCATCTATGCCGCTGGCAGTTAAATAATCTACCACGGCTTTTGCCCGGTTGGCAGAGAGTTTAATATTATCGGTTTCTTTACCTACATTATCGGTATGGCCGCTTAGCTGCACCACCAGCGTGGGGTTGTCTTTCATTAGCTTTACCAATATGTCCAGTTCTACCTGTGAGGCGGGTTTGAGTTCGTACTTATTTACATCAAAGAAAACATTTTTAAGTACCACGGTGGCATTGGTATCTATAGACTTTAAGGCAATGTCAATATTATACACACTATCGGGTGCTTTTTCTGATAGTGGAAAGTTTTCTGAATAGAACAGGTAGCCACGGCGGTTTACATTAAAAGCATAATCGCGGCCCACGGGCAGGGTAATTAAATAATTTCCTTTTTCATCGGTTTGCACTTTGCTTATGGCTTCTTTAGTGGTAAGGTCTGTTAGCTCAACGGCTGAAGGCAATCCTTTTTTTGTAAGGTTGTCAAATACTTTACCTTTTATCCATAGTGTACGTATGGGTTGCACATCGCTGCGCAGAGTAAACGTATATAAATCCAGACCACCGCGGGTATCGCTACGGTCGCTGGCATAATAGGCTGTTCTGCCATCGGCTGCAATTACCAGGCTGCCTTCGTTTTCAATAGTATTAATAGGATAGCCCAGGTTATTGGGTTTGCTCCAGATGCCTTTGGGGCCTTTGCGCACCAAAAACAAATCATCGCCGCCATAGCCCTGGTGCCCGTTGCTGGTAAAATAGAGTGTTTGATTATCGGCATGTATGAAAGGGCAACTTTCATCGCCACTGGTATTTACCTGCGGCCCTAAATTTTCAGGTTCGCTCCAGCGGCCATTGGGCAGGCGGTGACTAACATAAATATCGCTACCGCCCAAACCACCATAACGGCGGCTGGCAAAGTATAAATCTTTTTTATCAGGAGAAAGTGTGGGGGCAGATTCCCAGGCATCACTATTAATACGGCCACCCATATTTTCCGGCGTGCTCCATCCATCGGGGGTTAAAAAAGAAATGTATAAATCGCAACTGCCAAAACCTTCGGGAAAATTGCACCCGGTAAAAATAAGCCATTGCCCATCCTGCGAAATGGTTTGTGCCCCTTCATTAAAATTAGAATTGATATTGCCTTTTAACGGTGCGGATAACTGCCAGCTGCTATCTGTTTTATCTGACTGAAAAAAATCTTCATTAGTGTTATTGACCCGGCGGGTATAAATCAGTTGCTTCCCATCAATAGTAAAAGTGGGGTAGTATTCAGAAACAGCCGAGTTAATGGTATTGCCCATATTTACGGGAGCAAAATCGTAAGGGTTGTTTTGCTGCTGTTGTTTATACTCTATAGCAAACTGGTAACAACGTTTTCTAAAACTGGCAGCTTTAACACTGGTAGCGTTCAGGTTAATAATGGATAGAAAGATATCAACTGCGTTCAGGGCTTCTTCAAATTTACCCTTACCAGCCAGGTTAATTGAGTAGGGCAGGTTATAATCTTTAAAATAAATACTGTCTATGCTGCGGGCTTTTTCATAATAGTAAATAGCAGAATCGTACTGCTTCATTTCTCCGTACATACCAGCAATAGAAAGATGAGCATCTTCAAAACGGCTGTCAATTTTTAAAGCGTCTTTCAGTAAACGGATGCCTTCAGTAAAGTTGCCATCGCCGGCTACTTGCATCGATTGTTCGTATAACTTCATTGCTTTTTTCTGAACCCGGGCGGGGTCATATTGTGCAGTAGCTGCCAAAAAGCAGCCAAGAAAAAAAATGGTACAGAGGGCCTTCATACTTCTAAAATAAGATATTGAAACCATAACGTTTGCCTAATATAAATATTCTATGGCAAAGACGCTAATTACGGCATTTAATATGCTTACGGAACGTTAATGTATTTATGCACCTGTAAGCTTAATTGCCATTGGGGGTACTGCTTTATGTATTCAACAATTAAAGGCGTTACCAAGGCCGCCTTATCCCATTCTGGCTGCAGGTATAACTTACAGCCGGGCTTTACAGTAGCAGCATATTTTTCGGCCCAGTCAAAATCGCTTTTATTAAAAACCACCACTTTTAATTCATCAGCAAGGGCTACTACTTCCGGCAATGGTGCTTTAAATTTTTTGGGAGAAAGACAAACCCAGTCCCATTCGCCACTCATAGGGCTTGAGCCGGAGGTTTCAATATTGGTTTCAAAGCCGGCGGCTTTTAAAGCAGCCGTCAATGCCGTTAAATTATGTATCAGTGGTTCGCCACCTGTAACCACTGCAATAGAAGGCTGCCGGTTGGTTTCTTCCAAAGCTTTTTCTACAATAGTCTCAATACTTAACTGCGGGTGTTTTGTTGCATCCCAACTGTCTTTAACATCGCACCAAACACAGCCCACATCGCAACCGCCCAGCCGTATAAAGTAAGCGGCTTTGCCCTGATGCATGCCTTCGCCCTGCAGGGTGTAAAAGCTTTCCATAACAGGTAAGCTGGTGACTGTAATTGTAGCTGTCATAAGTGGGCAAATTTCGGAAAAATAGTTGGTAACCGGCATAAACGCTTTGTGCAACCCCGGTTGCTCGTTGAAAACCCCGAGAGGATTTTTTGCATAGTTTTCGGGGCACTCATCAGCACCATCACCAGTCCCGGCATTTTTTAACCGGCTGTAAAGTTTGGCTATAGCTATTTTAAGTAAGCTGTACTTTCAGTATTCCTAATACCAATTATATGCGCTTTCGTTTACTTAGTTTGCTATTACTGTTATCAATTATAGTTGTGGCACAACCCGCAACAGATACACGTTTAAAAAATTTAGACTCTTTTGCCAATAAGGTGTTGAAAGACTGGCATGCCGCCGGTGTTGCCATTGCCGTTGTTGAAAAAGGCAAAGTAATTTACACAGGGGGTTTCGGTTACCGTGACTATGAAAAAAAATTACCCGTAACCGACAAAACTTTGTTTGCAATTGGCTCCTGTACAAAAGCATTTACCGCTTCTTTATTAGGTGTTTTAGAAAAGGAAGGCAAACTTGAAATTGAAAAACCTGTAATCAGTTACCTACCGCAATTAAAATTTTATAATGAGTATACTGCACAACATGTAACCGTGCAAGATATGATGTGTCACCGCACCGGCCTGCCCCGTCACGATTTCAGCTGGTATGCTTTTCCCACCACCCGCGATAGCCTGTTGCAACGCATTGCATTTTTAGAACCCAGTTATGAGCTGCGCCTCAAATACCAGTACAATAATTTTATGTTTTTAGTGCAGGGCGCATTGGCAGAAAAACTTACCGGCAAAACCTGGGAGCAAAATGTGCAGGAGCGTTTCTTTAATCCGTTGGGTATGACTGCTTCTAATTTTTCGGTGGCTAATATGAAAAAAGCAGCAGACGCATCAAAAGGGTACACAGAAAAAAAAGACAGTATTGTTGCCATGGATTATTATAATATTGATGCCATGGGGCCAGCAGGGTCTATCAACTCTAACGCTGCAGAAATGGCCAATTGGGTGATAACATGGATACAAAATGGAAAATTTAATGGCAAAGAAATCATACCATCTGGCTATGTATCACAGGCAAAAAGTGCACAAATGGTTGCGGGCAGTGGTTTGCCAGATGCGCTGTCACCCGATGCACATTTTGCATCGTATGGTTATGGCTGGGCGTTAAATTCTTATCGCGGTCATTACCGTGTTAGCCATGGCGGTAATATAGATGGCTTCAGTGCTTCCACCACATTCTTTCCCACAGATAGTATTGGCATTGTAGTGCTGGTTAATCAAAATGGTTCTGCCGTGCCCGGCATTATCCGCAATTTTATTGCAGATAAACTATTAAAACTACCCGCAAAAGATTGGAACAGTATGAGCCGCATGCAGGTATTTAACCAACGTATGGCTGCAGCTAAAACAAAAAGTTCAGACAGCTTGTTGCGCAAGCCCGGCACACAAACTTCAATGCCTTTAAAAAGTTATGCGGGTGTTTACAGCCACCCCGGTTATGGCAAGCTAACTATTGAATACCGTAACGATTCATTGCTGGCTTCTTCTCAAATATTAAAATTATGGTTGCAGCATTATCATTACGACGTATTCAGACCGGTGGCTGCATCTGCTTCAATTGATTTACCCAATAACAATACCATGCGCTTTCAGTTTTTAATGAACGCCCTTGGCGAAACAGACCGTCTTTCTATTGCCGGGTTTGAACCTTCGGTTAAAGAACTGGTGTTTACCAGAGAGCCGTCTGTAATTGCATTAACCAAAGAAGAACTGGAAAAATATGCAGGCGAATATTCATTAAGCGGGGCACCGGTAAAAATTTTTATTAAAGAGGGTAAAACACTGGTGGCGTTTTTGCAGGGCCAGCCTGAATATGAACTGGTGCCACAAGGCAACCATACTTTTAATTTGAAAGTACTGAGTGGCTACAGTGTACAGTTTAAAGCAGATGATAAAGGAAAGATTACCGGACTGAGTTTTATACAACCTAACGGTGTTTTTACCGCTACCAAAAAATAAAAATTACTGCTGCACTTTTTTTAGCATAATTACATAGCCGCACAGGTCTTTCTTTTTTTGTTTGTTTACCTGTACCGGCTTTATCATGTGGTATTCAGAAAAACGGGGTATGTATGAGTAGCTGATGATGTTACCATCCACATCGCCCCAGCGTTTTTGCTGAAATACCACTTCTTTCTCATTCCAATCGTACATGCGTACTTCATATAATTTGCTGGTGGGCTCGCCAATAAAAACAAACTGGTAATAACTGCCCTGGGTTAACGGCACAATAATGGGCATTTCATATTCGCTTTCCATTTTCATAGAAGCTTCTCTTACCACTACAAAACCCTGTGCTGCAAATAATTTTTTAAGGCTGTCAATTTGTGGAGCGTAACTCTGGTTCATGCACTGTTCTAACCGTATCACATCGTTTTGTGCATATACGGTAACAGCAAAAAAGAAGGCTGTAATGCTTAGTATGGTGAATTTCCAGAGGCGTTGTGTCATAAACCTGGTTTTCAATAAGATTTCCGGACCAAATGTGTTGTTTCAAATATAATCTAAAACGTTAGCTGCGGCAAGGGTATTGCCCTTATCTAGGTGTTTTTGCGTTAAAACTTTCGGAAAATACTGATGGTTTTTGTAGTTATTCTTTGTACAGGTAGTATGAGTTGGCCTGTGCCGTGGGTGTTATCACCAAATCGTTAATACATACATGCGCAGGTGTTTGCGCACAATATACAATAACAGCAGCCACATCATCGGCACTCAGTGGCTGGTAGCCTTCGTAAATTTTTGCTGCAGCAGCTTCATTGCCCTTAAACCGAACCAACGAAAATTCAGTTTCTGCAGCACCGGGGTGTATGGCGGTAACTTTAATGCCATATTTTAATAAGTCAATACGCATGGCCCGGCTAATTGCATCTACTGCTTCTTTGCTGGCACAATACACATTACCTTTTTCATAAGTTTCTTTACCGGCAATAGAACCAATATTTATAACATGCCCTTTCTTTCGTGCAATCATAAAAGGGGCAATGGCTTTGCTTACATACAGCAGCCCTTTTATATTGGTATCTATCATAGTATCCCAATCATCCACGCTGGCATCTTCAAAAGAATCGCGGCCGGCGGCAAGGCCTGCATTGTTTATTAAAACAGCAATGTCTTTCCACTCATCGGGCAATTGTGTAAGGGTATTAAAAACAGCTTCTCTATCCTGCACATCAAAACAAAGAGGCAATACTTTTATAGCATGTTGCTGTTGCAAGGTATTGCTGAATGCATCTAAGCGGTCTTTGCGGCGGCCGGTAATTATTAAATGATAGCCCAGTGCTGCAAACTGTGTTGCACAGGCTTTACCAAAACCAGAAGTGGCACCTGTTATTAAAACAATCTTACTCATAAAATTTATTTTTTGGTAACCGGCATGGGTAACTCCGGTTAAGCTTTGCTTGCGTCGCACACTTCAACTATGGTAAAAGGTGTAAGGCATAGGGTAAAGGCTCTATGCCTTATTGCTTATACTATTTCTTCTGTTAAAGTGTGCGACGCAACGATGCTGAATAGTATTACTGCTGCCGGTTACATAAAACTGCTGCAAACATAAAGGATGCCGGTGAATAGAAAAGAAAATAGGCTTAAAAGATTAGCGTATTAAAACAAAGCTTCCTTTTTTGGTAATTACTTTACCGGTGTAGTCAACGCCCTGCACCATCCAAACATAAGTGCCGGGGTCCTGGTCTTTGCCGTTAAATTTACCATTCCACCCATCTGTATTGTAGGCACTGCTGAAAAGCAATTGCCCCCAACGGTTGTAAATACGGAAGTAATCAATTTTTGTAATGCCCACCGGTATGGGTCTGAAAATATTATTTACCTGTTTTTTAGGTGTAAAGGCATTGGGCACAAAAATATCGGGCGCCGTATTAAATACTTTAATGTTGATGGTATCTGTGTCTAAACAATTTTCTGGTGTATAGGCTACCAATGTATAGGTATACGTGCCGCTTGATTGAAATACAGCAACAGGGTTTGCAATATCTGTTCTGCTAAGGTTAATGGGTGGGGCCCATACAAACAATGGTGCACCCGTTGCATTCAATTGCAGGGGCTGGCCAATAACCACCGATGTATCGTTACCTGCATTGGCAAATATTTGCGGCCGCACTGTAATAACCACTGTGTCTCTGCCGGGTTTGGGGCAACCCAGCACATCAAACACCGTTAATATGTACGTGGTGGTGCGTATAGGAAATGCAATGGGTGTAAGGCTATTGGCATTACTTAATGTGTTAGCCGGCGACCAGGAGAAACTACTGCCCACAATATTGCCATTGAGTATGGTACTGTCAAGATAACAAATAGTTTCATCGGGCCCGGCAAAAGCACCGGGGTAGGGCACTGTGGTAATGGTTACATTGTCTGTTGCATTGCACTTGCCAATGCGTGCCAGTACGGTATAGGTGGTGGTGCCTGTAGGTGTGGCTGTGGGCCTTTTAATATTGGGGTTGTTTAATGTAGCTGCCGGAGACCATGTAAACCGTAAGCCATCGCCGGTGGGGTTTAATACCGCCGCATCGGTTAAACAAATGGTACTATCGGGGCCGGCATCTAAGGTTACCTGCGGCACTACTCTTACAGTTACTGTATCTGTATTTACACAACCACTTTCGTTGAGCTCCACCACATATTTTGTAGTGGTGGTGGGAAACACCAGTGGATTGGCGGTATTGGCATTTATAATTCTGGTATTGGGTGTCCAATTATACGTACCCAGTCCGCTGGCAGAAAGCATGAGCGTATCTTGTATGGGCAGGTTGCTGCAAATAAGTGTGTCTTTAAACGCCAGTGTAATGATGGGTTTGTCTTTTACTTCTATTTGCTGGTACACGGTATCAATACAGCCTTTATTACTTTGCACAATCAGCTCTACTCTTTTAATGCCGGTGCTGCTATACTTCCAACTGGGGTTTCTTAAGCGGGATGTATCGGCTTGCGTAGCCGCATCATCAAAATTCCAGCGCCAGGCGCTTACAAAACCATAGCGGGTGCGGGTGGTATCTGTAAATTGTATAGGGTTTAAAATACAGCTGCCCAAAGAGGTAAAGCCGGGAAAGAAACCGGGGTACACCCTTGCCAGGGTGGTGGTAGAATCAAAACACTGGCCGGCCAGTATGGCTTTTAATTTAATAGTATAGGTGCCGGTATCTGCATAAGTATGGTTAATAGAACCAAAAGGATTGTTAGTGGTATCGGGCGCACTGCCATCGCCATAGTTCCATATGTAAACCGTACCACTGGGGTTATCCTGTTCGTTTCTGAAGGTTACAGCAAAATCATCGCAGTAAGAATAATCGGGTTTTAGTAATGCTTTCAAAGGGTTGCAATCGGCCACCTTCAGGTGAATGTCTTTACGATGCACATTAATTAATTGCCCGTTACGGTATTCAGAAATACAAACAGTAACCACATATTGGGCAACGGTAGGCGGTGCAATACCTGTTATAATACCGGTTGAAGGATTGATAGAAGCCTGTAGTCCTAAAGGAAAACCACCACTGTAAGGGTTATTATAGGGGATAGGAGTATACGGCGGTGGTGTTGAAGCCGGAGGTACTGGTTGTCCGCGGCTGGCTCCGCTAAATGCATCGCACAATTCATAAACCAATGAATCTGCATCTATGTCTGTAGCAGAAAAATCAAAAGTAAAAGACGAACCTGTACAAATGGCTACTGCGTCATTTCCGGTTATTGTAGGGCTGCTGTTATGCTGGGGTAAAGCTAATATTCCTGTACCGGGTATAGTGGCCGTGTAGGTGGCACCATAAGAGTTGG
>JANRMC010000160.1:0-27964 GCA_033761915.1 Flavihumibacter sp.
ATAACGGTTAAAGCTAGTTGCCTGATCATAAGGTTTATGTTTTGCAGCTAAATTAATGAATTTCCGGCCACAGGCGTCAAAGATTCTCTAAACGCAAACAAACTTTAATCTTGTATAAAATGCCACCCACCGGACTATTCAACAGATAGTGTAAGCCTTTTAAACGTAACTGCCACAACACCAGTTTTATAGAATAGCCGAAATGAGATTCATATACTTTTCTTCCTTCGCCTAAGGCTTTCAGGTAGTTGGCATAAGTGGTGCCGCCGGGTGCAAATTCTACCAGCGGTTTTTCTATAAATGCCACTGGCTCTTTGGCAATGCGACAAACAAAGTCGTAGTCCATAGCATTGCGCAGGTTGTTATTATAATTGCCGTAACGGCTATGTAATTCTTTTTTTACAAACATGCTTTGATGGCAAAGGCTGCGCATGCCCCGGTACAATTTGCCAGCTTCAAAGGGTTTACCAATTATTACCCACTGGCCGCCGCGTTGCAGGCGGTATTTGCTGTGCAACCAACTAAGCCCGGGCTGTTGTATAAATACATCAGTAACCTGTTGCAGGGTGGTGGGGTCAATATAGGTATCGGCGCTGTTCAGCATGTTCAGTACAGTACCATTTGCCAGCGCAATGCCTTTATTAAAAGCATCGCCAATACCCTTATCTCTTTCGCACAACCATTTTCTGTATGCAGGTTGCGGGTTGTTTTCCAGCCATTCTTTTATAGCGTTGTTTGATGAACCATCAATTATCCAATGTTCATAAGGCGCCCTTGTTTGCGCATCTACCGATGCACAGGTGGCTTTTAACTCTTCCGGGTTATTAAAGCAAATGGTTATTATTGAAATGGTATCGGGCAAAATTATTATTTTAAAAATGCTACTACTGTTTTGGCAATATGGCCCCAGTAAAATTTTTTAAAAAAATGGTCTGGTAAAATTGCGGGTTTATTTTTTATAACGGCCTCCACAAAAGCCGGCCAGTCATCATCTGCCACTATGGTTAATAAATCACCTGCATCATCTTTGTTTACACCAATGGCTCCGTTGGTGGTAGATACCGCTGCCGTGCCATAGCCCAGTGCTTCCACCAGTTTTGTTTTAATACCGCCGCCTTCTATTACCGGGTTTATAAAAATATCAGCGCCTTTAAAATATACCGTGATATCGTCTACAAAACCGGCAAACACAATGTTCTTATCTGCATAGTCTTTTAAACTGTTCATAGCTGCCGGCAAGCCCCTGCCGCAAATAATAATGCGGTAGGCAAAACCGGTTTGCAACAGCAGCGGGTTAATGCTATTAATAATGGTTTTAACCGCCTGCAGGTTGGGGGCATAATCCAATGCTCCGTTAAACAATAAAATTTTTTCATTAGTGGCAATGCCATGTTGCTGCTGCAATTGCTGCCTGCAATATTGCCGCTCAGTGGCGGAGGGTGTTTCGCTCCAGTCAATGCCGTAAGTAACCGTAATGCACTTGGCCGCGTTTAGCTGAAACTGTGTTATGGCATAGTTTCTGTCATCATCGTGAATAAAAAAATTATACTGCGCAGCCGCATGTGTGGCTTTTTCATAACGCCACAAAATTTTCCACCACCACTTGCCCAGGCTTTTCCAGCGGGTGCTTTCTATGTTGTGCGAGTGCACGGCCAGTTGCACACCGGCAAACCATTTTAATAAAATACCCAGCCAGCCCCAATAGGGATGTTCTATAATAAGATGCGTGGCACCTTCTTTTTTTATAATGCGCCGCAGTGTAAAAAATAAAAATAGATTGATGTAGCGGAATGCCCCATTGCCGATGCAGTTATACATTTTATAGCCAGATGCAAATGAAGGGCTGTTGCTTTTTACAGTAACCATTACTACCGGCGCTTCTTTTGCCAGGTATTCGGTAAACAGCGCAATTCCTTTTTGCCCGCCAACTTTGGCCGGAAAAATAGTGTATGGAACGAGGCTGATTATCTTCATTGCAATAATATGGTTACGGGCAGTTGTTTTTCATGGCGACATTGTTGCGTCGCACACTTCAACAGTAAGTCAAAATTCAAAAGTAAAAATTAAAAAATGAGGCTACGTTCTTTTTTGACTTTTTAATTATTAAAAATTCAGCACAAAGATTCAAATGATAAAGTGTGCGACGCAACCACTGTTGAATACAGCACTACTGCCGGCTACAAAAAAACTACGCAGTTTTCTTTTTTCTGAACTCCATAAAAATACCGGCGGCCAGCAACAGGTAAATTAAAATATTAAACCACATTGTTATTTTATCGCTCAGTATTACCGAACGGGGTTCAAAACGAAATTCAATTTTATGAGTACCGGCAGGTATGGGCATGCCGCGCAATACATAGTTTACACGGGCATGTGCTACTTTTTGTCCGTCAATATAGGCATCCCATCCGTGCGGATAATACACTTCGCTAAACACGGTAAACTGTGGTGTGGCGGCTTTGCTTTCGTAACGCACAATATCGTTCAGGTTTTCTGTAAGAGTAATAGTGGCGGCAGAATCGTATTGAAAAGGTTTGCTTACCACTTCATTAAACCGGATGTCGAACACGGCGCTGTCTTTGGTATTGAGTTTATCCAGCACACTCATTTCTTCATCGGCATTTTTTGCAGGTACCAATGCTTTTACAAACCATGCATTGCCCAATGCGGCGGGGTTTAATTGCGCCATGGGCTGCCCGTTAGCAGGGTTTTGCACAATAAAATACCGGGTGTTAAGCATGTTAAACACATTCATATTGCCTTTGCTTAACTGGCGTTCAATAATATCCTGGTACAAAGCCAGCTTGGCCGGACTGTAACCACCAATGGCATTAAAATGATAAGAAGCCACCGAACTGGAGAAAGGATCTCCATCGGCCTGGTCAAACACCCGGAAATGTTTGGTGGGGTCTGCTTTAATTTGCTGCACGGCTGCATTGGTTTGAAATGCTGATTCAAACTGTGCCGGCTCCACAAATTTATCGGCACCCAGATAGCGCTTGCCCACCGCCAGCAAATCAATAACACCCAATAAAACTATAATGGCCATGGCCACTACCGGCTTTATTTTATTTTTTAAGTACAAACCAATAAGCGATGCCGCAGCCAGTATAAAGAAAATGCTGCGCAATAAATCTTTACCATATAAACTCTGGCGGTCTTGCTGCAGGCCTTTTATTAAACCACGGCCAAAATCTTCGGCCTGCTGCTGCATGGCTGGCGTGGGTTGCTGGCCTTGTGCAGCCTGTTGCAACATGCCATTGGTAAAATTATCTTTTAAAGCCGCATCGTTAGGGCCGCGGTAATCAAAACTAAAATAGAAGGCAGTAAGTAATAATAATACTGCGCCGGTAACATACAAGCTTAGCTTAAACTTTTTCCACGCATCTTCTTTATTAATAGTGCCAAACAAAATTTGCTGCAGACTGATAGCCGCCAAGGTTACAAAAGCCAGTTGCGGCACCACTAACGACATAGAAGGCGCTCTGAATTTTTTATACAACGGTAAATGATCAAACAAGAAATAGTTAATGCCTTCCAGGTTTTTACCCCATGATAAAATAATGGCAAATGCAGAAGCTGCCAGCAGTCCCCATTTTAACCAGCCATTTAAAAAGAAGAAACCGGCTATTACTAAAAAGCAAATAATAGCACCCAAATACACCGGCCCTGCATGGCCGGGCTGGTTGCCCCAATACGCATAAGCATTGGCATATTGCAACGCATTCTCTTCGGGCACACCGGCTTCAGCCATTTTACTGGCAAATGCAGAACCGCCTTCTTTTAAGGGTGTGCCATAGCTGCCACCACCGTATAAATTGGGAACTATAAACGTAAAGGTTTCATTAATGCCGTAACTGCCGTAATAGAAAGCATAATCTTTATCTAAACCACCAGCCGTTTTGGTAGCGGTTTTCGCCGTATCCGTCAGTTCACTTCTGCCGCCGCGCATGGTTTCTTTGGCATACTCGTTCATGGGCCATATGTTAACCATATTGGTGCCCACAGCAATACCGCCTGCCACCAATGCCAAAGCGCCTGCAATAACGGCCTGCTTTAATTGCCCGCTGCGTATAGAATGAATGACAAAGGCCACGCCAATACACAGTGCCACAATTAAGGTGTAATAAGTAATCTGAATATGGTTTTGCCAGATAATCATACTGGCAAAAAGAGCGGTAAGCACCGTGCCCAAAATATGCCTGCCATTAAATAGCACCAGCAACGATGCTATTACGGCCGGGGCATAGCCAATACATACCATTTTAGTATCGTGCCCCACGGCCACAATAATGGGGTCGTAAGTGGCATACGCGTAAGAGAGGGCACCCATCATGGCAATCCATGGGTTAATGCGCAAAACCGATAAAAGAAAATAAGCCATAATACTGGCTAAAAAGAAAAAGTTTACCGGCTTGGGTAAGCCCAGCGTAAAAATATAATTGTGCAATACGCCTATAGATATTTTATTGGGTGTTTCAAAAGCCACCTGGTAACCGGGCATGCCGCTAAACTGGCTGTTGGTCCAGTAAGGATAGTGGCCGTATTTTTCTTTAAACTCAATACTCTGCTGCGCCATACCCTGCCAGCCTTGCGTATCGTGCTGACTCACCACCATGCCATCAAAAACAGGTTTGCAATAAAAAACGGCTACCAGTAAAAAAACAATCACTGCCACCGCATGTGGCCAATTGCGCAGTAAGAAAGATTTGTTCATAGTAATTATTTCTGCGAAGCAAAATAATGCTATTTTACGTATAAATACATGCTAATTGTTTGGCAACTACGGTAATGAATAAACTTTCGTTTTGGCATAAACTGGCTTTTATAACCAATGTTTGCTGGCTGGCTGCCTGGTTATTGAAATATTACACCCTCATCAGTCCGGGTGTTTTGCAATCAACCATTTTGGTAAACGGTTTGTTAATAGCCTATCTGGTAAATATTCCACTTTGCTTGTTTACCCTTTTTTTAGTTATTAATAAAAAACTGCCGGCAGGTTTGCCCCGTTGGTTGTATATTATTAACGGACTGTTTTGTATAACCCAACTTTATATACTGCTAAAATGATACACTATATTATAAAAGACAAACCCACCCGCCTCTACATTATACTGGGTGGCTTTTTTATTGCCAATGCGTTGATTGCAGAAATAATTGGCGTAAAACTGTTTTCGTTAGAAAGCACCCTGGGCATGGCCCCGGCTAACTTAAACCTGCTGGGCGAAAGCGGTCTTGGTTTTACCCTTTCTGTAGGCGTGCTGCCATGGCCCATAGTATTTATAATGACCGATCTGGTAAACGAGTACTACGGCGTAAAAGGCGTACGCTTTCTCTCGCTGCTTACCGCCTGCTTGATAGCTTTTGCCTTTTTTGTTTTTTATTTTGCCATCCGCACAGCCCCCGATGCTTTTTGGGAAGGCTCTCAGCAAAAAAATGGCGTACCCAGTATGCAGGCAGCCTTTAGCCAGATACTGGGGCAGGGCATGAATATTATTGTAGCCTCACTCACCGCATTTGTAATAGGGCAGTTAACCGATGCCACGGTGTTTAAAAGCATTAAAAAGTTTACCGGAGAAAAAAACATCTGGTTGCGTTCAACCGGGTCCACACTCATATCGCAGTTAATAGATACCATTGTGGTGTCTTACATGTACCTCTATTTTTCACTGGGCTTTTCTTTTGCACGTGTTACCGCCATAGCCACCACCGGCTATCTGTATAAGTTTACTGTGGCCTTATTATGCACGCCGCTCATTTACCTGGTGCATGCTTTAATAGAAAAATACCTGGGTAAAGAAAAAGCGGCCGAAATGAAAAAAGCAGCCCTGGCAAAAGGATAGTATTTTTTTGGTAGCCGGCAGCAGTGCCCTGTGGCAGCATCCTTGCGTCGCACACTTCAGCAGCAGTGCAGCATATGGCTAAGAGGAAAAGAGGGAAGGAGAAAGGATGGTATTTTATTTTCGTAGAATGGATTTTTTGAAACAAGACTAATCTTTTATTAGCAGTATTTCGTTGTAGCTCATATCGCCCAACTGCATGAAAGCAATAGAAAATTTTCTAAAGGAATATATTTAAATAATCAAGCCTACTCCAAAATGCAAGAGAAAATAAAATCATTACAGCGCCGGTTGCAACGAAATGTAGTAATGCCAGAGTTTGTAAATTCAATTTCCGCTATTTCAAATTTTGAAATTAAAGAAGCAATGTTCCTATCACTGGAAGAAATAGATTTACATAATATAAAATTAAACAGCACCGATTTTAAATTCAATTATCTCAACCTGAGTTTCCCAACAGAGAAAGTTTCCATGCTAAAGACAAGACTCTGTAAGTTGAGTTATGAGCTTGATAAAGAAAATTATTTATCTCTTTCTCATCTAGCTGATTTATTTGCATTAAAAACAAGTACAGCTTTTATTTCAGAAAAATTTCAAGAGCTTTTAGATTTAGACAGAGGTCTCATTCATGTGTATACTACTGATTATACGAACGGTTTATGGATAGACCAGTATAATGACTATTGGTTTTTGGATGGCAAAACCGAGTTTGTATCAATAATTGAATTACGAGTTTTTGGAGAAGCTTGGATTAAAAAAGTAATAGCTTTTCATGAATAAGCATTTTTCTGCCAATATCTATATTAAATAGCATGTCTATAATTAAAGAAATACTTACTCATACAGCGCATCGCCCATTCAATTTGCCCAGCGGCCAATGGAAGTATTATCAGGAATGGAATAATGCGGTTTTTTTACATTGGCAAATCCCGATTGAGGCGGTGAGGGAACTGGTGCCGCCAGAATTGGATATTGATTGTTATAATGGCAGCTGTTATGTTTCATTAGTGGGGTTTACCATGCAAAATATCCGGCCAAGGTATTTACCATCTGTTTCCTTTATTTCAGATTTTAACGAAATCAACCTGCGGACTTATGTAGTCTATAACGGCAAGCCAGGTGTATATTTTTTAAATATTGAAGCGGCAAAATCAATATCAGTATTTATTGCAAAGCATCTATCTGGGTTGCCTTATGAGAAAGCCGTAATGGCAAGAACTGAAACCACATTTACATCCAGGAATAATAAGAAAGGTTTTTATTTTGATGCCAGCTTTGATATCAAAGAAATGCTTCTTAATAAAACAGCACTGGATAAGTGGTTGACAGAACGGTATTGCTTATATTTAAAACAAGACGGAAAAGTCTTTTGCTACGATATTCATCACCAGGAGTGGCCATTACGAACTATTAATGTTAATCTGCTTTCGCTAAACTATAGAATTGGCAGCTTTAAACTTTCAGGTCAATTACCAGATTTGGTGCATTATTCAAATGGTGTTAAAGTATTATCGTGGCAGAAAAAGGCAATTTGATTGTTTACTATTACTCCAACCCCAGCTCCATTACATAATCGTTCATAAAATAGCCGCTACCAATATTAATGTCTTCTTCCTGTATTACAGCAAACCCCATTTTCTCGTAAAAAAATTTGGCCTTGTTGTGTCTGTTTACATTTAGCTGTAATGCTTTGCCGTTTTGTTGCCGGCAGTTTGCTGCTATAAATTGTAACAACTGTTTGCCATAACCCTTGCCCTGTGTTTGCGGCAGCACATAAATTTTATGCAGTTTAAAAATGCCCGTACTTACCTCACTAAAACTGGCAAAGCCTACTGGTTCGCTGCCTTCCCAGGCTAAAAAAAACTGGTGGCCGCTGTTTTGCTGTTGCTGCAATGCCTGCTGGTTATACATCAGCCGCAGCATATAATCTAACTGTTCACTGCTTAAAATATCTTTATAGGCATCGGGCCATATAAGGTGTGCCAGTTCTTCTACAATGGCCAGTTCTTTACTGGTGGCAGAACGAATGTCTAACATGCTTATATATTGTTATGGTTGTTTTCAAAATTGGTTTTAGATAATTGCTGGTGCAGTTTAATGGAGCGCAGGCTTAAGCGGATGGCTATGAAATAAGAAACCAATGCCCCCAAAAACAACAAACCCTCACTTATATAGGCAGTTACTTTTGCATTGCCTTGTAGGAAAAGAAAAAAGTCGAACGCCCCATGAAAGAGGATGGCCATAAACAAGCCTTTAAAAGTAAGTGCAGCACTGCCGCCGCTGTTAAATTTGGCCAGCCCCACATAGTACCCCATCAGCACACCAAAGCTGGCATGTGCCGGCACCGATAAAAACATACGGGTAATGCCTGTGCCCATGCCATACTGATACACATAGCCAATATTTTCTAAGGTGGCAAAACCCATGGCCACCATTACAGCATACACAATACCATCAAAGGGCTCGTTAAACTCTTTTTGCCGGTAAGCATATACCCGCAGCATCAGGTATTTGCTCAGCTCTTCGCTGGCGGCTACTACGGCAAAGGCATAAAATGCATAATAAGCAATAGAAGTGCTGTTTCTGAAATCTCCAAAGAGCGTAGCCACACTTGCCTGCACAATTATGGCCGGTATGGTAGCCAGCATGCCCAGGAAAAATGAAATGATAATATGGCGTTTGGGTTCACGATCGTATTTGTCTTTGGCATAGATATACCACATTATGGCAAGGCCGGGTGCAATGGCAATGGCTAAAAGCGTCATGTATTAAAATTAGAAACGGAAGTTAAGACGGAAATGAGTAATGAATGGTGAGTAATGAGTTATTTGGTAAGTTTTTTTGCTGCATCATGTGTTGCTGATGACGGGTGTTACCCTTCGGTAAACTCAGGGTAAACTGCCACGCCTGTTTCATTATTAACCAAAAGTTAAACCGAGCGTGGCAAGGATGTTGCCACAGGGCGCCACAGCTGGTAACACCCTTTAAAAGCCTTTATTGAATGCTGTTGTCATTTGCTTTTGAAGACTTATTTTTGCGACCTAATTATTTACTACATGAGTAACGTAAATGTTGCGCTGGTGCAAATGAGCTGCACGGCTGTAAAAGAAGAGAACCTGCAAAAAGCAATTGCCAAAACCCGCGAGGCAGCGGCAAAAGGGGCACAAATTGTTTGCCTGCAGGAGCTGTTTACTTCTTTGTACTTCTGCGATGTGGAAGCGTACGAAAATTTTTCGCTGGCAGAACAGATACCCGGCCCCAGTACCGATGCATTGAGTGCGGTGGCTAAAGAACTGGGCGTGGTTATTATTGCTTCTTTGTTTGAAAAAAGAGCACAGGGCTTATACCATAATACCACAGCGGTGTTGGATGCGGATGGGGCGTATTTAGGCAAGTATCGTAAAATGCATATACCCGACGACCCGGCTTATTACGAGAAATTTTATTTTACCCCCGGCGACCTGGGGTATAAAACATTTAAAACAAAGTTTGCCACCATTGGTGTGTTAATATGCTGGGATCAGTGGTACCCCGAAGCAGCCCGCATTACGGCTTTAATGGGTGCAGAAATTTTATTTTATCCTACTGCTATTGGCTGGGCCACTTCTCAGGATGAGGCTACCAATACAGAACAATACAATGCGTGGCAAACCATACAACGCAGCCATGCTGTTGCCAATGGGGTGCATGTGGTAAGTGTAAACCGTGTGGGTTTAGAGCAGGATGGCGCTATGCAATTTTGGGGTGGTTCTTTTGTAAGCAATCCTTTTGGTACGGTATTGTACAAAGCCCCCCACGATGCGGAAGAAGTGCATGTAATAACACTTGACCTTAGCAAAACAGACCGCTACCGCACCCACTGGCCATTTATGAGAGACCGGCGCATAGACAGCTATCAGCCCATTACTAAACGGTTTATTGATGAAGGGTAAACCCCTTTCCCCTGACGGGGATTAGAAATTTTACAACATCGCTTTCATGTATACCAACGCTACTTTTTTTAATGCTGATAACACCTCTTCAGGGGCTGGAGGCTTATCTCCACAAGAACTGGGTTATTATTTTCCGGCAGAGTTTGCACCACATGTTGCCACCTGGTTAAGCTGGCCACATAAAGAAGCTTCGTGGCCGGGAAAAATTCATACCATCTTTCCGTACTACGCACAGTTTATAAAAGAGCTTACTGTAAGCGAACGTGTTTGTATTAATGTAAAAGATGAAGCCATGAAGCAGTTTGCTTTGGGCTATCTTACTGCTATAGATACTGATCTGAGTAAAGTGCAGTTTTATGATCACCCCACCAATGATGCGTGGTGCAGAGATCATGGTCCGGCTTTTTTATTACACAAGACTGCCGCTAAAAAAGCCATTGTAGACTGGGGTTATAATGCATGGGGCGATAAATATCCGCCCTATGATTTGGATGATGTGATACCTACTTTAATTGGTAAACAATTGGGACTGCCGGTTTTTAATCCGGGTATTGTAATGGAAGGCGGATCGGTGGAGTTTAATGGTGCCGGCACGGTGTTAACTTCTACCGCCTGTTTACTAAACCCCAACCGGAACCCGCATTTAAACCAGCAGCAGATAGAAACGTACCTTATGAACTATTATGGGGTGGAGCAGGTGCTATGGGTGGATGAAGGCATAGTGGGAGATGATACGGACGGACATATTGATGATACCGTACGCTTTGTAAACGAGGATACGGTACTTACAGTAATTGAAGAAAACAAGGCCGATGAAAACTATGGGCTGCTGCAACATAATTTAAAACAACTGCATCAACTGCGTTTGCTGAATGGCAAACAACTGAACATTATAGAACTGCCCATGCCGCCGGCACTAGAGTATGAGGAGCAACGGCTGCCCTGTTCTTATGCTAATTTTTATATAGCCAACCACGCGGTAATTGTACCCACTTTTCGCAGTGTGGTTGATGATAAAGCTTTACAAATTATACAAGCTGCTTTTCCTACCCGTAAAGTGGTGGGTATCGATTCAACAGAAATTATCTGGGGATTGGGAAGTTTTCATTGCCTGAGCCAACAGGAGCCGGCGATTACGATGGTGTAAATTTGGTGAACCACAAAGAACGCAAAGGTTGGCGCAAAGAAAGCAAAGAGAACAGCTCACATTACTATAGTTCCTTTTTACAAAAAATAGCAAAGGCCTCCGTGCCGGCACGTTTCTCAATAGAGTTGGTGCAGGGCGCCAGCGTATGTATGTTAAAATATGGGCTAAACCTTGTTTCATACTCCGCAATGCTGCCACCAAAAGGCGGGCCGCCCTCAAAATGGCGATTGAAAAACACCCCCGCTAATTTGCCACCGGGTTTTAACAAGCGGTGCATCTGCAGCACATAATTGGTTCTCTGTTGCGGGTCTAAGGCACAAAAAAAAGTTTGCTCCAGTATACAATCGTATTCTCCTTGTGCATCAAAAAAATTACCCGTTATAACCGTGAGGGTTTTGTTTACAAAGGCTGCATATTTTTCACGCAGTTTTTGGGTTTGGGCCGGGGCAATATCAATTACAGTAATATTGGTAAAACCATTTTCTAATAAATAGCCCGCTTCATAACTATTGCCGCAGCCGGGTATTAAAATAGCCAGATCTTTATTGGTTAGCTGATCAATATAGTTTTTAAGCGGGGTGGAAATATGCCCGATATCCCATGGCATATCCGCCTTTTCAATTCGCTGGTTCCAGTATTGGCTGTCTAAAGCATGGCTCATGCGGTTATCCATTTTACTTTCTCTGCAATGGGTTTACGGGTTCCTTTGGCACTGGCCACAGCAATTTCTCCCACATACAAAAAGCCCATCAGCAAATCTTCTTCACCCAATTCAAAAAAAGCTTTGGCACTGGGTTCGTAGGTAATGCCGCCGGTAGTCCAGTAGCAGCCAATGCCATATGCAGCGGCTGTTAAATACATATTCTGCACAGCCATGGCCACTGCTGCAATATCTTCCATTAACGGCACCACCGGGTGGCGTTTTAAACCAATAGCAATAATATGGGTGCACAGCAGGGGGCTTTCCAGCAGCTTCTCATATTTATCTTGTTTAAAAGCAGGGCCTGCGGTTTCTTTATACAAGGCAGCCTGGTAAGCAGCCAGTTTTTTTATGCCCTCTCTTGTAAACACCGTAAAACGCCAGGGCTCGGTTTGTTTGTGGTTAGGCGCCCAGTTGGCATTCTCCAGTAATTGTTCAATAATGGTATTGTCTATTTTGCCGCCCGGTTTAAACTGTTTTACAAAACTGCTGCGGCGGTTTTTAATTAATTGGTTTATTGTAGCGGTCTCCATATTTATCTGCGGTTATTAACAGGTTGTAAAGATAGCATGCCACCCCGTACAATAAATTTTTTAAAACCGGCGTTTTAAAAACATCCAATTATCTTTTTTAGAAAAACCAAAAAATCCGTGGTATGAAAAACCAGTTACTCAACCAGCAAGATTATATTGCAGAACGTTTCCGTTATGTAGATGATCATGTACAACAGTTATCAAAACTGGCGCTGCTGAAAATACAATCACTGCAGCTTTCCCGTAAAAACCGTTTTTTGGGTGCTTTAAAAAAGCAGGAGATGGAAGAATACCTGCATGCTTCCTTATTAAACCTGGTGCCCAACACCTATGTGTTAAGCGAAGAAGGTTTTTACTTTGCAACGCAGGATAATTAATACTATTTGCATGGCCCTGAATACACCATAGCTCTCCTAACCGGGAGCTTTTTTGTTTTTGGTAACCGGCATTGGTAATGCTATTCAGCATCGTTGCGTCGCACACTGCAACAGTAAGTCAAAAATCAAAAAGTTAAAAGTAAAAAAGGGGGGCTGCGTTTTTACTTCTTAAAAATTCAGAACAAAGATTCAAATGTACAAGAGTGCCCCGAAAGCGCCGCACAAAACAACTCGGGGTTTACAACGAGCAACGGTGTTGCGCAGCGTATTGCTGCCGGGTACAAAAAAATCAGGCGCTTTGCCCAAAGGTTAATAAATTATTATCGGGGTCCAGTATAGAAAATTCATATTGTCCCCAAGGTTTTAATTGCAAAGCACCTTCAGGGTGTATGGCTATTTTGTTATCCAGCAGTTGCTGGTATAAGCCGTTAATATCATTGGTGCGTATATAAACCTGCCCGTAATTTTCTGCGGGGTTCAGTGTTTCAAATTCAAAAAAATGCAGTTCTACCGCATCTTTTTTTAGCAACAGATACCCTTCATAATCTATGGCGCCAATATCTGTAAACCCTAATTGGTTGATATAAAAATTACGGGTAGCCGCTTTATTACGCATGGGCAGTTTGGGGTTTACCGCTGTCAGCATGGTTAAAATATTTTTGTTGTACTAAAATACAAAGTAATGTCTTTAAGCATGGCGCCGTTACTTCTTTTCTTTCTATCTACTTTTTCAAGCGCTTCTGAATATACCATCCTGTAATGGCAGTCAGTACTCCGGTTATGATGGCTGCAATCAACACCATGCCCGGTGCTATTTCGTCTGTTGGGGGAATGCGATGAAGAACAAAAAATTTAAAGAATAACAAAAAACCAGCGGTGCCGGTTATAAAACCAATAATGCCTCCTGCTTTGTTTTTCATTTTAACTTTTTAAGGTTATGCCATTACAGCCACCAGTTTTAAAACATGTTTGCCCAATACTTGGTTACCGGTTATTTCAACGCGGTGCAATACCTGTTCTGGTGTAAGGCTTTTTGAAAACAATTTCCAGGCCGTATCCGGGTCAATGGAAACGCTGGCATCAGCAGTAGCAAGGGTGTTATTGTTTAATTTCCAGCCTTCATTGGTTTTGGTAATACGCCATTGCCCGCCAACGGCCGTGGTTACGGTAAGCAAAACGGTGGTGCCTGCTGCCGCCATCACATCTTTAAAAGTGTAGGGCAGGGCTTGCATAAATGTGTTTAAAAACGGATAATACAATTGGCGGGTCATTATACCCGGTTTGTTAACGGCATCTCTTATTTGCTGCTGGTGTAAAAATTTTTCTGTGTATTCTCTGGCAATATGAAACCAGTTTGCAGAAACTTCCTGCCCGGCCCAGGCTACGGCAAACACGGCCTCTGCTTCAGGGTTTAACTGCTGTAAGTGCCGGGTGTATTGCCTGCTGGCAATTTCTAATAGTTCCATCAATACCTGCGGACTCAGTCTTCTGGTGGCTGTAACCCAGTTACTGTTTAGTTTGTTTAAATAAGTAACCAGTTCCTGATTGCTGTTTATATTTTCTGCCGGCTCACCCAAATAGCCGTCTCTCGATATAGAAAGCCCACGCAGGCTTCCATCAAGCAGGTGTGCCGCAATATCTTTCACCGTCCAAAGTTTGGCAACCGTTGGGGCCATCCATTCATCGGGTGTTAAAGATTTTAAAAGCTCCAGCAGCCGGCTATCTAAAATCTCAAAAAGAGGCAGTACTTCTATTTTGTTAGGTTTAATCATATAAGCATATAAACTTTAGATGGCTTATTTCTTCATCAATATCGTTTCTAAAGAATCATATTCTTTCTGCAAGGCTAATAATGCATGTATTTTAATACCATCGGCTGCCACCAATTCCTTTGCAATTTGCTGTTGTTTCAAGGCACTGGTGTCAGTTTTCTTAATAGCCTCTAGCAGGGCTGCCTTTTTGTAGTATTGTATTTTTACCTGCGCCATTTTTTCCAGAATAACTTTCTGCCGCTCTGTAATGCGTGTTTGCTTATTGGCGCAAGCAGAAAGAGTAATGATGGAGAATAAAAGAATCAACTTCATGTGATTGTTTTTAAAAAAATGATGTATTTAAAGCCCGGCAACGGTATCAATGGCTTTTTGTAAAAGTAAATTAAAGGTATTGGGTTTTTCAATCATGGGGTAGTGGCCGGTTGCACCCATGTCTAATAAATGGTACTTAATTTTATTTTTCTCAAAGGCCAGCGTATCAGTAGGGGTATAACTACTATTAATTAAACAAAGCGGCTTGTTGAATGATTGCAGCTTTGTAAGAAACGGGTACTTGTCAAGATTTTCCAGGCAATCAACAGCAAGGGTGGAGTCCGTATTTAAAATATCAGAAGTTACTCTTTTTTGTACCAGCGTATCGGTAGCTGGCGAAAACAGGTTTTTAATATCTGCTGCAACTACCTGTTTAAATTGTTTGCGCAGATTGTTATAATAATTACTCCATTCTTCTTGCATGGCGGGGGTTAATTGTAACCCGATATCTTTTAAATTATCCACCCCCACCACACCTAAAACAGCAGCCGGGTATTGCAATGCTGTTTCAACAATAATAGCGCCGCTCATTGAATGCCCTACAAGAATTACATTTTTTAAGTTTAACCCGGTAAGCATGGCATGGATGTCTTCCGTATAATCATTCACCGTCCAGCTTTTTCTATTCTTTCCAGACTTGCCAAAACCCGGCAGGTCAACGGTAACGACCCGGTATTTTTTTGCAAAGTAGCTAACCTGGTCTGCCCAATAAGTTTTATTAATACCCCAGCCGTGAATAAAAAGCAACACGGTATCGCCCAGTTTAGAATCGGTATAATCAATAACAACGCCCTGGTTGTTTATATGTATAGTTGCTGGTGTTTCCGTTTTTGCAGGGCTGTTATTGTTGCAGGAAAGCAAGCTTACCGTAAGAAAGAGTATTAAAAGTTTTGTCATAGCATGGCGGTTGTTTTGTTGTTAGCTGGCAGAAGATACAATCAGTATTTATTACAGAATCTGTGCGAAATAAAAATACGAAATGCCTTTTGCTTCAGATCTGTAAATTTTTGGTAGCCGGCATAAAACCGCTGTTCAGCTGCATGGGCGTCGCACCCTTCAGCGGCAGTGCTTTTATCGGCTTTGTTATTTGTTGCTGTAAAATAGTAGCTGAAAGCTACCGTAAGCACCAGCGTAGGCAGAGCCGTATGCTGAGGTTTACTTTTGACTTACAAACTACGCAGAGATGGGCTTTGAAAACCGTTAGCTGAAATTAAGTACAAATGTTGATAGAAGTACAAATGTTCAATTACTTCCGTCTGCCCTGCTTTTGCCAAATCGATGTTATGTGCTGTTTTTCTTGTCATTTGTTACGAGTTTTGCTTTTTCGTCTGCAAGTCCAATAGTAGCAATAGTTCCACTATTAAACTTTAAAAAATCACTTTCTATTCCGTCACTAAAAATAACACCATTAGTCGGCATTAAGGATTCAATTGTCAGATTATTATGTCCTTTCAAAAGTCCTGCTGTAATTCCTGTTTGTGTTCTGATGCTTTGAAATGGCTCTCTAACTGCAAAAAGCAAATCATTGTCATTTAGCTTTGGTCGTTTGAGCTTGATGTTTTTTTCAAACATTCCTGCAACACCATAAGCCATATTAAAAACAGAGCTTAACCAACCTGTTGAACCTGCTTTTGTTGAAACTAAAAGTCCGCTTGAAGATTGCTCTTCTGTCTTGCTGTTATATGAAATTTTATATCTTGCTGAAACGTGAGAAGAAGTACCAATAAACAAGTCATTGAAAGCTAATAAACTTTGTCCGTCATTCAGTTTAGCTTCTGCAAATCGCATTGTTTGAAAATTATATTTCTCTGTCAAAACGTTTTCAATTCCGTAAATAAAATCACCTGTGTCAAAAGGCAATAAAACGCCATCATATCTTTGTTTGTCAGGGTTTATTGCAACCATTGGAACTCCTTTTGAATACTTGGCTGTATTTGCTACAAGACCGTCTTGACCAACAACCACAATAACATTCTTGTCTGTAAAAATGTAGTTAGGTAAAAAGGTTCTTTCTACAACCTTGTTTTTAATTGTCGCAGAAAGTTGTGTTTGAATTTGATTAAGTGAATAATGAAAAGTATCGTGTTCAATTACATAGTCTTCAAAATTCCCACCAAGTCGTTCTATGTAAAATTTGGCTTGTGCTTTTGTATTGAAGCGTTCAATTAAAGTTTCAAGCCGGGTTTTATTTTTAACAATGATTGCATATTCTACACTCATTTTTTATTGCTCTTGTCGTTCAAAATTGAGTCCAACAATTCAGGACTAATATTTACGTTTCCTATTTTATCTGCGTTCTCTGCAAGTTGCCTGAACGCCAAAGAAATATTGAACTTTGGGTCTGGGTTATTGTTAAGTGCAGTTAGTGTTTTCCAATCAATGTCTTTGTAAGGTTTTAAAGTTGTTTCAATGACAAAACCTTGTGTTTCTGCTTCTTTTTTGTCGTTTGCAGTTTTTTGCTCTATAAGTTGTTTTCTTTGATTTTCAACTGCAATGTCAGCCGAAATTTGCATCTCTCTTAATTTTCTGTCGTTCTCTGCTTTTTGAACATCAGATTCCATTTTCTTTTCTGCAATTTGTTTTTGTTTTTCTTCAACTGCAATTTCAGTATTTAGTTCAGACTCTTTTATTTTTCTTTCTTGTTCTACTGCAAAATTTCTACGTTCATAAATTGCTTGGTCTGCCTCTTGTTGTAATTTTTCTCTTGTTTCAGTTTCTAATGCTCTTGACATTTCAGGTGTTGCTTGAATTGCCAAAATACTTGCACTTAAAATTTCAATACCAAGCATATTGATAGCTTGTGAATTTTTAAGCCCTTCTAAAATATTAGCTTCAATTTTTTTTGCAGAACGAATTGCATCTTTTAAAGTAATTCCGTGAATAAATGAAGCTGTTGCTGTTTGTGCTTCATTTATAATTCTTTGGTTTAGTTTCTCTATGTCATTTTTTTTGTATTGTCCACCGTCTGTAACTGTAAAATCTAAATTATCAGCAAGTGTTTTAGGATTTCCAATTTTGTAACTTATTTGTCCCTGTATAGAAACTGTCTGATAGTCGTTTGTCGTTTCGGTAAAAATAAATGGTAAGTCGTTACTTCCCATTGGTATTGCGACAATTGAGCTATTTGGTGCAAAGTAGAAAAATGAAAGTCCACGACCTTCTCGTTTTATGTTTCCATTTTTATAATGAAGCACGTAAGTCATTGAGTCAAATTTGATGTGTTGTATTCCGAACATATTTATTTTATTTTTTAATTTCTTTCTGTGAAGTTACGGTGTAACTCCAAAATGGCACATAACGGGCAGGTATTGCCGATGGTGGGGAATTTTATATTCGTCTGCCCGGAACAACTGCCTGGCTTTTGATAAAGTTAAATATTAAGAACTAAAGTTGGGCTTTATTCGTCGAGCCCCGAACCACAGCCTGAATTTGCAATTTGTTGATGTTTGCTGGTCATGCCCAACTTGCATAAAACCCAATGTTATGTGCCGTACTTAGCTGCCAAAAAAATCTGTTAATACTTTTCTTAAAGAACTTGTAAGCTTTGCAAAGTGTCAGACCCGTATAAAAAACTATAAGGTCGCCGATAATACAGCTTTATCAATCAGAGTTCTTACAACTACCAAAATTAAACCGCAACCCAATGGCAGGAATAATTAGAAACCGTCGCATAGTCGATGTTCTTTCAGTTGCAGAAAGATAAAACATATCAGTTGCAGTCGGGCTAGTATCTGCCGGTACGGGTTTGTAATAGATTTTATTATTTGTAAACACATATTGTGTTTTAACTGATAAGTCAATCGCTACACATGAGTTTAACTGCCAGCCTTTTCTTACAGCAAACTGCAATAAAGGGTTAATATAATTCCCTTTATCTTCCCGGTAAACGGTGATAAGTTGATTGCTTTGCGATGGGTTGGGTACCTGCAAGGCATTGCCACCTGTAGTTAAACGCTGTACACCAGCCCCAAGTTCTATTTTAATACCGTTATTGCCCTTGGTGGTTCCGCCTTTACCACCTTTGGCCGCATAGCCTGCACTTATTATGCCATTGATAGCAGTAGTTGGGGAAAAACTCTTTATGCTGCCGTTGCCGATAAACCACTTATAGGTTTGCTCAATGCTATTACTGAGGTTATAGCGGTTTAGCTGTAGTTCTACACTGAGTTGAAAATTCCCGTTTATTGGTTTGGTAAATTCAATGCCTGTCAGGGGACTAATGTTGGTGTTTTTGTTGTTAAAAACATCTTTGTTTAAGAAACCGAATGCCGACCCAGCATATGCAGTAATTTGCAAGGGTTTTTTTTGAGCATTGATATGAATTGTGATAAGTAATAAAAAAAGTACACTTAGATTTATTTTGATTGGGTATCTCATTTATGATTTAATTTCTCTGTTTGGGTAAGTTTAAAATATTTAAACAATAATCTTCGTTTTTAAGCTACATCAAAAGTCTTTTTCTTACAATTAGTAGTTTAGCTTATATGAAAATGGTTTTCGTCCATATAAAGACTGCTGCCAAACAATGAACTGTTGTCTGTCCTTATGTGTCGTGCTGTTAATAGTTTTTGTGAGGGTTGCAGTGATTGTCAAACGGGATACTGTGTTCACTTGCTTATGACTTGAACAAAAGTCCACCCGGTACTACAGCTCAATTGAAAAACTGAAGAACAAAATATGTACAAAAGCCGAACAATGATTGTCAAGCCGATGTGGGCTTTGGGTCAAGTCAAACCTAAATGATAAAGAACATTTTTACTGTCGCCCCAACGCTTGGGAAACTGTTTGGCAGTATGGCACATAACTCTAGTATTTATGATATTATACGCACTGTTAAGATAAAAAACATTTCTGAAAATCAATTCTTTAGTATTCAACTTTTTGTATTGTTGTTAGTACAATCTACTAATTTGGGAGTTACTTAACCGGTGTGAGAAATGAAGATAAGGAATGTGCCTTGAATATATAGCGCCTGCTGCAAATTTCTTTGTGTGCCTTTGTGTCTTCTTTGTGGCACTTTGTGTAATAGCTTTTTAATATCACAGCGCTACACGAAGCAGAAACTTAGTTGCACAAAGGGTTACCTCAACCCCCTTGCTGTTTCACAGAATCACTGTCAGCAGCCTGTCGAAGACGGGAGCGTAGTTGTGTATGTCCCCCTTCGATAAACTTAGGGTGGCATGATGATTTTGTTTATCATCCTTCGATAAGCTCAGGATGGCAGGATGCTATCGTTCATCACCCTTCGATAAGCTCAGGGTGATAGCATGCACTGCGGAGCACCACAAACTACCAACTATAAACCACAAACACTTTCCGTTCAATATTGTATTGCCGCACAAGAGTGCGACGCAAGGATGCCGCTATAAAATACCACTGCCGGCTCACCCAAAATAAAAACCCCGCCATGCGGCGGGGTTGCTTGTTGTATGCTGTTGTTGTTAGAAACCTTTTTTATCAGCCGCTTTTTTCTCTTCGGCTTTTTGCATGGGGTTTATGCCCTGGCTTTGGCCACGCACAGCACCCTGCTTAATTTTAAACGATTGAAACTTGCTGGGCTCATCGGCAATTTTGGGCCAGCTGTTATTGGCCGTGTTAATATCGGCTGTTTCTTTCAGGGGGTCTAACTGCACTTTGGCTACCGGTTTGTTTTTTACAAAGGTTTTAACCAGTTTACCTTCGTTTTTGCGCCATACCTGTGCGGGTATGCGTTCTATTTCTTTGGTACCATCTGCATAGGTCCACTCTAAAATTACAGGCATTACCAAACCACCTTTATTGCTAAAAGTAATTTCGTAAAAGTGTTTGTTGGCCATTCGTGCTTTCATGTCAGCATCCATCGGCTCTATCATACCTTTTACGGGTACCACGTACTTGCTGGTGTCATAGGCTTCCAGGCCGCGGTTGTAACGCCAGTAAAAATCGCGTTGTGTGGTGTCTGCATCGGTGGCAAATACAATATTCTTATCCTCGCGGTTGCGAATTTTTGAGATGTCATCAAAAGTGCTGCCGGCAGGCTTGGCCAATGTGCGGCTGGCCACGGTGTCTTTTATATTGCTGGTGGGCACAAAATCTAAATCGGCCTTAAAGTATTTGATGGTGTCTAAAGAAATATCGCAGGCATCGGTGCCATAAAACCAACCTCTCCAAAACCAATCTAAATCTTCACCACTGGCATCTTCCAGGGTGCGGAACAAATCTCCCGGCTCCGGGTGTTTAAAGGCCCAGCGGCGGGCATATTCTTTAAAAGCATAATCAAACAGTTCACGGCCCATAATGGTTTCACGCAAAATGTTTAAACCGGTTGCGGGTTTGGTATATGCATTGGGGCCAAACTGTATAATGTTTTCGCTGTTGGTCATAATAGGCTCTAACTGATCTTTGGGCAAACGCATGTAATCAGTAATGGTCCAGGCCGGGCCACCGCGTGTTGGAAATTTATTATCGTATAACTCTTCTGTTAAGTACTCCACAAAAGAGTTTAAGCCTTCATCCATCCAGCTCCACTGGCGCTCGTCGCTGTTAATAATCATAGGGAAGAAGTTATGACCCACTTCGTGAATGATTACACCCAGCATGCCATATTTGGTGCCTTCGCTATAGCTGCCATCTTTTTCGGTGCGGCCATAGTTAAAACAAATCATGGGGTACTCCATACCATTGGCCGCTTCCACGCTTTGTGCCACGGGGTAGGGGTAAGGTATGGTAAACTTAGAATAGCTTTTAATGGTATGCGCCACGGCTTTGGTACTTAGCTTGCGGTACAAGCCATAGGCTTCTTTGCCATACTGGCTCATGCACATTACTTTTTTGCCTTCTACATAAGCAGGCATCGCATCCCAAATAAATTTGCGTGAAGAGCCCCAGGCAAAGTCACGCACATTATCTGCTTTATAAATCCATGTTTTCTTTTGTTTGCTCTTTTGTTTTTCTGCTGCTTTTGCTTCATCTAAGGTTACTACTTCAACCGGTTCTTTAGATGTGGTAGCTTTTTGCCAGCGGGCTAATTGTGCTGCAGATAAAACGGCAGGGTAGTTCTGGCATTCTCCGGTAGCTGCCACCACGTGGTCTGCAGGTACCGTCATTTGTACTTTAAAGTTGCCAAAGCCCAGCGCAAACTCTCCACGTCCGGTAAACTGGTGGTTTTGCCAACCCTGAAAATCGCTGTACACACAAAGACGGGGGTACCATTGTGTAATGGTAAAAATGTGGTTGCCATCTTCAGGAAAATATTCGTAGCCACCACGGCCACCCACAGTCATGCGATCGGTTATTTTATAATTCCAGTCAATGCTAAACACAAATTTCTGACCGGGCTTTAACGGCACGGGCAGTTCTACCCGCATCATGGTTTTATTAACGGTGTAGTTTAATTTTTTACCCAACGCATCTACCAGGCGGGTAATGTTTACACCATAATCGTTATCCTTTTTTTCAATGCGGCTCAGCGTCATATCATTTACCTGGCGGGGCATTGCCTGTCCATCCTGGTAATTGGCATTTTTGCTGCTGCTGTGTTCGTTTTCATCTACCTGCAGCCACAGGTAGCTTAATACATCCGGGCTGTTGTTGTAATAGGTAATAGTTTCACTGCCGGTTAATTTTAAATTGGGTTCATCCAATTCGCATTTAATGTCATAGTCGGCACGTTGCTGCCAGTATTTGGGGCCGGGGGCACCACTGGCAGTGCGGTACTCATTAGGCGTAGGTAAAATGCCGCCTAACTGTTCAAATTTGTTGCCATGGTTGCTACCCGGGTTGTTTTGGGTGTTTTGTGCGGTTGCCACATTACACACTGCTAAGCCCAGGCCACAGGCAAAGAGTAGCTGTTTCATAATTATGATGGTTTATGTAATTGATGTATTAAAAATACCGGCTGTTGTTTTTCATAGCGGCATCGTTGCGTCGCAATCACTTCATCTTTTGTTTCATTGGGCAACGGGCTATAAAAAACGGTGCTTTCTTTTTTAGGGTAACGTTCTATTGCCATTAACAGCGCCACACCAAATATAGCGCCTGAGGCATACAGCAAATACTCGCGGCGGTTTACTTTTAATAATTGCACTACAAGGTAGGTGATTATTAAAATGCCCGCTACAATTAATAATTGCCCGGCTTCAAGCCCCAGGTTAAAAGCCAATAGTTGCATAATGATGCTTTCATCTTTACCCAGCAATGCTTTCAGGTAATTAGAAAAACCAAGCCCGTGTATTAAACCAAAAAACAGTGCTAAAAAATAAATAAGCGGCAAACGCTGCTGAAATGTAAAATCTTTTTGCCACACATTACTAAGGGCGGTTGCAACAATAGTAACGGGTATTAAAAACTCTATCCAGTTAACGGGTATGTTTATAACATCAAACACGCTTAAAGCAAGGGTAACCGAGTGGCCAATGGTAAAAGCGGTAACCAATACCAGTATTTTTCTCCAGTCGGCAAAAGTATACCTCAGGCAAAGGGCTGCCACAAACAAAATATGATCGTAACCCGCCCAGTCCAGTATATGGTCTTTACCCAAGCCTAAGTACACCCAAAATTCCTGCATAGTAATAGTTAATGCCGCTTATAAAGTTTTAACGGTTCAGTTTATCAGGTGTGGAAAATAAACAAGAGATTTGTGGTAGAAAAATTTAGTTTTTCAATGGCTATAATGATACATCAATGGTTTAGTGTTTTGCTGATGCTTTTAGGCGCCGGGCATAGCCCTGCCAAAGAAACTGCTGCGTTAAAGCACCCGTTTTATGTTTCCGTTACAGAAATTGTGCACAATGCCAAAGAAAAGTCTTTAGAAATATCGTGTAAAATGTTTTTAGACGATACGGAGAAAACCTTGAACAAAATGTATAAGCAGCCGGTAGAATTAACTACCCCCAAAAATCCGCAATTGGCCCAGCAGCAGGTGTTTGATTATATGAAGGCACACCTTAAAATTAAGATAGATGGCAAGCCGGTTGTTTTAGAATTTGTAGGTTATGAAATTGAAGGCGCATCTATATGGAGCTATTACCAGGTTAGTAATATTGCAAATTTTAAAAAAGCAGAAGTAAGTACTACTATTTTTTACGAAACCTATCCCTCGCAAATCAGCATTGTGCATTGCACAGCAGGCGGTACTAAAAAAAGTAACCGCGTTACCAACCCGGATGCTAATTCAGTTTTTGAATTTTAATTGTTTTTGTTGCCCTGTGTTATGCTGCTGACTGGTGCGACCCTTCGGTAAACTCAGGGTAAACTGCCACGCAAAGATGCACAAAGTGTTGCCGATGAAACGAGCGTGGCAACGGCTGATGAATAGCAATACAAATGTTGGCCAAAAAATAAAACCCTGCAAAAATGCAGGGTTTGTATTTAGTTCTTCACAGGCGAAATGCGTTTATCGTTTATACTGCAACATCCACTCGTACATATTTTTTCCGTTACACTCACGGGTGCTGGGGTTTGAGGCCTTGGTCCAGCAATCGTGCCCGCCACTGGGCCAGATTGTTTTTTGTGCCATTGGGTTGGGGCCAAATGAATTGGTAAAATCAATAATCATATTGGTTATACCGGCGCCCACAGTGCCATCATCGTTGTTATGAAATGCCCAGATGGGAAGATTGGCTGCAGCCATATTACCACACTGTACCTGTGTGGGCCAGGCAGCACCGCACATAGGTACCACCGCTGCAATGCGATTGGGGTAAGCAATGGCATACTCCCAGGCAATACCACCACCCATACTTAAACCGCTAACATAAATGCGGCTTTCATCCACACGCAGGTTGGCTACTGCCCAGTTAATTACAGCATTTACATCTGTGGCAACAGGCCATTGTTTAAATTGTGGCGATACCACAATGAAAGAATGATTTTCTCCACCCACAGAAAACCTTGCCGGAAAAGTTCTTGCATTTAATAATTTAGGAATACCGTTTACCAAAACTTTACTAAGCTGTGTGGTACCGTTGCCCAATTCTCCCACGCCATGTATAAAAATAATGAGCGGGTATTTTTTTGAAGTAGAATCGTACCGGTTGGGCAGTGCTTTGTACAAGCCACCTACATTGGTACCAATGTTTACAGTAACCGCGGTTTGGTTAGCGGGTTGTGTTTCGGGTATCAGATTGGGATCTATTTGCGTAGGAAAACTTCTGATTTGTTTTGTTTCAGAGGTAGCGGTGGTTTCCATAGCAATATCTTTCTGACAGCTGGTTTGGACAATAAGAGTCCATGTTAGTGCCAGCGCACTAATCAGAGCATTAACCTTCATAATAGTAATCAGGGTTTGGTGATCGAACAAATAATATGTTGACCTAATTTTCCAAACACCTTGCCAGAATGTACCCATTAACATGAATGTGGAAATCTTGAAAACAATAATTGACTATTATCAATGTTGCAACAAATATGTAGAAAAACTACTACGGAAGATTAGTTTTCTTCCTCCATTTCATCCTTGAGCTCTTTACTAATATGTACCAGTATTTTATCGATGCGTTGTGCATCCATATCTACTATTTCAAAGTCAAACCCGCGCCAGTTAAGCGTATCGCCGGTATGTGGGATGCGTTCCAGTTCGTGCAGTATAAAGCCGGCCAGTGTATCAAACTCCTGTTCGCCTTCATTCATCCATTCAGTTTTTTCAAAACGTGTTAAGAAGTCGTAGAAAGGTATTTGTGCATCCACCAGGTATGATCCGTCTTCACGTTCTATAATTTCGTAGTCGTCAACATTAGGCTCAGGTATTTCGCCCACAATGGCTTCTAATATGTCATTCAGGGTTATCATACCCTGCAGGCTGCCGTATTCATCCACAATGAAGCAGGTATGTATTTTACTTTCTTTAAATTTCTCAAGCACCTGGTAGGCCGTATTGTTTTCTGGTACAAACAAAGCCTGCTTCATAATTTTACTGAAAGCCACATCATCATCCGTAACGTATAAATCTTTTATTGAAACAACCCCTTTAATATTATCAATGGCATTTTCACAAATTGGGTAAGAAGAGTGGGGCTCTTTTAATATTTTTTCTTTTATCGTGTTTTCACTGTCGTTTACATCAAACCAGATGATATCGCTGCGATGTGTCATTAAAGAAGTAATGTTGCGGTCGCCCAAATGAAACACCCGTTCAATTATTTCCTGTTCTGCTTCTTCAATGGCACCATGTTCGGTACCCTCGCTGATGATGGCTTTTATTTCTTCTTCAGTTACCTGGCTATCGTTGGGTTTAATATTAAACAGGCGTGTAATTAAGTGGCTGGATTTGGTTAGCAACCAAACAAAGGGATGTGTTATTAAACTCATTAACCGCATAGGCCCTGCCAGTAACTTGGCATAACGCTCCGGATTGGAAAGGCCAATACGCTTGGGCACCAATTCTCCTAAAACCAATGAGAAAAAAGTAATAATAATAACCACAATGGTGGTGGCAAGACCATGACTGTAATTTTTAAACGTCTCAAATTTTGCAAAAAAAGCAGCCAGGTCTTCCGTAATGGTTTCTCCGGAAAAAATACCCGTTAAAATTCCAATAAGAGTAATACCAATTTGTACAGTGCTTAAAAATGTATCGGGGTGTTCGGCCAGGTTGAGTGCCTCTCTGGCACTGGCATCGCCTTTATTGGCTTGTGCTTCTAAACGACTTTTGCGGCTGGAAACGAGGGCTATTTCGGCCATTGAAAACAATCCATTCAGCAATATCAGCCCAAGAATTATCAGGATTTCTGTCATTGTAATTAAAAATACTGGTTATTGTTTAATAAGGCCTATTTTTTTATTAAATAGCCATGCGGTAAAACGGCCAATAGCAGTACCCAGCAAAGCGCCACCGGTAACATCAATGGGGTAATGCACACCCACATACACCTGTGCCAGACAAATAGCAGCAGCCCACAACCAGAAAAGGTGCAACCATTTGCCCATATGATTTTTTAATGTAAAAACTATAAATGCAGCCACCCCAAAATGATTGGTGGCATGAGAGGATGTAAAACTAAAATTACGTCCGCAATAACTGGCCAGCAAACGCACCTGGTGGGCTATTTCATCATCCCAGCAGGGGCGGGGTCTTTGTATTAACGGTTTTAAAATATGACTGCTCACAATATCAGTAAGTGCTGCAGTACTTAAAATGGCCAAAACCCACAACCAACCCTTCTTACCAAAATTAAGCGGCATAAAAACTAACATAAACAGGTATAGCGGTACCCAAAAGGTAGACTCACGCAGGTAGGGCAGCACAGTATCAAAAACAGGATTGCTAAAACCCCTGTTTACAGCAAAAAATAATTGCTTATCAAACGCATCTATTGCTGAAAAAAAACTGTTGGCTGTTAAAAAAAACATGCGCAAAAATAACACTTGTTTCTGGTAACTGTTATTTACAGTTGCTAACAGTTTATTACCTATGTATCAGCGCCATTTTTTATGTATTTTACCATAAAATAGAAAAAGATGCCTCAACAATATTGCCTGGCGCTCGATTTAAAAAATGACACTGCCTTAATAGCCACCTATATTGAATACCATAAAAATGTTTGGCCCGGTATTTTACAAAGCATCAAAGACAGTGGCATACTAAGCATGCAAATTTACAAGGCGGGCAACCGCCTGTTTATGATTATTCAGGTTTCAGATGATTTTAGTTTTACTAACAAAGCGGCTGCAGATGCTGCCAACCCCCTGGTGCAAGAGTGGGAGCAATTGATGTGGCAATACCAGCAAGCCCTGCCTTTTGCTGCACCCGGAGAAAAATGGGTGTTGATGGATAAAATATTTGAAATATAATATTACCAGCAGCGGTATTGCTATTGGGCTTTACTTGCGTCGCACACTTGTACATTTGAACTTTGATATTTCTGATTTGAAATTTCAAATCTCAAATCAGAAATTCTACTGCTGAAATGTGCCCCGCATGCATGGCTCAAATCCGCTCGGGATTTTTAACGAGCAACAATGCTTAACCGGAGATGAGCTGTCGGATACCCAATATTATTTTTTACCATTTGCGGCGGGTTTGGGTATATTGTTGCCGCTGCCCTTGGGGGTTTCTAATGCGTTTTTATATTTTTTAAACGCTTCTAAAATGTTACCGGCAACTTCTACTTGCCCATTCTCACTGTTAAGATATTCTTCTTCCTGCTTATTGGTAATAAAACCGGTTTCTACCAGTATGCTGGGCATGCCTGTAGCCTGCAGCACCCAAATGCCTTTGTTGTTTCTTTGTTTAACGCCATAACTGTGGCGGCCGGTTGCTTTAAATTCTTCTTCTACCAGGAAGGCTAATTGTGCACTGTTTTTAAAAAAATACTTGGTATATAACTGCGCTCTTATTTTTGCTTCAGGAGAGTTTAAGTCTAACACGTTTAAA
>JANRMC010000161.1:0-2454 GCA_033761915.1 Flavihumibacter sp.
AAGTATCTGCAAATCCAGGCTATCTATGTGTAATAAATTAGCCTTGTTTCTGGTATACAGCAGTGCTGCAATATTCATAGTGCTTTTTTTAAAACCAGTCCGTAGATACGGACCGGACTAACGATCTATGCTATATGAAAAACCAACGTAAATACTCTAACCCAAAACAAAATATTTCAACCGCTCTTCGTACATACGGTTTTTACGTATCTTTTCTTTTAAATTTTCAGTTAGATTTTCTAACTCTTTTTCGATATTACTTGTTTCACGCTCGCTTTCTGTAATAAGAATATTTACCAACGCCCCCAAACAATCTGCATGCTCATCATGCGGCACAGTTTCAATAAAAGCTTTAGCTATATCTTTTATAAAAACACCCGACGTGTCGTTTGCAGTTTTATAATCTGTTCCCATATATATAATTTTAGTTTGCTCAATACTGCTTTAATGCACAAGTGTGCGACGCAACGGTGCTGAATAGGGCGCCCATGTTCAGCCAACAATTCACCACCTTATTTTACCATCTCTTAATAAGATAGTTTTTTTGTATTCTGTTAGAAACAAAAAAGAAATATTACCATAATGATATTTCTTTTCATAAGAAGCGCCATCTTCTGAAATGCCTATAAAAAAATAGGCATTTAAAGCATCTACTGCATCTGAAAAACTGGAATAAATTTTTGCAGGTAATTCCGAAAACTCTTTACCACTCCAGTTTTGTTTATTCTTTTTTATAATGATGTACGACATACTTTTTAAAACCACCCTGTAGAAACAGGGCGGGTAGTTTCCTTTGTATTCTTAGCCTTTAGTGCAAAAAGCTAAAAAACGTTTTCAGGCCGCTGTTTGCCGATTTTGCAATTGGTTATACTTCTTCATGGCCACATCCATACGAGCCTGCATACTGGCCATGCGGCTGGCAAGGCTTTCTGCGTGCTGCCGTATATGGGCAGTATCGTTCGTCATATAATAACCCTTTGCACCAGCAGCCAGGTAATATTCTCCAAACTCCGCCTGCAACTCTATACTTATATAACTTATCATCTCACGCATGCGGATGTCTGTAATTTTTATGTTATGCCGCTTTTCTATGGCTGCTCTTATTTCTGCATTACTAAATACCTTACCGGGCAGGGCGCACATTTTTTTAAAGCCGGCCACCAACAATGGCACCATGGTTTTCTTTTCAAAATCAGTCAGGTTATAGGTTATATGCTCAAAAGATGGCAGCATTAAATAATATGTGGTTTTACTTTTACTTTAACTTCTATAGGGTTAGCAGCATGTTTATCTTGTTGCGCTCTTTTGCGCTGCAACGCAGCATCGTAATCGGTTTCAAAAAAATGTTCTATAGTAGCATTGTTAATAATTACAGCCACTTCAAAAATTATCTCTCTCTCTTCTTCACTAAAAATCCAAACGGTATTCATAAAACTCCGTTTAGTTGTAAACAAGCACGGCGGTTGCATAGAGCAGCGTGCAAAGTGCCGGTTACATGGTGTACTTCTGATGGTGGTAACTCGTCTATATAATTATCAAACAAATCATCTATTTGGCGTTGCTGCCAAAACAAATCAGCTGCATCCTGGCACTGCATTATATCTTCTTCTATGGTTTTAGCTGCACAGGCCAGCTTTATTCGCTTTGCATCTTGCCCGTAAAGGCGCCGCAATTGCGCGGGGTTATTAAATATGCCAACAGCTAAGCATATAATACCTACTATTACAATAGCAATAATGTTTTGCAACAAACCAGCAGCTAAAAGCATATTGTTAATTTTTTTGGTGAAAAAATGGTTTGTTTTTTATCTGGCTGGCATCATGGTTGCTTAATTGCGCTTCAGCAAAAGTTGGCAGAAACTTAGCCACCGAGGCACGCAAATATTCAGCGGCATAAATAAGTTTCATGGGCAATAAAACATCATCATAGTACGCCTTCAGATCATTTAGCAACTGCTCTTGTGCGCCGCTAATGGTATAAGCCTGGCTGCCGTAAGGACCAATTTTTGTTAAATCGGCTGTTAACTGTAGGTACTTGTTTATACGGTTAGTAATAAACTGTTGCTGGGGCAGGGTCATATCTTTGGTTTTAGGTGTATTGGGTAATTGCTTTATTAGCTGCTCTGGTATGCTCTGCAGCTCATACTCATAACCACCGCCTTTGGCAAACCGGTAGTTAATAAGATTTAAGCGGCGGGCCCTTAACTTTTCACTGTCGCTCCACCCGGTAACATTGGTTAGCATTTGGGCAGTAATCCAGGTAGATGGTGGTGGTTTAATTGCCATAGCTATTACGCTTTTAAAATGTATTTTTCGGCCAGTTTCTTCTTTTCTACATAATAGTCTCCCAGCAACACAAATAATTCATCACTGCAATTGCCGCTTCTTAAGGCAGCGTAAACGGTATTTACATTTAACCTTTCAAGCACACCACCCCGCTGCCTGCCCATGTCAA
>JANRMC010000162.1:0-13743 GCA_033761915.1 Flavihumibacter sp.
GTCTTTATCGTAATTTTTTACATACCGCTTTTCGTTCATTGATGCATCCCACCAAAAATGGGTGTCTTTCATTTTTGCCGCCTTAAAAATTAAGGAGTCTGCCAACTGTTCCAGTTTCTTACCAAACTTAACTTCCATGGCTTTTCGTAAATATTCAAAGCCCTCGCCGGAGTATTGAAATTTTGTACCCGGTTCAAATTCAAAAACCAGTTTTTTGTTTTCATTCAAATAGCGCCAGTTGGCAAACCCTGTTTGGTGCGAAAGAATAATTTTTGGAGTAAGCTTTTTAATGCGGGCATCATTTTTTAAATCAGGGTCGGCCCAGTATTTATACAACGGTTCATCCAACCCTAATTTACCGGCACTGATTAATTTTAATGCCACCAACGCAGTAACGGGTTTGGTAAGCGAAGCCACTTTAAAAATAGCATTATAGGCAATAGCGGTATTGGCATTGCTGTTGCCAAACAGTTTTATTTGTTGTAGTGTACCTGCTTCAATAATACCCAAACCAAGAGCCGGCACTTTTTCCTGTAACAGCAGTGCGGTTATTTCTTTTTCAAAAATATCTTGTGCGGCTGCTTTTGCCGGGGCGTTGTGGTCAAAGCTCAATACTTCTTTCAGCAGCCAAGCTTCATTCTCTAAAAGCCAAACATGGGTAAACCGGGCCTGGCTGGTAGGCCGGTCGGGTTTACCTGCTTCCCGTATAAAAAAATCATGCACTCCGTTTTGAACGGCCCCGTACAGTATGCCATCTTTATACAAGGGAAAAACCTCCAGGCTGTTTGCCTGCAGCTTTCGTATGGGTTTTTGAGCCGGGTTGCCACAAATATTTCTTTTTACGTTTTCAAGAAAATCGGCCCGGTTCTGAACACCACCCTGGTCGTGAAAGAAGATTAAATCTTTATGAATGGCTTTGGCCAAATAGTCCAAATCGCAAGCATTAAAACTGCGCTCAAAAAACACACTGTCCTGCTTTGCCAGGCGTATAAACAACTCCGAAGTCTTTGCAACCTGTGCACTGGCATGTATTGAAAAAAGTACAATAGCCAGCAAAAGAAAACACTTTTTCATGATAGGTTATTTTACGGCAAAGGTTATAGAAATAACAATAAGCAGTGGCAAAACCAGCTGCCAATAACCCGACAATTGCCCGCCAAATGCACAACGGGCCTATATTAAGCTGAATTTTAGTTGTATTCTCAGTGCTTTTCTTTTATCCAGAGCCGCAGCATTGATGAAGATGATAGCTATATTGCTTACTACCAGCAGCACCATTACAACCAGGCTGAACTTATTACCCAGCGAATACCAGTTTTTTAAAAACGCACTCAGCATAAAAATCACAAAAGACAAAACGGTCCATAAAATTTGTACCGATACCAGTTGTTTTGCCATGGGGCTAAACTCCTTTTTAATAAACATAATAAAAAGCGGCAAAGCAATATTTACCGGTGGCAGAAAGCAAACCGGCAAAGACGAGAGGTTGATGAGTTTAAGCAGTGTATCATTTACGGGGGCCTGCCCGGCAGTTTCAATAACCGTTTTGGTTGGGGTAAGCAACTCACTTTGCGGCACACCCAGGCTTTTGGCCAATACCTTTAAAGTATATCCTTTGGGTGTGGTGCCAGCTTCAATGCGTTGTATGGTTCTTACAGAAACGCCCGACTTTTCCGCCAGTTCTTCCTGCGTTAGGTTCAGCCGCTCCCGGTTATATTTCAACTTAGACATGATAATTGTTTACGCTACTCCGGGCAGGGTAGTGGTACAGCCCCGGTTATTTTAAAATGAAGATAATAACTAAAACAGCAACCTGTTTTCAATACTGCATCAGACCAGAATAATTATTGGGAATCTTCTTTTTATTAAACTGACTTCAGAAAATCTATTGGCTGGCAGTAAAACTTTTTGCAGCAAGCTTTGCCACGGTTTACCCCAACCACTAGGGGCCCGGTTCTGCGGTAGTGTATTTAGCAGCAAGACTGTTAATGCTGGTTCGTATTATTAAATTGCCAAAGCACATTTACAATCTTCCACTCACCATTTAGTTTTACAATATGCATGTAGTCTATCCATTCATCGGCAATTAGTTTTACTGAAGCTGTGCGTTCAGATACATCCAGCAAAACAACTTCTTTTTTAGGCACTGCCGGAAATTTGTCGCCCTGTTTATTGTAGCTTTCGGCCAGCAAAATCATAGACTCTGTGCTGGTTTCTCTCACATAGTCTTTACCGGTGGCCTTGTCTTTCCAAAACGTACGTTTTACCATGCGGGGGTGCAGGGCCCGTTCCATTTGTGCCGGATTTGGTTTGTGTTGCGATTCAATATAATCCAATGCGGCCTGTCTGATTGCAATACTATCTTCTTTTGTTTGTGCCATAGCTGCTGTAGCTATAAAAAAAAGTAACAGCAGCAGTTTTAATTTTTTTTGCTTCATTTTTTGTTGTGGTTAGTGCCTGTAAAACTATTGGTAATAGTTGAAGCAGTGAGTTAAAATTTGTTAACCGGCAGTATAACTTTGTGCAGCAGCCGTTGCCACGCTCGGTTCAGCGGCAGTGCTGTGTTCAGGCTGATATGTAATATTCTGTTAGACTTTTTTAAGAAATGTTGTCCAGTACTGTTTTGTAATTATTCCAACATAAAATCTGCCTGATACCAGAAAATGAATAAATAACCATATAAAATAAACAGGTTGCCCGCGGAAAATTGTAATTCCAGATTCACTGGGGCCTAATCCAAAACTTGTTATTGTCAAAACAGGATCAAAAGACAAAAGGCCGACTAAGCCTAGTATTAAGGTAAGGCCTGATAAAAGCACTCCTAAAGGGTGAAAATAAAAAAAGGCAGCCAAAGTAATTATTAAAAAAACAAATCCTACCCAATGCTTCCATCCTAACAGGATGTCTTCTTCATAAACAGTAGAAATTAATATTATAGCCAAAACAACCAGTATCACTAGAGGAATATAATCAAGAATTCTGCGAATATTTTTTTTCATGTAAACTGTAAGATTTATCGATAGATGGCTTTCCTTTCTAAAGAAATGATAACTGATTTTTAATATCAAGTAATAAACTGTTGTAAAAGTAATTAACCGCACATAATTTAATCAGCTTAAATTTCATAGTTAGAGAAACTACTGCTAACAACCAAAACAAATTGCCGAATACAGCAGTCCGGCACAAGTGTGCGACGCAACTACTGTTGCCATGAAAAACAGGCGCTGGTTACCCAATAAAAAAACCGTTAATAACAAAGGGCGTTATTAACGGTTTTGCTGGTTATAATTTTCTTAGCTTTTTATATCCCAGGCAAGGGCACTGGCGCCTAAAATGGCGGCATCGCTTTCTTTTAAATGGCTGATTAATATTTTTACTTTGTTCTGGAAGATTTGAATAACATTGGCTTCCATGTGCTCGCGGGTGGGTTTTAATATTAAATCTCCGGCCTTAGTCAATCCACCAAATAATACAATGGCTTCGGGGCTGCTGAACATAACAGCATTGGCCAGGGCCAGTCCTAATATTTTGCCGGTAAATTCAAAAATGCGTTTGGCCAGTGCATCGCCCTGTATAGCGGCTTCGTACACGGCTTTAGAATCTAACTCATCTTCTGGCACGTTGCGCAGCAGGCTGGGCTCGTTACTTTCTTTTAATAATTCTATAGCAGTATAGCGTACGCCGGTGGCAGAAGCATAGCTTTCTAAGGAGCCGTGTTTACCAGTACCGGGGTGCAGGCGTCCATCGGGTATAATAATGGTATGGCCTAACTCGCCGGCAAAGCCATCGTGTCCGTAAATGAGTTGTCCGTTGGCAACAATACCACTGCCCACACCGGTACCCAGGGTTATCATAATAAAATCCTTCATGCCCTTAGCAGCGCCATAGGCCATTTCTCCAATGGCGGCGGCGTTGGCATCGTTGGTTAATACCACGGGCAACTGAAATTTATCTTCTAACAACTTGGCAAAAGGTATAATACCCTTCCACGGAAGATTGGGAGCATACTCAATGGTACCGGTATAAAAATTACCGTTAGGGGCGCCCACGCCAATGCCTTTAACACGACCGCTGCCACCTACTTTCTGTATCATTTCTGCAACGTTCGTGTACAGCTCTTCTATATAGGTTTCTACAAACTGGTGTTTTTTGGTACTCATTTCTGCGCTGAAGAGTACATTACCATCGCGGTCTACAATACCATACTTGGTGCCGGTGCCACCAATGTCAATACCAATTACTAACTGATCTAATGAAGTTGCCATAATGCATAACAGCTGTTGCTGTGTATTCTGTTTTAAATTAAAAATTAATGTCCGCCCGATGCTGATACATCTGCATCGTAATTAACGCCCTGCTTGGTTAATATACCTTTCACCACAAAGCCAAAGAAGGCCAGGTAGGCAAAGCAGAGGGCTGCTATCCAGTACGATTGATGGATACCAATTACATCGGCTATTTTACCCTGAATAGTGGGTATGATACCCCCACCCAAAATCATCATAATTAAAAAGGCGGAACCCTGTGAGGTGTACTTACCCAAACCAGCTACTGATAAGCTGAAGATGGCCGGCCACATAATAGAACATACCAGGCCGCCGCTTAAGAATGCGTAAATAGCAACCGTGCCACTGCTTAATAAACCAATAACCATGGCAATAACACCCGCAGCACTAAAAATGAGCAGGGTTCTGGCTGGTTTGTCTTTACTGATGTAATAAGCAGCTATTAATACCAATACACAAATGATGTAGTAATAGAGTTTGGTAACATCATAATCGTAGAGATAGATGATGGTTATTAAAATACCAAAGGCAATGAGCGGAACAATTATCTGCAGTATTTTTTTAGTGCTGTCTTTTAAATTAAAGGCACTTACGGCACCGGTCCACCGGCCAATCATTAAACTGCCCCAGTACATCATTATATAAGGTGTGGCATCGGATGCGGATAAAGAGCCGAATTCTTTTTGTTTCAGTAATTCGCCCAGGTTACTGCCTATAGCCACTTCAACACCCACATAAAAGAAAATGCCCAGCATGCCTAATACTAACTGGGGGTATTGCATGGCACCCCAGCCATTGCTGTTTTTTTGTGCACTCAGGTTGGCAAATATTAAACCGCCCACTACCACCACAAAGGCGCCGAGTAGCCAATACAGACGCACTCGTTCCAAAGGATGCTTAAGTGCAGCTATTTCGTCATTTTCTGCTTTTATTTTATTAATGACGGATTGCGCTTTATCTATTGCCGCAATAAGTGCTGCGTCGGAAGGATTTGAAGATTTTATAGAATCTGCTGCTAAAGTAAAAGTAGATATATCTTTTGCTGCAAAGCTCTTAATAAAGCCAGAGTCCTTTACTACTGGCATTGCAGCTTTCAAAGAAGTTTCAACTAATTTTCGTTTTTCTTTAATTGCTTTTTCAATGTCTTGTATTTTTAATGCATCCTTACTTCTATAGCTGCTAAATACCGGTGCAAACATAATAATGAGCAAACCGGTCATTATTATTAATGTGTACAATGCTTTATTGGCTTTTTCTGTTTTCTCCTCCAGTATACCAGCAGGCACTTTCTTAGAAAAGTAAAACAAGGCAGCGGCTGCCAGAAACAATGCCCCCACCGCCGTATATAATACAATTACTTTAGATAGGCTGAGGCTGGCAATTTTTTCATCGGTTATAGAAGCCGTGGTGCCAAATAAAGCCAATGCCACCACCAATGGGCCAATAGACGTGCCAAATGAATTAATACCACCACCCAGATTAACGCGGCTGGTGCCGGTGGATGGATCTCCTAATGCAATGGCAAAAGGTTGTGCTGCGGTTTGCTGTAAAGAAAAACCCAATGCCACAATAAACAAACCTACCAGCATGCCGGTAAAATTGTCGGCATTTACTGCAATAATCATTGCAGCTGCACCAATTGCAGAAAATAAGAGACCATATACAATGCTTTTTTTAAAACCCCATTTACCCACCAAATCTTTACCACCAAAAGCGCCGTAAGCAAATAATAAAAGTGCACCAACATAATAAGCAGAATAGAAAGCAAAATCTATCAACTGGCTCTGAAACTGGTCTAAATGAAAATAGTTTTTACAGAATGGAATGAAAACACTGTTACCGGCAGCAATAAAACCCCAGAAAAAAAATACTGTTACCAGGGTACCTAAAGCAGGGTAATTAGTGGGTTGTTTTGGTTGACTCATGTGCAAGCGTATGTTTAATTATTAAGCATTGAAAGTAACAAGTTTTTATGAAGCTAAAAATTTTTTCATGTTGCGCAACAACCTATCAAAAACCTTCCTAAATTGATGAATCTAATAAACTGTTGATGGAAATATTACACGTATCGGCTGAATGTTATCCGGTTGCAAAAGCAGGAGGGTTGGGCGATGTGGTGGGTGCATTGCCCAAATATCAAAACCTGTTGGGGCATGTGGCAAAAGTAGTAATGCCCATGTACCGTACTAAATTTTTATATACGAACGATTGGGAGGTGGTACATAAAGGTGGTGCATCGCTTGGTTACTCCTGGTTTGAGTACACCGTTATTAAAGAAAAACACAATAAACTTGGTTTTGATTTATACCTTGTAGATATAAATGGTTTGCTGGACAGGGAAAAAGTATATGGGTACGATGACGATACCGAACGTTTCACTTCTTTTCAGATAGCCGTGGTAGATTGGATTGCCGGCTGGAAGCATAAACCCGATGTGGTACATGTGCACGACCATCATACCGGTCTCATCCCTTTTATGATGCAGCATTGTTATGCTTACCAGCATTTAAAAAACATTCCTTCTGTTATTACCATACACAATGCACAATACCAGGGTTGGATTGGTTGGGATAAAGCACACTATATACCCAGTTGGGATGGATGGAAATGGGGACAACTGGATTGGCAGGATACTATTAACCCATTGGCCAGTGGCATTAAATGCGCCTGGAAGGTTACTACCGTTAGCTGGAGCTACCTGGATGAATTAAAATACATGAGCAATGGATTAGAAGCATTGTTTGAATATGAAAAGGGAAAATGTGTGGGTATATTAAATGGTATAGATACCAATGTATGGGATCCGGCAACAGACAGCTACCTTGATAACCATTACAGCATTGCCACAGCTGCGGCTGGTAAAAAAGCCAACAAAGAAATATTATGCAAACAGTTCAACCTTGCTATAGATAAACCGTTAATAGTTTTTATTGGCCGGCTGGTAGGAGAGAAGGCCGCTGATTTACTGCCACAAGCCATTGGCGATTCTTTGTACTATATTGGGCAGAAAATGAACTTTCTGGTATTGGGCAGCGGAGAGCCGCATGTAGAGTATCAGTTAGAAAGCATGCGGGGTAGTTTAATGGGTTACTATAATTCTCAGATTGGGTACAACGAAAAATTAAGTCACCACATGTATGCCGGGGCCGATTTTTTATTAATGCCCAGCCGGGTGGAGCCCTGCGGTTTAAACCAGATGTATGCCATGCGTTATGGTACCGTGCCCATTGTAAGAAGAACCGGTGGTTTAAAAGACACGGTGAAAGATATTGGCGAGCCAAACGGCTATGGTGTTTGTTTTAACAACGCCAGTGTGGGAGAAATTACCAACGCCATTTACCGGGCTGTTAGTTTGTATGAGGATGCAACAAAAATGGAAACCATTACAGAACAGTTGATGCATTTAGATTTTAGCTGGGAAACCAGTGCACAGCAATACATAGAAGTGTATCAAAGTTTACGCTAGCATGAGGAGTAGGTAATCAGCATGGTTGCACAAAGCAGCAGTGGTTGCCACGCTCGTTTCAACGGTAACGCAGAGAGCGGCAAAGCGTGGCAGTTTATCCTGAGTGTATCGAAGGATTGCACCCTTCAGCTAAAACAAAAAGCCGGGCTTTGCAATGCCGGTGCAGTGAGTGACACAACGATGTTGGGTAAAGAACAAACGATGACAAAATTAAAATTAGCTATATGAGTAAATCAACCCTTGCAGTGATTTTGGGTGGTGGTGCCGGATCAAGATTGTACCCCCTTACTGCCAGCCGCAGTAAACCAGCCGTACCCATTGCCGGTAAATACCGGTTAGTGGATATTCCTATTTCAAACTGTATAAACAGCAGCATTAACCGGATGTTTGTATTAACCCAGTTTAATTCTGCATCGCTTAACAGGCATATTAAAAATACCTATCACTTCAGCGCTTTCAGCAGTGCGTTTGTAGATATATTGGCCGCTGAGCAAACCCCCGATAACCCCACCTGGTTTCAGGGCACAGCCGATGCAGTGCGCCAGAGTTTACGCCATTTAGCGCCTTTTGAAAGTGAATACATATTAATATTAAGTGGCGACCAGTTGTACCAGATGGACTTTCAGCAAATGATAGCCAACCACCAGAAAAAAGGGGCTGATATTTCTATTGCTACGATACCGGTGGCCGATCGTGAAGCGCCAGAGTTTGGTATTTTAAAAAGCAATGAAGAAGGGTACATTACTTCTTTTGTAGAAAAACCCAAAAAAGAGCTGCTGCCAGATTGGGTTAGCGATACCGGTGATGAAATGAAGAGTATGGGCAGAAACTACCTGGCCTCAATGGGTATTTATATTTTTAACCGCAAGCTGCTGTTTGATTTATTGGAAACAGAAAAGAAAGATGCCACAGATTTTGGTAAAGAAATTATACCAGATTCTATTAATAAATACAAAGTGGTAAGCTATCAGTATGATGGTTACTGGACGGATATTGGTAATATCTATTCTTTTTTTGAAGCCAACCTTGGTTTAACCAACGATATACCCGACTTTAACCTGTTTGATAACAGTAAAGCCATTTACACCCGTGCCCGCATGTTGCCACCGGCAAAAATTAGTGGTACCACATTAGAAAAAACGGTTATTGCAGAAGGCTGTATTATTAATGCCAGCCGGGTAGAAAACAGCGTGGTGGGCATACGTGCCCGCATTGGCGATGGCACCACCGTGGTTAGCTGCTACCTGATGGGGAACGATTATTTTGAAACCATTGCAGAAATAAATTATGCCCGTGCCCATGGCATACCCAACCTGGGTATTGGCAGCCGTTGCTATATACGCAATGCTATTATAGATAAAAACGTACGCATTGGCGATGATGTACGCATCAACGGCGGATCGCACCTGCAAAATGCCGACCATGCGCTGTACACCATTAAAGATGGTATTGTGGTTATTAAAAAGGGAGCGATTATACCCAATGGTTTTGTAATATAACCAAGCAAACAAGTACATAAACATCTCACGCAATGAGATGTTTTTTTATGTACTTTTAAACGTCATGTAAAAAATACACAACTAAAACGATTGCTATGGCTACAGGAGGTTCAATTGGCGTAACAGCCGACAGTATTAAGAAACCTAATCTCGGTTTCTGGCAGATATGGAATATGTGCTTTGGGTTCTTTGGAATTCAGTTTGGCTGGTCTTTACAAATGGGGAACATGAGTGCCATTTATGAATACCTTGGCGCATCTCCTGAAGAAATACCGGGTTTATGGCTTGCCGCGCCAATGACTGGTTTATTAATACAACCTATTATTGGTTACCTCAGTGATAGAACCTGGCATCCAAAACTTGGCAGACGCAGGCCCTTTTTTCTGGTGGGTGCTATTTTAAGTTCGGTAGCACTCTTCTTTATGCCCAATTCTCCTACTATTTGGATGGCAGCTGGTTTGCTTTGGATTTTAGATTCATGCATTAACATTAGTATGGAACCATTCAGGGCTTTTGTTGCAGATAATTTGAATGAGAAGCAACGTCCTTTTGGTTTTGCAATGCAAAGTATGTTTATAGGCCTGGCTTCTTTTATTGCCGGTTATTTACCTACTTTATTAGTAAGCTGGTTTGGCTTTTCAAGAGAAAAATCGGGTGGGGCAATTCCTCAAAACATTCAATGGTCTTTTTATATTGGTGGCTTTGTATTCTTTTTAGCCGTGTTGTATACCGTTTTGTTCAGTAAAGAATATCCACCGGCTGATATCATAAAATGGAAAGAAAAAGTAAAAGAGTCCAACAAGGGCTTTGGCGGAGGTGTGAAAGAAATTATTCATGCCATTACCCATATGCCTGACCAGATGAAGAGGCTGGCATTGGTAAATTTTCTTACATGGCCGGGTTTGTTTTTAATGTGGTTTTATTATTCTACCGGTGTTGCAGCAGATATCTTTAATGGCGACCCTAAATTAAGCAGTGATATATACACGAAAGGTATTGAACATGCCAACACCACATCTGCTATATTAAACCTCATTACATTTATATTTTCATTTTCGCTGCCGTTTTGGGTTAGTAGGTTGGGCAAAAAAATTACACATACAGCTTGCCTTTTTGTAGGAGGTATAGGGCTTATTTGGGTAAACTACATTACCGAACCTAATATGCTTTACATAGCAATGGGTATGGTGGGCATTGCTTGGGCTTCAATTTTATCCATGCCATATTCTATGTTAGCAGGTTGTTTGCCTGAAGATAAAATTGGTATCTACATGGGTATATTCAATTTCTTTATTGTGCTGCCAGAAATCATTGCCTCACTTTTCTTTGGTAAAATAATGGAACATTTTCTTAATAACGATCGCTTAATGGCCGTGCAGATTGGTGGTGTTTTATTATGTCTGGCAGCCATTGTATGCATTTTTATTGTAAAAGAAACTAAAGAAGAAAACGCATAACTATTTGTATGAAAAAATTTATTTTCTCTAATGCATTGCTACTGCTGGTAACGCTTTGCTTTGCTCAGGTTACTGTTAATTGCTATCCTTCTAACTGGTGGACTGGCATGAAGTGGAATAAAGTACAACTGATGTTGCATGCTGATAATATCAGCAACGCCACCAACTTCAGTATTAACTATCCGGGTGTACAACTAAAGAAAATAACCCGGGCAGATAGCAAAAATTATGTTTTTATTGATTTGCAGATAAGTCCTGCGGCAAAACCCGGTACCGTAAAAATTATACCCGCCGGTTTCAATAATAACCAACCTATTTCATTTGCATTAAAGCCACGCCGTGCAGGCAACGGCACTGCATACGCACAAGGGGTTACTGCAGCAGACCTGGTATATCTGATTATGCCCGATCGTTTTTGCAACGGAGATTATAGCAACGATCGCCTTCCCGGCATGCTGGATCAGAGTCTTAACCGCGACTCAATTTTTCTTCGCCACGGCGGAGATTTAATGGGCATAGAATCAAAACTGGATTACCTGCAAGACCTTGGTATAACCACCCTTTGGTTAAACCCGGTAATTGAAAATGATATGCCAGAAAGAACTGAGCATGGCTATGCATTTACCAATCATTATAAAATAGAACCCCGTATTGGCGGAGATGATGCCTATCATAAACTGATTGCAGCCATGCACAGCAGAGGCATGAAGATGATACAGGATGCGGTGTACAACCATGTGGGCAGCCAGCACATAACGGCAAAAGACCAACCTTTTAAAGACTGGTTACATCAATGGCCCGCATATACCAACACTACCTATAAAGATCAGGTATTGTTTGATCCCTATGCAGCAAAAAATGATATCAAAAGAATGTCCGACGGATGGTTTGTACCCAGCATGCCCGACCTCAACCAAAACAATCCCTTTGTTGCAAACTTTTTAATACAACACGCCATCTGGACGGTTGAAAATTATGGCATTGATGGCTGGCGAATTGATACCTACGCCTATAACGATTTAGATTTTATGAACCGTTGCAATAAGGCTTTGTACGATGAGTTTCCACGCATCACACTTTTCGGAGAAACGTGGGTACACGGCATGGTTAACCAGGCTTATTTCTGCCAGAACAATTTAAACATACCGTATAAAAGCAACCTGCAGGCCACTACAGATTTTCAAACACTTTTTTATGGAATACAGGAAGCGCTTACAAAACCATTTGGATGGACGGATGGTGTAAATAAATTATACACCACCCTGGCTTCCGATCTGGTATATAAAGACCCCATGCGGCAGGTAATATTTTTAGACAATCATGACCTGCCACGTTTTTACTCCGTATTAGGTGAAGACATGGCCAAGTATAAAATGGCGATGGCATGGTTACTAACCTGCCGCGGTATTCCGCAATTATATTATGGCAGCGAAATTTTAATGACCGGGTTTACCAACCCCGATGGTTGGGTGCGCCTTGATTTTAAAGGTGGCTGGAAAGAAGATGCTGTAAATAAATTTACCCCGCAGGGCCGCACAGAAAAAGAAAATAACCTGTTTAATTATCTAAAAACAATGGCGCAGTTCCGAAAAAAATCAAGCGCTATAAAAACGGGTAAAATGATGCAGTATGTGCCAGAAGATGGCGTGTATGTTTACTTCCGCTACGATGCAGCGCAAACGGTAATGTGTATTATGAACCAGGGTGCAGAACCAAAAACTATTAACCTCAGCCGTTTTGCAGAAAGAACCAGCGGCTTTAAAAAAGCAACCGATGTGGCTACCGGTAATGAATTTACACTGGAAAATCAATTAACCATTGGGGGTAATTACCTGCTGGTTTTAGATTTAAAGAAATAGGGGGCCAGCAGCATCACTTTGCGCAGCAGTTGTTGCGTCGCACCTGTCAACTGTGACGCTACAGGCAGCTGATTAATACTACTAAATACAATAGTTAAAAAGAAGTCGTTTTTTTTCAAGCGACTTCTTTTTTTATTATTAAATGTAGATGATTCTTTTTTTGCGGGCTGTTTGTTGCAGTTTTTGATGTTCGCTTTCTAATTGTTTTAAATCAGATTGCTGTTTGTCTTTTAAACGTTCCAGTTGTTGTTGCTCTTGCCGCATTTTATTTTGCAGGGTTTCCAGTATTGCCTGCTGCTGACGGTATTGATTGGTAAGTTGTTGCTGCTGCTGGTAATTTCTTGCCATTTTAACAACTTCAGCCTGTTGTTGTATCAGGGCCTTTCGTGTATTTTCTACATCTGCCTGTGCCAGTTCTTTTAATACCATCTCTTTCAGCTGTTTTATCTTAACTTCAGAAAATTTCAATTCTTTAGCAATAGCATCCCATTGCATTTTCTGTAAAGCAATATGGGCATTGTGCAATGCCTCTGTTTCAGCAATCAATAATCTTTTTTCCTGATCAGGCAGTAGCGTGTCTTCAATAAACTGGTAATTAAAACTGCTGCTGGGTACAAAAGGGGCTTCGCTTAATTTATTTAATACCTCATCCGGAATTTCAGTAAAGGGTTCTTCCAAAGAATAATCAATCGCTTCTTCTTTGGCAATATTTATAAAAGCCGGGCTGAAAGCAACTTCACTAGTTAGCGGTATTAAAGACGCTAGCGTCGTGGTATTTTCAGATAAAGCTTGTTTAGCTGCCGTTGTTTGCGTTGCAGATTTAAAGGATGGCGTTGCCAATGCTGTACTTGTTTCATCAGAAACATAGTTAATGGTCACCGGAAAAGCTGTGCCTGCCGCGCTTGCTTTTGTAGTGGATTGTATGACCGGGTTTAAAAGAAATAATGCAGCTGCCATTACAACAACGATTGAAGAAATAAGTGCCGGCTTTGAAGGAGTACCCGGCAGGGGTAAACCTACCATACGTTTTACACGCTGTAATAACTGTTGCTGGTTACCATTATTGGCAGCAATCCCCAATACCTGTTGGTTACTGCGGTGCTTTTCTAATTGCAACAATGCATTGGCATACAGTGCAGGCTGGTACTGAAATTGTAATACCCAATCATCGCAACT
>JANRMC010000163.1:0-9708 GCA_033761915.1 Flavihumibacter sp.
AAATTGAAGCAGGCAAACTCTTTATAGATGAAGTAGAACTGGATTTGAATGAACTGGTGGAAGAAACCGTTGATTTACTAAACGTAAAAGCATTTGAGAAAAAACTGGAAATGCTATTGTGGTTTAACCCGCAAATACCAAGACAGTTTGTAGGAGACCCCGTACGCATCCGGCAGATATTAGTAAACCTGATTGGTAATGCAATTAAGTTTACAGAAAAAGGAGAAATCTTTGTATCGGTTGATAAAACCGGAGAAATTTACCAGAAAGATGGAAAGAAATTACAAAGCCTGCAGATAAAAGTAAAAGACTCTGGCATTGGTATACCTAAAGATAAGCTGGACTCTATTTTTGAAAGCTTTACACAAGCCGACAATTCTACCACCCGAAAATTTGGAGGCACCGGCCTGGGTTTAACCATTGCCAAAAGCCTTGCGCAGTTAATGAACGGAGATTTGTTTGTAGATAGTGATTATGGCAATGGCAGTGTGTTTACCTTTCAACTTCAATTAGAGGTTGTGGATGATCAGCCACTGATTAAAGAACAACCCAAAGGCCAGTTAAAACGCATTTTGGTGGTAGATGATAATGAAACTAACCGCCAGTTAATGAAAGGTATTTTTGAATTCTTAAACATCAACTGCACTATTACTGCTTCAGCTATGGAAGCACTGGAAGCCTTTAAAGCATCAGAAGATAAAGGCGAGCATTTTGATCTGATTATTACAGATCACCAGATGCCCGATATGGATGGATTGCAACTGGCTAAAGAAATTTACCAGCAACACGATAAAGTATCTAACCCCATGGTATTAATGCTTTCATCGTTAGAAAGAAATATGTACCAGGCCGAAGCCAAAAAATCGGGCATAGATATGTTCTTAAGCAAGCCGGTAAAACTGCACCAGTTAAATGAAATACTCAGCTCTTTATTTGAAACCAATATTCAGATAAAAGAACGGGTTACCACGGTGCCTACCATAGAAAAACTGGCCTCCGGCACCACAATTATGGTGGTGGAAGATGAACCCATTAATATGATGCTGATAACAGAAGTGCTGGGCAAAATGGGCTTCAACCTGGTAAAAGCCAGCAATGGCAAAGAAGCGCTGGAAGTGCTGCAGGATAACGAACCCAAACTGATTTTTATGGATGTGAATATGCCAGAAATGGATGGACTGGAAACCACCCAAAACATACGCAGGTTTACCAACCAAAAAGCCAGTATACCCATTATAGCACTTACGGCCGATGCCATGAAAGAAGACCGCCTGAAATGTTTAGATGCCGGCATGAACGATTATATCTCCAAACCATTTAAGCTGGAAGAGATCAATGGTATTTTGAAGCAGTATCTTTCTTAAAGTTTTTATAACAAAGCCCGGCAGCCTGCCATTATTGCAACCCCCACAGGTTCTTGCACGTCATTTGATAGTTATTTAAAAACATAACTTAAAAATGAACAACAAAAAACCTTCTTTACTGGTATGTATAGCAATGGATGCTTTAGGATACGCAACCTATGCCATACCTTTTCTGGGAGAGTTGGGCGATTTGATTTGGGCACCCGTGTCTGCCGCCGTATTTTTTAAATTATTTGGCGGTTGGAAGGGCGCATTGGGCGGCACTTTTAATTTTATAGAAGAGCTGTTACCCGGTTTAGACTTTATACCCTCTTTTACCATTATGTGGCTGCTGCAGCACTTTGGTAAAAAACAACCCACTACCACCAGCGTTGTAAAAACAGCATAATTAAAAACCCCGCGTCAGCGGGGTTTTACTTTTTAGGTTACCAGCTAAATTATTTCATGGCGGCAGTGGTTGCGTCGCACACTTGTACGGTAGCAAGTTAATGGTCTATTAAATTATGTATAATAGGTATACTTTAGTACAAGTGTGCGACGCAACAATGCTTAACCGGAGTTGCCAATGCCGGTAACCAACATTACCATATAATATTTTGGGGCACTTTATTCTGTTCCGGGTAATCGGTATTAAAATGCAGACCGCGGCTTTCGTGGCGGAACTGTGCACATTTAACCACCAGGTAGGCCACCGTTATCATATTACGCAACTGGCATAGCTGCGGAGAAAGAATGGTGGTTTTATACAGCTCTTCCGTTTCCTGCCACAATAAATCCAACCGCTTCATGGCACGGGCCAAACGCACATTGGTGCGCACAATGCCCACGTAATCGCTCATCAGCAATTGCAGTTCTTTTAAACTTTGGGTCAGCAAAATCATTTCTTTGGGGGCCGTGGTGCCGGCGGCATTCCACTCTGGTATGGCAGCAGCACTGTCTTTGGTGGTGGCGCTTAGTGCGTCAATATTTTTTGTAACATCAATAAAACTACGGTGGCCAAACACCATGGCTTCCAGCAGCGAGTTACTGGCTAAACGGTTGGCGCCATGCAGGCCGGTGCTGGCGCACTCGCCGGCGGCATATAAATTTTTTATAGAAGTGCGGCCATGCTCATCGGTTTTAATACCACCGCAACTATAATGTGCTGCCGGTGCAACCGGTATTAAATGTTTGGTAACATCTATACCAATGCTTAAACACTTCTCATAAATATTCGGAAAGTGGTGAATGAATTTTTCTTTATCCATGTGGCGGCAATCCAGATACACATGTTCTGTACCGGTTATCTTCATTTCACTATCTATAGCACGGGCTACAATATCCCGCGGGGCTAAGTCTTTTCTGGCGTCATAACGCTCCATAAAGGCTTCGCCATTTTTGTTGCGTAAAATGCCGCCGTCGCCACGTACGGCTTCGGTAATTAAAAAGGCTTGCCCGCCCAACCCCGGCTCATACAAAGCCGTTGGGTGAAATTGTATAAACTCCATATTCTCTACCCGGCCCTTGGCTCTATGAAACATAGCCACGCCATCGCCGGTGGCAATAGCCGGGTTGGTAGTGGTGCGGTAAATTTGGCCATTACCGCCAGTTGCCAACAGGGTAACAGTAGCTGTTATTTTTTCTATCTGGTTATTTTGCAGGTTTAGTGCATACACGCCATAACAGGTAACATCGGGGGTTGATTTGGTTACCAGGTAACCCATATGGTGCTGCGTGATGAGTTCAATAACAAAACAATGATTAATGAGGGTAATGTTTTTTTGTGCCTGCACAGTTTGCAACAAGGCACGTTCCATTTCTTTACCCGTAACATCTTTATGGTGTAATATACGGTGCTGGCTGTGGCCCCCTTCTTTACCCAGAGAATAACTGCCGGCAGCATCTTTATCAAACTGGGCGCCCCATTCAATAATTTCTTTAATGCGCTCCACCCCTTCTTTCACTACAATTTCAACCACCTGCCGGTTGCATAAACCATCGCCGGCCACCAGGGTATCTTCTATGTGTTTTTCAAAACTATCATTTACCGTATCCCAAACGCCGGCAATGCCGCCCTGTGCGTATTTGGTATTGGTTTCATCTGGTGCGGCCTTGGTTATTACCAATACCTCTTGCTGCGGAAACTGTTTGGCAATTTTTAAAGCATAGGTTAAACCTGCAATACCACTACCCACTACTAAAAAATCTGTTTGTATCATTTTTTAAAATCTGTTTATGGTACCTGCTGTTGAGCGTTGTGCAACAGTTGTTGCGTCGCACCCTTCAAAAGCTGTTCTGTAATCAACTACTTTTTGCTAAGCAGCAAAATTATTTAATAACGGGTTGTTTGCTGTTAAAATATTTTACGGCCCCGGTTATAATTAACAACTGCGCCAGTGCATAGGTTAGCATTATTAAAAAACCAGCTGTAGTAAAGGGTTTATAAAATTTATTAATGGCCAGCAATGAGTCTGAACACACAAACAGTACCGCACCGGCTATTAACCAATAAGCCAAATTTTTTGTGGCAGGGCTGCTGGTATGTATGGCCATTATCAGCATGGTGCTGATGGTTACAGCATAAATTAGCACCGGCGTTTTTAATGCACCCAGGCCCGGACTTAAAAAGAAAAATAAGGCAACAGCATAAATGCTTACGCCAATAATGGTAAACAGGTTAAGAGGTAATGGCTGTGTATTTTGTTTTCTTATTTGCCTGAAGAAAAATATATAAGTAAGGTGCGCCAGTAAAAAACTGCTGAGCCCGGCAATAAAAAAATTGGGGTTTTTATCTTCCAGCATCAGAAATACATCTCCTAACCAAGATAGTATGAGTGCCAGTATTATTACCCACCGACTCTGGCCTTTGGGCGTGGCTGCAATAAACCATGCCAGCAGGGTTGCCATTAATAAGGGTTTGCTTACCAAACGCAAGGCTGCCCAGTTGGTGCTAATAAAAAAAAGCTCCAGCGTTAACACTAAAAAAAACAGGTAGAGCCAGCCTCTTACTTTCATACAAAATGTTTTGTTGAAGCTACTGAATTTTGCAGGGATCTGTTGCGTATAAAAAGTTGCCGGCAGTGCTGCTGCTGAACGGAGCGCCGCAACGCTGCTGCCCATTGCTATAAAGCTGGTAACCCCATAAAAAAACAGGTGTTAATGGCATTTAAAATAATCAAAAGGTTCTTTGCAATGCTGGCATTGGTATAATGCTTTGCAGGCGGTGCTGCCAAACTCACTGAGGAGCTTTGTGTGGTGGCTGTTGCAATGCGGGCATGGCACCCCATCGGCTGGAATGGTGAATTGCTTATTGGGTGCAGCAATACCGTAGTCTTTTAATTTTTGTTTACCCGCTGCTGTCATCCAATCGGTGGTCTATGCCGGAGAAAGTACGGTGGATAAGATGATATTTTTATACCCGGCTGCCAGCAAGGTCATTTTAATGGTTGCTGCAATCATGTCTGTGGCGGGGCAGCCAGAGTATGTGGGTGTAATAAAGATAGTGATGGCTTCATCCGTTATTTGTACGTTTCTTACAATACCTAAATCTGTAATGGTAAGCACAGGTATTTCCGGGTCCTCAATGGTGGATAGCAGGTTCCAGATGTTTTGTTCTGCTGTATTGCTGGTATGTGGTGTGGTGTTGTTCATTGGCTTACCATTCTGCCCCGGGATAGGTTCTTTGCAGATATTGCAGTTCTGTTAAAATATAGCCGAGTGCTTCTGTATGCAACCCTTGCTTACCGCCTTGCTGCATAAAAGTAGTGGCAGGCATTGTTAGGGTAGCTTCTGTAAAAACGGTTTCCACATTTTGTAACCATGGCGCCTGTAGTGTTTCTGTGGTAATAAATTCTTTTTCATAATCGGCAGTAATAAATAACTCACCTGTAAAAGGCCATAATGCAGCAATAGCATTTTGCATGCGTTGGTTGCTTTCTGCCGTACCATCGCCCAGGCGTATTACCCACTCGCTGCTCCAGCGAAGATGATAGCTTGCTTCTTTTAACGCTTTTGCTGCAATAGCAGCTAATTGCTGGTTATTACCATACTGCAGTTGTTGTAGTTGCAAATATTGAAACTGGCTGAAGAAGAATTGACGTAATACTGTTTGAGCCCAGTCTCCATTGGGTTGTTCTGCCAGCAACAGATTTTTAAATTCACGTTCGGTTCTGTGGTAAGCAAGGCTATCTTCTGTGGCGTTACCACCAATAATACTGGCGGCGTATTGGTAATAGTTTCTTGCCTGGCCCAACAGGTCTAATGAAATATTGGTTATGGCAATATCCTGCTCTAACACGGGGCCGTGGCCGCACCACTCTGCATTGCGTTGTGCCAGTATTAAAGAGGTATCTGCCAGGTGAAGGGTATAGTCTGTTAAAAAAGTATTCATTTCATTTAACGGTTACATGTGGTTTACTTCATCGGGCAGTTGGTAAAAAGTAGGGTGGCGGTACACTTTATCTGTTGCGGGGTCGTAAAAGCTACCCGCATCATCAGGGTTAGAGGCGTGTATGTATTTACTTTCCACTACCCAGATGCTTACGCCTTCCATGCGGCGGGTATATACATCGCGGGCATTTTCTATTGCCATTTGTGCATCGGCGGCATGCAGGCTGCCAACATGTTTATGATCTAAACCCTGCTTGCTGCGGATGAATACTTCCCAAAGCGGCCAATTGGTAGCGGCATTGCTTTGGGTGTTAATGGCCTCTGTGCCGCTGCCGGTATCGGGTATATCTCCGTAATAATATTTTTGAATGTATTGTTTCATGTGATGATTTTTATTGTTTTTTGGCCACACAGTATAATCATTAAAAATTAGCATCACCGGTTGGTGAAATGTTGGGCTGCTAGTTTTTAATAATTATTTCAAATTGCTTGGCTGAACTATGTTTTTTAGTACCACGCTAAAGCGGGGTGCCAATAAAATGTTTATTTGTATTGTGTGGCACAAGTGTGCGACGCAAGGGTGTTGAAGTATTTGTTGCTGCTGGCTACCTAATTATGCTACTTGTTTTTGTAGTTTGTTTTTTTTCTTTGCTGCATGTGCAATGGCTGCTTGCCGCACCCATTCTCCGGCAGCATGGGCGTTGCGTCGTGCTTCTAAACGTTGTTTATTGCAGGGGCCATTGCCTTTAACCACATTCCAAAATTCTTCCCAGTTAATTTCGCCAAAATCATAATGCTGCCTGTCTTCGTTCCATTTCAGTGCGGGGTCGGGCAGGGTCATGCCCAATAGTTTTACCTGTTGCACACACATATCTACAAATTGCTGGCGCAGCTCATCGTTGGTTTTTCTTTTTATCTTCCATTTCATACTCTGGTCGCTGTTGGTGCTTTCACTGTCTTTGGGTCCAAACATCATCAGGCTGGGCCACCACCAGCGGTTAATAGCATCCTGGCACATGGCTCTTTGTGCATCGGTACCTTTGCTTAATACCAGCAGGCTTTCAAAACCCTGGCGTTGGTGAAAACTTTCTTCTTTGCAAATGCGTACCATGGCTCTGGCATAAGGGCCGTATGAAGTGCGGCACAACATTACCTGGTTTAAAATAGCAGCACCATCCACCAGCCAGCCAATGGCACCCATATCGGCCCAGGTAAGGGTGGGATAGTTAAATATAGAAGAGTATTTGGCTTTGCCGCTATGCAAATCATCAATCATTTCATCGCGGCTCATGCCCAATGTTTCTGCAGCACTGTATAAATATAATCCGTGGCCGGCTTCATCCTGCACTTTGGCTATTAAAATAGCCTTTCGTTTTAAAGAAGGGGCCCGGCTGATCCAGTTGCCCTCGGGCAGCATACCTACAATTTCACTGTGGGCATGCTGGCTAATCTGGCGCAGGTTGGTTTTACGGTAAGCATCGGGCATCCAATCTTTGGGTTCAATTTTCTGCTCGGCATCAATCTTTTGCTGAAAAAGTTGCTCTAATTCCAGTACAGACATGGCAATTTCTTTAAAAGTAAAGATAGCCAAAAATACCCAAGCTCCTAACACGTGTTAGCGATGTGGGTTTACAGCAGCAGCCTGTGGTTAAACAATAAATACCGTAAAGCAGGTATAGGCCGGCCTGTCTTAAAAGTGCAGTTTTATAGCTGTTATTATATCCTTTTTCATGCAACCCCCACCTCTTTCCAGAAACCGGGGGTTCTTTTTTTATAATCTTGCTTCCTTTATTTATTCCTTTAAATTTGCTGCCTCAATACATTATGGCACTATTTAAAAGAAACCGCGGCGCCGATAAGGCAGAAATGACATTTGTAGATCATCTGGAAGAATTGCGCTGGCACCTGGTAAGGGCAGCCATTGCAGTGGTGGTGGGTGCCGTTATCATTTTTGTTTTTGCCAGAGAGATTGTGGATGTAATAATACTGGGCCCTGCACACCCAGACTTTGTTACCTATGATGTATTGTGTAAACTGGGGCACAGCCTGCGTATTGGCGATGCACTTTGTATGGGTAATGTATCTGCCAAGTTTCAGGAAACTGCCATGACCGGTCAGTTTATGAGTACATTTACCATTGCATTTGTAGGCGGTTTTGTAATTGCGTTTCCTTATGTGTTTTGGGAGTTTTGGCGCTTTGTAAAACCAGCACTCAGCTCTAAAGAATTAAAAAGAACAAGAGGCGTTATCTTTTGGGTATCTGTATTATTTTTTTTAGGCGTGGCGTTTGGCTATTATGTATTAACACCCTTCATGGTAAACTTCTACTTTAGTTATTCATTAAGCCCATTAATAGAAATTAAACCCACGTTTACAGATTATATAGAAAATCTTATTTACACCACGGTGGGTATTGGAGTATTGTTTCAAATGCCTTTGCTGGTTTTAATACTATCAAAAATTGGCATTCTTACCCCAACATTATTACGCAAATACCGCCGTTATGCTTTTGTGGTAATACTTATTTTGGCAGCCATTATCACACCCTCAACAGACCCTTTCAGTTTAACACTGGTAACAATACCGCTATATCTTTTGTACGAGATTAGTATAGCAGTATCTGCAAAAGCCGTTAAAGACCGTATAAAAAGAGAAGAAGAAGAGTGGAGTTAAGGGGGTAACCGGCAGTAGTGCTTTATTCAGCATCGTTGCGTCGCACACTTCAACCGCCGTACAGTGCTGCGCTCTTTTATTCTTTTATTAATTTTACTACACCCATCGGTAGTGGCATTTTAGGGTCTGTTACAGCAGCAATATAAGTTCCCGCCGGTAATGCAGCAATGTTCATTTGTATATTGTTTATACCCGGCGTAAGACTGGCATGTTGGGTAATAACTGTTCTGCCTGTTATATCTTTTACTTGTATTGAAATAGTTTTTGCCTGATTACTGATAATGGCAATGGCCGTATTGGTTTTAAAAGGATTGGGATAGGCTTTAAGCAAAAGACTTCTGTTATAGGTATTTTTAGTAGCCAGCACAGCAGAGTATTTAGTGTTACCATTAACCCCGTTAATACGAACTCGGTAATATGCAATACCGTTGTTTGCCGTTGTAAAATTAAAGTTTTGCGTTTGTCCCTGTTGGGTAACAGGTACGTTACCTGCAACCTCAAAGTCAAATCCGTTCATGCTGTTTTCAATAGTAAAGCTTTCTATTTCACTGCAAAAATCAGTGGTCCAGTTCAGTTGAGTGTTTGTAATACTAAAGTCTATAAAAGAACAATTCAAAAGTGTTCCGTTACAATCCAATATGGTAAAATTGAAAGTTTTATTACTGCATCCCGCAGCAGGTGTTAAAACCAGACTGTACCGACCCGGCGCAAGCCCAACAATACTTACCGAGTTTCCAACACTGTCCACACCGGAAGTATAGATATCAGTGCTTTCAAAAACCTGATCGTTATCAGCATCGTAACCTAAAATATAAGACACCGGAAAAATAGAACCGGTGCCGGAAAAAAGAATATCAACAGTACCATTGTTACTGCAACTGGTAGATTGAACAATAGTGATGGATGCATTAATATCAGAATTATCGCCTGCAGTATTATTTGTTTCACCTCCGCTTTGCTGGGTATCTTTTACCCAGCCACAGTCTCCGTCTAAACGGCGGGCGAAACTATTACCACGTCCCGCAGATTCACCAATAGTTTCATAATTAACAGACATTAAGTCAAGATCAAAACTTTGTGAAGAACAGGATCCACTTACTGCAGAAGTTGTTATCAGTGGAGAGGTTTCAACCGGAAGGGTTCTAACAACTGCATCAACAACAGTAAGTGAGGGAGATAACAAAACAACCTGTTCCGAGGCAGAACCACCATCTGTAAAAAAACCATCCCCTGTTGTTGGTATTGCGCCACTGGTACAATTACAGGTATTCCAGTTAAGATCTACTACAACATCGCTGTTTAT
>JANRMC010000164.1:0-7480 GCA_033761915.1 Flavihumibacter sp.
CATGCCGAACAGATTGTTTTGAAAAAAATTAAATAAAACCCATGAGAGTATTCTTGTTTTTTATGTTATCAACTGCCATATGCAATAAAAATTTTGCAGCAGATGATACTTATGCGTTTAATAAAATTAAACCCGAATTATTAAAAGGTGCCCATGTAGTTAAAAGGTTTGAAGAGATACGTTTTTCTGTAAAATCAATAAAAAAAGCGGTACTCTATCATAAATATGCTTTTACTGTTTTAAACGAACAGGGAGATATGTATGCAAGATTGTTGGAAGGGTATGATAAAATGCATTCTATTGGCTCTATTGAAGGAAGTTTATATGATGCAAACGGGAATAAAATAAAATCGCTTAAAAAGAATGAAATACAGGATAGGAGTGGTACAGATGATAACAATCTGGCGGATGACAGCCGGGTGAAGTATCATAACTTCTACCATAAAGTGTATCCTTATACAGTTGAGTATGAATTTGAAACTGAATACAATGGAACTTTGTTTTTTCCGATCTGGCTACCTATTGATAATGAGCATGTAGCTGTTGAATACAGTAGTTTTAAGATTATATGTGCGGCGGATTATGTATTTAGGCATAAGGCTATAAATTACAAGGATGCTCCCAAAGAATCGTTTGAGCGTGGTGATAAAGTGTATATGTGGGAAGTAAATAATTTTGTTGCTATTAAAGATGAGTATGCCTCGCCTTATTGGCTAGAAATGACACCTGTCGTTTTCTTGGGACCCAATCAATTTGAGGTGCAGGACTACGAGGGTAATATGAGTAACTGGCAAGATTTTGGAAAATTCTTTCATACTCTTAAGAATGGAAGAGACCAATTACCAGATGCGATTAAACAAAAAGTACATGATCTTACTGATGGTTTAAAAGCGCCTAAAGAAAAAATTGCGGCTTTATACAAATACATGCAGGACAATACCCGATACATAAGTATTCAATTAGGTATTGGAGGTTGGCAGCCTTTTGATGCAAGTTATGTGGCTGCCAAAAAATATGGAGACTGCAAGGCGCTTACTAACTATATGTATTCTTTACTAAAGGAAATAGGTATAAAATCTAATTATACATTGGTAAAAGCCGGGGGTAATGGTAAGTTTTTTGTACCGGACTTTCCTTCCTCTCAATTCAATCATGTTATTTTAAGTGTTCCTTTAGAAAAAGATACGGTATGGTTAGAATGTACCAGCCAAACATTACCTGCAGGATACCTTAGTGGGTTTACTTCTGATAGGTATGTGCTTGCAATCAACGAAAACGGAGGACATCTGGTAAGAACCCCTAAATACAGTTGGAAAGAAAATCTGCAAATCAGGAAAACAAATGCGGTAGTTGATGTGTCTGGTACTTTAAGTATTGATGCAATTACTAATTATAAAGCCGTGCAGCAAGATGAACTGCATGCTATGATAACCAGCCTTTCTAAAGAAAAAGTGCTGGAAACATTAAAAGAAGAAATTGATTTGCCACAGTATGATGTTTTAAAATATGAGTACGAGGAATTCCCTTCTGCATTGCCAGAAATAAAAGAAACGCTCAAATTGACAGCTCCAAATTATGCCCAGGTTAGCGGTAAGCGTTTGTTTGTTGCTCCGAATATACTCACTAAATCCGGACGAAAATTGACACCTGCTGAAAACAGGCAGTATGAAGTTGTAATTGATTTTGAGTATACAGACATAGATACCGTAGAAATAAAAGTACCTGCCGGTTACATGCCAGAAGCGATGCCTGCAGTTGTAAGTCTTAACACTAAGTTTGGCAAATACAACAGCAGTGCCCGGGTGGAAGGAGATAAAATTATTTACTATAGAACCATTGAACGGTATGGTGGCCGTTTTCCGGCTGCAGACTATAATGAGCTGGTAAAGTTTTTTGATCAGATTTACAAAGCCGATCGCACCAAAGTAGTGTTGGTAAAAAAAGAAGGTTAGTCTTCTAAATGCAGACGGTGAAAAAAACGGTGTATAGCCGGTGCCAGAATAATACCAATATTGGTTATAAAAACAACGCCGCTGAATAGAGCATAGAAAGAAGAAAACCATTTGCCGGCAGCAGAGTGTATGGTAACCACAGGGCCCATGCCACTTAAAATCATAGAAGCATTGTGTAAGGCATCCAGCCATTCTATATCATCCGTGTAATGATAGCCCAGCACCCCTAATAAAAGACAGGCAGCCAAAATACCCATCGCCACAATTAAGTTTTTTAAAAACCGCTGATAATAAATTTGCTTATTAGCCAGCGGTTGTTTTTTATGCTCGTACATATATGCAGGCTTGGTTAGTTACAGTTGCTTTTTATTTGTTCATCAATGGCTTCTTTTAGTTGCACATAAAAATCTTTTCGTTGTTCACTCAAAATACTTTTTACAAAAAATATGCAGGCATAACCACGGCAATTATCCACCACAGGCCAGGTGCCAAACAAACCGGGGCTGGCAACTGCACTGGCGGTGCCGGTGCTACTGGTTTCAATAATCCATTCTCCAAGGCCATAACTAAAGCCATCAGCCACTTTAGGTGTATAACCAATTGCTGCGTTGCCCGTTTGTACTTTTTGCATTTCTGCAACGGCTTCGGCACTTAATATACGTTTGGTTTCAAAAGTTCCTTTATTTAAAATCATGGTTAAAAAATTCATATAGTCTACCGCCGTGCTTTTAGCGCCGCCAGATGGATTGGGTGCTGCATCATAATCAATCGTAAAAGTGGTGCCGCGCATTTTAAGTGGCCGTAAAATACGTTCTGTAATTAACCGGTCAAATGTTTTTTTACTTACCACTTCACACACACGGGCGGCAATATTTAACCCCACATTACTGTAATGAAATAATTCACCCGGGTTTTTCTCAATGGCTCTTTTTGATGCAAATGCATTCACTTCTTCTTCCAGGTTGGCAAACTTGCGCCGCTGCAAAATATTTTTCAACGCACTGTTGTCAGCTTCTATACCGGTTGTGTGAGACAGGCATTGTCGTATAGTTATATATCCCTTACTGTATTTAGAAAAAACAGGCAGGTATGTGCTCACTTTATCGTCTAAAGAAATTTTGCCTTCATCCACAAACGTCATTACCAACGCTGCTGTAAGCCACTTGCTGCAACTGGCAATGGGTGCCTGTGTTTTTAAAGTAAACTCTTTATTCGTTTCATTTTTATACACCACTTTACCGTCCTTATAAATCAGCACCACCAGGTCATTATCAAACATTTTTTTGTTGGCTGTAATTAAATCGTCTACCGCAGTAAAATTATATTGGCTGTAAGAAGGCTGCAAAACTAGCAGAAAACAAAGGGCAAGACTGAATTTGAGGCAGTTAAAACAAGATTTTAATGACATAGTTTCTGATTATTTGGTTTGGATTACCGTTTGCAACCAACGTTTAAAGTTATTTGAAAATTATGAACCTGGCAGCAGTAATGCTGTTAAACTTTGGTTGCGTTGCACACTGCAGCATTTGTACTTTGATATTTCTGATTTGAAATTCTAAAGTTGCAGTGTACGACGCAACAACTGTTGAGCAAAGCTTCAACAGTTGGGTACATAAAAATAAACCGAATTAAAAACATTTAAAATACACACATGAACTTAGGAAATTTTACTATTAAAGCCGCAGAAGCTGTGCAACAGGCGCAGCAACTGGCTTTTAATAACCAACACAGCAATATAGAAACAGAACATTTGCTGCAGGCCCTGCTGCAAATGGAAGACTCTCCGGTAGAATACCTGCTGAAGAAAAACAATGTTACCATAAATCTGGTGGATGCGAAGCTGGATGAGCTATTAAAAAAACTGCCCACCACCACTGCAGAACCGGCGCAATCCATTAGCCGGGAAATGAATAGTGTGGTGTTGCGGGCCGGGGCTGCACTTAAAAAATTTAAAGATGAGTTTGTAACACCAGAGCATTTATTACTGGCCCTGGTGCAGGGTAATGATGCCGTAGGTAAACTATTAAAAGATGCCGGCCTAACAGAGAAAGGATTGGTTACTGCTATTACAGAATTGCGTAAAGGCGATACGGTAAAAAGCCAGACACAGGAAACACAGTTTAATGCTTTAAACAAGTATGCTAAAAATTTAAACGAACTGGCAAGGCAGGGCAAGCTGGATCCGGTAATTGGGCGTGATGAAGAAATACGCAGAACCTTGCATATTCTTTCAAGGCGTTCAAAGAACAACCCTATTTTGGTGGGCGAGCCCGGCGTGGGTAAAACAGCTATTGCTGAAGGGTTGGCCATGCGCATTGTAAATGGCGATGTGCCTGAAAACTTAAAAAGCAAAATAATATATGCCCTTGACATGGGACAGCTGATTGCAGGTGCCAAGTATAAGGGAGAATTTGAAGAACGTTTAAAAGGCGTGGTAAAGGAAGTTGCCACCAGCGATGGTGAATTGATTTTGTTTATTGATGAGATACATACTTTAATTGGGGCCGGTGGCGGAGAAGGAGCCATGGATGCTGCCAATATTTTAAAACCGGCTTTAGCAAGAGGCGAGTTAAGAGCTATTGGCGCCACCACGTTAAACGAGTACCAGAAATATTTTGAAAAGGATAAAGCATTGGAACGCCGTTTTCAGAAAGTGATGATTGATGAACCGAGTGTGGAAGATGCTATTTCTATCCTGCGCGGATTAAAAGACCGTTACGAAACACACCACCATGTACGCATTAAAGATGATGCCATTATTGCTGCTGTGGAATTGAGTAACCGCTATATCACCGATCGGTTTTTGCCCGATAAAGCCATTGACCTGGTAGATGAAAGCGCCGCCAAACTGCGTTTGGAAATGAACAGCATGCCCGAAGAACTGGATAAACTGGAACGCCAGATACGCCAGCTGGAAATTGAACGGGAAGCCATTAAGCGGGAGAATGATGAAGTAAAGTTAAAAGAACTCAATACTGAAATTGCCAATTATGTGGTGCAGCGGGATACGTTCAGAGCCAAATGGAAACAAGAAAAAGAAATTGTAGAGAAGTTGCAAAACGCCAAAGCCAGTATAGAACAATTAAAGCAACAGGCAGAGCAGGCAGAACGGCATGGCGACTATGGAAAAGTGGCAGAGATACGCTATGGTAAAGTAAAAGAGCAGGAGGCGATGGTAGATCAATATTCAAAAGAGTTATCCGCCATCAGCGAAAACAGCCGCCTTACCAAAGAAGAAGTAGATGCGGAAGATATTGCAGAAAATGTGGCTAAGGCTACCGGCATACCGGTAAGCAAAATGCTGCAGAGCGACCGTGAGAAACTATTGCAACTGGAAGATCATTTGCATGAAAGAGTAGTAGGCCAGGAGGAAGCCATTACTGCTGTGGCAGATGCCATCCGCCGCAGCCGTGCCGGTTTGCAAGACCCACGCCGCCCTATTGGTTCCTTTATTTTTTTAGGCACCACCGGCGTGGGTAAAACAGAATTGGCCAAAGCGCTGGCAGAATATTTGTTTGATGATGAAAGTTTGATGACGCGGATTGATATGAGCGAATACCAGGAAAAACACACGGTTTCCCGCCTGGTGGGGGCACCTCCCGGTTATGTGGGGTACGATGAGGGTGGCCAACTAACCGAGGCCGTTCGCCGTAAACCGTATAGTGTAGTGCTGCTGGATGAAATTGAAAAAGCCCACCCCGACGTGTGGAATGTATTGCTGCAGGTGCTGGATGATGGCCGCCTGACCGACAATAAAGGCAGGGTGGTAAATTTTAAGAATACCCTGGTTATAATGACCAGTAATATAGGCAGTCACCTGATACAGGAGGCTTTTGAAGGGGTTACTGAAAAGAATGTGGAGAACGCAACTGCAAAAGCTAAGATAGATGTGCTAAACTTGTTGCGTGAAACCATCCGGCCCGAGTTTTTAAACAGAGTAGACGAAATCATTCTGTTTCAACCACTTTTGAAGAAAGAGATAAAGGGTATTGTGAACATACAGTTAAATAATCTGAAGAAATTGGTGGCTGGTAACGGAATTAATCTTGAGTTTAGTAATTATGCGGTGGATTTTCTGGCAGAACAGGGCTTTGACATGCAATATGGAGCAAGGCCGCTGAAGCGCCTCATTCAAAAAGAAATTGTAAACCAGCTGAGTAAGAAAATACTGGCAGGGGAGATAGATAAAACAAAACCCGTTTTGGTAGATGTATTTGATAACACGGTGGTGTTTAGAAACGAGCAAACCGAAACGGCAACCATCAGTTAACTATAAAAAGGAGCAAACATGGCTTTTAAGAAAGATGTAATGGAGATAATTGCACCCAAAGATATTTTTGTGGGCAATAAAGATGCAGCAATCACCTTAATGGAGTTTGGCGAGTATGAAAGTGAGGCCTGCGAAAAAGCAAACGAAGTAGTAAAACAGTTGTTGGAAGAATACGAAGGAAAAATCAAATTCAACTTCCGTCATTTTCCCTTAACCAAAGTGCACCAGCGCAGTTTAAAAGCAGCAGAAGCTGCAGTAGCCGCAGCACAGGAAGGTAAGTTTTGGGAAATGCATAATATTCTTTTAAGCAACCGCCGCAACCTGGGCACCATCAGTTTAAAATTGCACAGTAAAGATGCCGGCATTAAAAACAAGCAGTTTTTAGATAACCTCGTTAATGGCACTTTTGGCTGGCAGGTGCAGGATGATTTGAAAGAAGGTATTAAAAGAGGCATTACTGATGTGCCGGTATTTTTTATAAACGGAGAACGTTTTAAAGGCACACCCACTTTTGCCAACCTTAGTAAAGAAATAGACCAGGCATTAAAAAAATCAACAAAAAAGAAAGCCGCATAAATTAAAAGAGCTTACCACGGTAAGCTCTTTTTTTATTGGGTAACCGGCGGCTGTAATACTATTAAGCGGTGGTTGCGTCGCACCCTTCAACGGCAACAATAACCTAAACACAAAATGCCAACAGCTAAAATCTAATAGCAGTTTACTAAAGCAAGCCACCAACAAAAATCATACGTTTGCCTGATAATACTCTGCTGCCCATAATTGCTGCGCCAATAGTTTTGCGTCACTTTTAAATCCTTTCTTTATGATGCATCCTTTTCAATATGTAACGGCAAAAGAAGCCTTATCGGTTATTCAATCCGGCAACCGCGTTTTTATACATGGCGGTGCCTGCACGCCACTGTATCTTTTAAAAGAATTGGCTGCAGAAAAAAACCGCCTTCACCATGTAGAAATTGTTTCTATCACACTAAAAGGAGATATTGAAATTGATAAACCAGAATACCAGGAAGCTTTTCATATCAATTCACTTTTTGTATCGGGTTCTGTGCGCAAAGCAGTGGCAGAGGGCCGTGCCGATTTTGTACCGGTTTTCTTAAGCGATATACCCGATTTATTCAAACGCAAAATTTTACCACTCGATGTGGCTATTGTGCAGGTATCTCCGCCCGATAAACATGGCTATTGCACACTGGGGCTTTCTATAGACATTGCCCGTGCAGCTGTTGACAGTGCCAAA
>JANRMC010000165.1:0-17056 GCA_033761915.1 Flavihumibacter sp.
GGCAGCTAATTTAAATACCAATGCCTTCTCCGTACGTTGGACCGGACAGGTACAACCCCTCTTTACACAAACCTATACCTTCTATACCAGCAGCGATGATGGTGTAAGGCTTTGGGTAAATGGCGTACAGCTCATTAACCAGTTTGTAAACCAGGGCACCCGTGAGTGGAGTGGTACTATAGCGCTTACCGCCAATGTGAAGTACGATATTAAACTGGAATATTTTGAAGGCGGTGGTGGCGCCAACTGCAGGCTGTCATGGTCTTCGGCTTCCACACCCAAACAAATTATTCCACAAACACTATTGTACCCAACCGGCTACACCGGCACCAATGCCAACCTTATTACTTCCATTATGGAGCAGGTGCCCGCTGTAAATACAATTACCAAAGCAACGGTATCGCCTAATCCGGTTATAAGCGGACAAACTGCAAGACTGCAATTTAACAGCAGCACAAAAGGTGCTACCACCATGCAGGTTACTGATATGTTTGGCAGATTGTTACTAACACAACGCTTAAACACGAACGAAGGGGTGAATACTGTTTTAATTGATACCAAAGGTTTACAAAAAGGCATTCACCTGGTGCGTATTGAAAACGCTGCTGAAATAGTTACGTTAAAACTGAACGTACAATAACTCTATTTAACCATATAAAAAAGCCCCGCATGCTGCGGGGCTTTTTTATTGATACCAGCAGCAACGCTTTATCAACATCGTTGCGTCGCACACTTAAGCGGCAACAATGGCTTGGGCAAAAAGCAAAATGGTTTAAGTACTTAAGCGGTATGCCCAATACCTTTTACTATAATTGAAGAGTGCGACGCAACGGCTGCCTAACCGGAGTTACTGCAGTTGGTTACCCCAAAATTAAAATCATAGTGGCGGGGTGATGAAAGTCACCCAAGGGGCTGCAGAACTTTTATAGCTTGCTGCAGCAATGAAAAAAACACTGTTGATAAAATGGATAATAGTTTGCAGTATTTGTGTTGGTGTTGCGGCGGTCATTGCAATAGCTGTTCAATTATTTTCATAACTATAAAACCATCACATCATGAAAAAGAACATGGGTAACGCAGATCGTATCATTCGTTTAATACTGGCAGCTGTTTTTGCTTATTTGTACTTTGGCAATGTTGTTACCGGCACATTGGGTTTGGTGTTGGTAATTTTAGGCGGCGTTTTTGTGCTTACCAGTCTGGTAAGTTTTTGTCCGTTGTACAAGCTGGTGGGCATTAACACCTGCCCGGTTAAGCAATAAACTTTTAACTAACCTTACCATTATACAGTTTGTTTGGAAGAAGGGAGATCGCAGCCTTCTTCCAAACATCTTTTGGGACGAAAGAAGCCAGTGATAAATAAAACAGCCCCAAAAATAAAAGCAGGCCACCCTCCTGCTTTCCAATACCACACACCAACTAGTATAAAAACTACGCCCAATGCAAAACGCAACAGGCTGCTAAAGACGGCTATTTTATTATTAGCAGTATTACTCATTTTCTGAATTGCTGGTAGCCGTAGTGTCTTTCTTTTTTGATGGGGTAAACAAACTAAACACTAACGCACCTACTACGGCAAAATATAGGGTGCTGTTAAGCGGCTTAGAGGTAATCATGCAGGTGCCGGTGTTACAACCCACCCACTTCCAATACAGATAACCGCACATGGCACCAACAATAGCGCCGGGCACCCAAAGCCATTTTAATATTTTTATTTTCACAAGCTTTCTTATTTATTAATCAATCTGTTTTTGCAACTGTTGCCACGCACCGCCATCGTAACAAATAATACCAGCTGCTTTTATTTGCTGGCAGGCAAGATTGCTGCGGGCACCACTTCGGCAACAGGTTATAATTACTTTTTGTTGTTGTTTTATTAGCGGCAATTGTGTTTCCAGTTGTTGCAAAGGTATATTAATAGCATGGCTGATATGTCCATCATTATACTCTGCCTTTGTTCTTACATCTATAATTAAAGCACCTTGCAAAAGAGCTTCTTTAAATGGCAAATAAGTAAGTTGTTTTTTTCTGAACCAGTTAATCATAGCACCGCATTTTTTAACAAAGTAGCGGTAAAAGATTTTTTTTTAAAATGCGTGAAACCACCCTTTTTTGTACTGTAAAAATAATTGTTGTGGCTGCTACTATAATTGACTTATATCACATAATGGGAAAACATGTACAGACTAGTCCCTGATCCACTCAAAAGAATTACGGTGCATCACAATCCATCCTTCTTTCTCCATTTTTTTCAGCAGGCGGCTGATTACTTCTCTGGAAGAATTCAGATCATTGGCTATTTCCTGATGGGTGAGTTTTACCTGTTTACCCATTTGCTGCACATGCCGTTTAATATAAAACTCCAGTCGCTCATCCATATTTTTAAAGGCAATGGCATTAACCGTTTGCAGCAGTTCTTCAAAGCGGCTGCGGTAAGTGCGTATTACAAACTGGTTCCAGCTGCGGTAACGCATCATCCAATCTTCCATGTAATTTAAAGGAAGACTTAGCAATACAGTATCGGTAAGTGCTTTGGCAGTTACATGACTTTCGCCCATGCCATAACCACAAACCATAGAAATAGCACAAGCCTGGCCGGGCTGCAAATAATAAATAAAAAACTCTCCTCCGTCTGCATCTTCCTGGTATAAACGGATGGCACCTTCCAGCACCAGCATGGTGGCACGGATGGGCTGGCCACTGCGCATTAACACATCGCCAGCCTTTACTTCTTTAATAGTGCCATGCGTTTCAAGTTCTGCATACAATGCTTCTTCCAAACCCGGAAATAACGCTTTTAGATTATATTGTGCTTCTATTGGCATAGCCATTGTTTTTATAGTAATAAAAGTAAGCCAGTTTTTTTAATTGAGTATATGCAACTGATTCTTAAAAATATTGCCCGCCACATTAGTTTAACGGCCGATGAGGAAGCCTATTTCCTTTCCATTCTGCATCCTAAAAAAATAAAACGCAAGCACTTCTTTTTACAGGAAGGCGAAATAAACAGGCAAACCGCATTTGTTTTATCTGGCACATTAAGAGCTTATACCATTGATGAAAACGGGTTTGAACATATTTTACAATTTGCACCACCCGATTGGTGGATTGCCGATATGTATAGCTTTATTGCAGAAAAACCTGGCAACCTTAATATTGAGGCCATTGAAGATACCGAAGTGCTGACCATTCAAAAAAAAGACCTGGAGCAATTATATATCACCGTACCTAAGTTTGAACGCTTCTTTAGAATTATTACCGAAAAATCGCTGGTGGCCATGCGCCAGCGCCTTATTGATAACCTGAGCTTGACGGCAAAAAAAAGGTATCAAAAATTTTGTCAGCAATACCCTTCTTTAATAAACAGCCTGCCGCAAAAACAAATTGCCGCTTATATTGGCGTTACCCCTGAGTTCTTAAGCAAGATGCTGAAAGAAAAGAATTAAAACCCATAAAAAACTTAACCTGCATTATTTTTTGTGCCTTGTATAGCATAGTAAGTTTGCATACTAAATATTTTAAAAAATGGCAAACACGGTATTACATAAAGCAGCTACCCGCGGTCTTGCAGATCATGACTGGTTAAAAAGTTATCATACCTTCAGTTTTGGCGGCTACCATAATCCAGAGCGTATTCATTTTGGTGCCTTACGTGTTTTAAACGATGATAGTGTTTCTAAAGCTATGGGCTTTGGCACACACCCGCACGACAATATGGAAATCATCTCCATTCCGCTGGAAGGCGATTTGGAACATAAAGACAGTATGGGTAACACCGCTGTAATACGTAAGGGAGATATACAGGTTATGAGTGCCGGCACCGGCATTTACCACAGCGAGCATAATAAGAACCGCGATCAGGATGTGAAATTTTTGCAGATATGGGTTTTCCCTAATAAAAAAAATGTAACACCCCGCTATGGCCAAATAAGTTTAAACCCTGCCGATAGCCATAACCGGTTGCAACAAATTTTATCTCCCAATCCCAACGATGAAGGGGTATGGATACACCAGGATGCCTGGTTTCATTGGGGCAATTTAGATGAAGGCAAAACGATTACTTATAACCTTCATAAAAAAGACAATGGCGTGTATGCTTTTATTATTGAAGGCAACGCAACCATCAATAACCAGCCATTAGAGAAACGCGATGGCCTCGGCCTTTGGGAGGTGGACACACTTTCTATTACAGCCAATAGCAAAGCCACCATTCTATTAATGGAAGTGCCCATGAAGTTTTAATGTTTTTTTTGTAACCAGCAGTAGCAACCCATTCAGCATTGTTCCGCCTTAAGAGGCGGACACTTCAACTTACACCTATGCTTTTAGCCTAACCATATATTCTGTTGAAGTGTGCGACGCAACGATGATGCCATGAAAAGCATTAGCTGGTCCCCAAAAACTTAATCTATATTAAGATTTGCTGTTAACCTACATTATTGGAGACTACCTTGTTACTATTGTACTTTTGAAGTATTAAAAACAAACAAAAAACAATTATGGCAACGTATAAAATTGACCCCAGCCACAGCGAAATTCAGTTTAAGGTAAAACACATGATGATTACTAATGTAAACGGACAGTTTACACAGTTTGATGGCAGCCTAACTGCAGACGCTGCAGACTTTAGCGATGCGCAAATAAATTTTGAAGCGGCTATTGATAGTATTAACACCCACAATGAGCAACGCGATGCGCATCTGAAGAGTGAAGATTTCTTCAATGCTGCTGAGTTTCCTAAGCTGACTTTTGTATCCTCATCATTTAAAAAAATTACAGACGAGCAGTATCAGTTAAACGGTGTATTAACCATTCGTGGCATTAGTAAACCTGTTGTGCTGGATGTGGAATACGGCGGTACTATGACTGACCCATGGGGCCAGGTGAAAGCAGGTTTTGAAATTAACGGTAAAATAAGCCGTAAAGAATTTGATTTAAAGTGGAACGCTGTTACTGAAGCAGGTGGTGTAGTTGTAGCCGATGAAATTAAATTGCACCTGGGGGTGCAATTAGTAAAGCAAGGCTAAGAGAAATAAAAAAGGGCTGTTTCAAAAACAGCCCTTTAATTTTTTAGTGTGGTAGTTTGTCTCTTAAATAACCATAGATCCAGGTGCCGGCAATGGCACTTAGTATTACCACCAGTATTACCAACACACCAGAACCCACTTGTGCAAATAAAGGCCCCGGGCAGGCACCTGTAATAGCCCAGCCCAACCCAAATAATAAACCACCGTATATCTGGCCTTTATTAAATTTCTTAGGCTGAAAATTGATACTTTCTCCGTGTATGGTTTTTATATTAAACTTCTTTATTAAAAAAACTGAGATGATACCCACCACCACGGCTGTGCCAATTACCCCATACATATGAAAGCTTTGCAGGCGAAACATTTCCTGAATACGTATCCATGAAATGATCTCTGCTTTAATAAACACAATACCAAATACAATACCCACAGCCATATAACTGAAGTTATACCACCAGGGCAATTCTTTTTGAGATTGGTTTACGCACATGGTTTGAAGCGATCGTACTTCAAAATCTGTATCGGGTTGCTGTGTAATTGTTATATTTTTAACTGACATAGTTTTAGCTTAAACGTAAAATAAAAGGAAGAATAAAATTGGCCATCAGAAAGCCGCCTGCCATAAACATAATGGTAGCAATAAGGGATGGCCATTGCAGGTTACTTAAACCCATAATAGCATGACCCGACGTGCAACCACCGGCATAGCGGGTGCCAAAACCCACTAGGAAACCGCCACCCACCAGCATAATAAAACCACGCAGGGTTAAAAGACTGTCAAAAGAAAACAAAGCGGTGGGCATCAGGTTATCTGCAGTGATACCATAACCAGAAAGTTCGGTTGCCAGTTTGGGGCTAATAACCACTGGGTTGGGGTTGGCCAGCCATTGCGCTGCGATGAATGCACCTATAATAATGCCAGCCGCAAAAAAAAGATTCCATGCCTCTTTCTTCCAGTTGTATTTAAAAAAAGGAATATTGGCTGGTAAACAGGCCGCACAGATATGTCGCAGATTGGCAGAAATACCAAAATGGCGGTTGCCCAATAATAAGAGAGCCGGTACAATTAATCCGATAAGAGCCCCTGCCACGTACCAGGGCCAGGGTTGTTTAATAAAATCCATAGTTGTTGTTTCTGTAATTTAAATTGATTTTGATAAATAGCGCTAGTCAATCCACTTATTAATTTCATTGACCAATGAAGCAGCAGGTACCACGCCCGATTGCCGCCATTTTACCTGCCCTTTTTTAAAAATAATTAAAGTAGGCACACCCTGTACACCAAAGTTCATGGCAACTGCCGGGTTTTTATCTACATCAATTTTTATAATAGTGGCTTTTTCGCCCAATTGATCTTTTGTTTGTTTTAAATGAGGAGCCATCATTTTACAAGGGCCACACCACTCTGCAAAAAAATCAACCAGCACGGGTTTGTCAGATTGTATCAGTTCAGAAAAGCTTTGTGCCATATTACTTAATTAAGCTACAAAATTAATAAACCGCAGTTTGTATGGAGGTGATTGAAATCACAAAAAGGTTTCGCAGCTTTAAAATAGGAATTTAAACGGCCTCTATTTCTCAATTCACTACGGGAACAGTTAAGGTTTGGCGTAATATACACCACTACTAAAATGATACAAATAAAGGCTTTTACAGCAGCCTATATGTTTAATATGCAGCAATGCAAAAAGATGAGGCATCAGAAAGAATGAGACAAAAATATTTCGCCCTACCTGCTTTTATAAAACTTTTTTACTTCCCACCAGGCCAGTTTCTTATTTCCGCTTTCTGACAATAAACCCTTTCTGTTATACCCTTTTTGATATACCTGGTTCATGCGTACCGGCGACCTGTAGTCAAACAACAGCCAGGGGCATACACCACACAAACCGGGTATATTGTCAAACATTTGTATTTGGTTCTTGTATATTTCTTTTTGGTAACCTTCCGTCCACGCCAATGTATCCCTGGCATTACCAATCTTATGTCCATACAAGGCTTCTCCACCAAACTCAGCAATAAATACTGGCTTACCGGGAAAACGGGTAGTCCACTTTGTTTCTGTGGAATTACCCTGCCAGGGAAGATACCAGCCGATATATTCGTTTACGGCTACCAGGTCTGAATAATGATAAATAGTATCCGATACATTAAACACATTGTTGGAGTAGCTCTGTGTGTTGGCAACATGTACAATAAGCCTTGTATTATCCATCTCCCTGCAATTTTTTGTGGCGCTTATTAAAGCAGCATTGCGACCGGGTGTGCCGGGATACGTTTCATTAGATAAAGACCAAATTATAACCGCACAACGGTTCCTGTCTCTTGCCACCATCTCCTGCTGCATGGTTTGAATTTTACCGGGAACAGTACTGTCTGAGAAATTGATATGCTGGTAAACAGGGATTTCACTCCAAACCATTAATCCCATTTTTTCTGCCAGTCGGATGGTATATTCATTGTGTGGGTAATGTACCAGCCGAACCATATTACAACCCAATTCCTTTGCGGCCGAAAGCAGCAAGTGAGCGTCATTTTCATTGGTACAACGCCTTTTTTCAAAAGGATTTTCTTCATGAATGTTTACAGATTTAAGGAATATCTTTTGCCCATTCAGCAATACATCTGTTCCATTCACTTCAATGCTGCGAAAGCCAATTGTGTCTATTAATAATTCATTACCGTATTCTATCACCACACGGTATCTTTTTGGGTGCTGTGGTGACCATAGTTTAAGATTCACCTTAAAATTGACTTCGGCATAACCCTGCCTGTTTGTATTTAACTCGCCATTGAAATTAATCTCCGGAATTTTTAATCTGACACGTTGCATAGCACTTGTTCCGTCTAATTTAATCCAGCCCGAAACAGTATCCCTACTTCCTTTCTTCAATTGAATAAAATAATCACTGATAAAAGTTTGTTCCGTTTCTACAAGGGCCACATCCCTGGTAATGCCTCCATAATTAAACCAATCGTATCCATATCCGGGGATACCATTTGCCATTCGCCGGTTATCGGCTTTTACTATTACGGTATTACTGTTTTCTTTAAGCAAACTGGTAACCTCAAACTGAAAAGGTGTAAATCCTCCTTCATGACTACCAAGTTTTATCCCATTTAAAAAAACATCTGCCCTATAATTAACTGCCCCAAAGTATAAGAAGTATCTTTTGCCCTGTTTCTTACTTTGCTGAAATTGTTTTTTATACCATACAACACCTTCATAAAAATTCAGTTCTTTTAACTGCGAATTAAAATCGCCGGGGACTTTTAAAAAAGGGCCGCCTTCAAAAGAGTACTCTGCAAAATCTGATTTTGTTGCAGGTTTTTTCTCCTGCCAAACCTGCCTCCACTCCCCTGCATCCAGGGGATCAATAATAACCTGCCAGTTTCCATTCAGTGATAACTTATTGCGGCCTGCAACATTTATCATTGCTGTTTGCCCCAAACAGTTGTTCAACAGCAGTATTAAAATGGCGAGTGTATTATTTATTATCTTAAAATTCATTATTGAAATAGTGTGATTGATATATTTTTTTTACCAGCTATTATTCTGTTGGTGCACTATTTAGTAAGTGCAACTGCATAGTGCTACATAGAGAACAGAACGCTGAAGAGTGCGACGCAACAGGGTTTAATAGTAGTACTACCGTTGGGTTCAAAATAAAAACATCAAAACTAAATGTTGCTACTCCTGTTAATAATTCACTCTCTCCATACCAGCACACCCGCCGGCTTCAGGTTTTTTTCTCCTACAATTATTTCGGCATTATTGGCTGTTTTTACTAAATAGTCGTTTGACGAATAATTTACAGCAATATAAAATCCATCTCTCCAATATACATACACACCCGGCGGATAATTTTCTGTTGTAGCCCCCGACTGTGTATAAGCCTGTTTTAGTATTTCGGTTTCCAGTTTTGCATCATCGGTACTTACTCCAATATATACAATGCTTCCCTTGCCGATATTTCTTTTTACCACAGCGGCTTTGCCTTTGTAAAACTGGTTATTGTATGCAGCCAGCACTTTGGTATCATTAGCTGGTTCCAGTAAATCGGCCCAATCATTCCAGGAATAATGTTCATCATTCATCAATATATCTCCTTTGTTGTATGGAGAAAGCATATCGGTTGCTTTTATAGTTGTACCTATCAAATTGGCTATTGGTGCAGCCGTTTCACCTTCCCAAAAATGCCCTGATTTATTTTTTGTACCGGTGCGGCAGGTAATGATTAATTGCCCGCCATTGGTAACATAGTTTTCCCATTTTTTTATCAATGCAGCATCTACCATTTCATAAGCAGGAACAATGACCGTTTTGTATGATGATAAGTCTGCTTTTTCATCCACCACATCCACCGGCGCACCCAATGATTTTGCTATCTCCAAAAACTTAACCGGGTAATTCCATGCATCCCATTGATAGGTTTGCCGTTGCCTGTCTATGGTCCAATAATTTTCAAGGTTCCAAACAATGGCGGTTTTACGTGCAGCCAGTTTTTCGGGCATTATGGCATCAGGTTTATATACACTCCGTAATTGTTTTATTTCTTTATTGAATTGTATATAATCTTCACCACCCGGCGAAGGTGTTACTCCGTCCGTTTTTATTACGCCTGAGTGATATTGTTCTGAACTGTATAAAACCTGGCGAAAGCGATAAGAACAGGCAATTTTTCCGCCTGCCGCAAAACTATGATACAACCACATACGTACCGTACCGGGCAACAGCAATGGATTGTAGCCGCCCCAGTTAACGGGCCCGGGTTGCATTTCCATTACGCCAGACACGCCACCCACTTGCTTGTACCATTCTGCTGCAAACAGAACAGCTTTGCTGTTTCCCAACCGAAATCCTTCCGGCCCTATATTATCGCTTCCTCCATTTGGATACGCTGTATACGTAGCAAAATCTAATTTTTTTGTGCGGATGGCATCGGCGCCTGTGCAGATGGCGGTGTAGTTAGTAGTAGTAAACTGTTCTTTGTTGCAATACGTTTTTAATATATCCGCCTGCATGTCCAAAAACTCAGCCTGCACATCCGCCAGATAACGTTTTAGGTCTAACAAAGCATGTGGGTTATTTCCCCACCAGTTTACCAGGTTGGTATTGGGAATAATTACTTCTTCAAAATTATTAAACCACTGGCTCCAGAAAGCGGTACCCCAGGCGGCATTTAAACTATCAATGTTTTTGTATTTTTTTTTCAGCCATATTCTAAAAGCCTGTTGAGAAGAGGGGCTGTAATCTGTAATGGCCGGTGGCTCATTATCTATTTGCCAGCCAATGATATTTTTATTTTTTCCATAACGACGGGCAAGTTCAGTTACAATTCTCTTTACAAAAAAGCGATATTTTGAATTGGTGATAGACCCCAATCCTCTTGTGCCATTTTCGCCACGGATATAATGTCCATCCAGGATGAATGTTTCAGGATATTTTAACCGCATCCAGGTGGGTGTGGTGGCCGATGGTGTGCACATTACCACTTTAAGATTGTTTTGCAGACACAAGTTCACTACATCATCCAGCCATGTAAAATCAAATTTTCCTTCCTGCACTTCCATCTTGTACCAGGCAAATTCTGCCAGGTGTACAAATTCAAAACCCATGGCTGCAATCTTTTTAATATCTCTCTCCCATTGGCTTTTTGGCCATTGCTCCGGGTAGTAATAAATGCCCGTAGTTGCCAACTGACTGTCCGGGAAAAATTGAGCCCCTTTTTGACAAAACCCAGGTATAGCAATTATTATCCCGATGATGAAGGTGATTACTCTTTTCATTGTGCTTTTATTTTATAAGGCATCAGTTTTGAAACAAGTTGTTTACTATTACCTCAATTGCTGTAATTTTTTAATGCTGTCAGTTATTGCCTTCAACTAACTCCAGTATAAAACCGTATTGGTAATGCTTATTTCCCGGATTAGTATATTTCTCCATTGTTTTTGCCCCCCAGGTATCATCGCCGCCTACACCGTGAATATTTAAATCAATATTCAGATTGATGAAATCCCTGTTGGGCAGCTGATAATTATGACGGCTGTTTTCCAAATCTTCTTCGGTATAAGGCCATGCACGAAAACAAAGAGGCTGCAGGCCTATAATCTTTATCTGCTTTTGTGTGGTGGTGCTAAATGACATCCAGCGAACATCACTGCGGTTTGCATTGTCTTGCGGTGCTGCATAAGATGTAATGAAATGCTGTAATTGTACATTATACAATCCAACCAGCGAAGCCGTTTTTCTATCCGGATAATTTTCCCATGGGCCCCGGCCACACCAGCTTATAAGATTATGCTCCGGCAAAAGGCGCATTCTCATTCCAAATTTTGGCATTAATGGAATGCTGTCATTGTGTGGCGTGTAATTGGCCTCCACCTGCAATTTTCCTTCTCCATTCAATTTATAGATGAGTGTATAACTGGCGCCAATAGTGGGTAATTCCATTTCAAATTTTACATTGGCAAGGTTATCCTGCTTTGCTATTTCTACTTTCTTCACTATCCTGTTGTCTGATGCATTCTTCCATTTGCCCAAATCATTTACATAGCCGTTATTTTTTTGATTATCATTGGGCGGTTTCCAAAAATAAGGTTCTAACTGCCCCTTCAGCAATTCCTTTTCGGCAGTTTTCCAACTTTCCAATGCACCTGTTTTTTTGTTGAGCAAAAAAGAAAAGACGCCGCTCTTTAGTTCTATCTGTGAGTCGGTTTCACTCACTGCTACATTATTACCTGCAGCGTATATTTTTTGCGCAGTAAAAGGTGTCAAAATAAATTGTTCCCGTGCAATGCAAAATCCATCCGCTGCCCATAATGTTGCCTTTTTCAACCTTGCATAAATATTTAAACTAACCTCCGAAGCACCGGCATCAGCATCCTGCAAAGCAGGAACAATGAAGGTGGATGAACTGCCCGGCAATACATTATCGCAATTCAATAAACCTTTTTCAAGCGACTTGCCATTTAATACATACTCGTATTCAAAATCAAAATGACGGAGCGATAGAAAATCAAAATGATTGGTAACCTCTATCATTCGATTCTTTTCATTGATAAGTTTAAAGACTATTGGCTGATATACTTTTTGCACCTCATAATAATGAGGAAGAGGAACTCTGCTGGCTGATACCAGGCCTCGGATGCAAAAGTTTCCATCATTGGGCTGATCGCCAAAGTCGCCACCATAGGCCCAATACTCATCATCCTGCAGCTGAAGGTCATCCGGATGCGTTGTCAATTGTAGTGGTGTTCCATCTTTTTTCTTTGCAATGCCTCCTTCCATCCACTCCCAAATGGCAGCACCAGCAAGGCTGGAGTCGGCATAAATCACATCCCAATACTCCTGCAGGTTGCCGCCAGAGTTACCCATTACATGTGCATACTCACGCATTAATACAGGTTTGTCTTTTATTTTTTCTCCCAATGCTTTTAAGTCGGAAGGATGTAAATATCCTTCGTCGTACAAATCGGCAACTTCACGATAGGAGTCTGAGTATATCAACCGGCTTGCATCCAGCTTTCTGATGGTATCGGCCATGGCAGCTAAATTTTGGCCGCTGCCACCTTCATTTCCCAACGACCAAAAAATAACACAGGGATGATTTTTATCTCGCTGTACCAACGACACCGCTCTTTCCACATGTGCTTTTTTCCATACAGAATTGTCTCCAATAGTTTTACTACCAATACCAAATGCGTGTGATTCATGGTTGGCTTCATCCATCACATAAAAACCATACTGGTCGCAGAGCTCATAGAATAATGGGTCATCGGGATAATGGCTGGTACGAATCATGTTGATATTGGCCTGTTTCATCAGTTCAATATCTTTAATCATCAGTGCCCGGCTCACATGCTTCCCGGTACGGGGATGCTGCTCGTGACGGTTCACTCCTTTTAATTTTACCGCCTTGCCATTGATATAAAATACATCTCCCTTTACAGCTATTTTACGAACACCAAAATAACATTCCGCCTTATCCACCACTTCATTCATATTATTTTTAAGCTTTACAATGAGGTGATATAGTTCCGGCGTTTCGGCAGACCATAGCCTCGGGTGTTTTATCAACGACTTTAAATTAATTGAAACTTGTTTCGCCATTGTAACCAATGGCAATTTTGCGTTAAAAGAAAAATCAACCATATCTCCCTGTGATGAAAAGCCTGAAATTTCCGCCACTGCATACAAACCTGAAAGGTTTTTTGAAGAGCGGTTATCAATAGTAAGGTTGACAGAAACATTTGCGTTTTCAAATTTTTTATACGGCTCAGCTTTTACAAAAAAATCGCTGATGAATGTTTTTGGCCGGGCAATTAAATCCACATCCCTGAAAATGCCACCCAACCTCCACATGTCCTGGTCTTCCAAATAACTTCCATCGCACCACTTATATACTTCTACTGCAAGTTTATTCTCGCCTTTTTTAATGTAAGAGGTAATATCAAACTCGGCAGGCGACATAGAGTTTTCGCTGTAGCCAACTTTTTGTCCATTCACCCAAACATAAAATGCCGATTGTACGCCACCAAAATTTAAAAACACCTGTTTGTCTTTCCAACCCACAGGAATGGTAAAGCTGGTGCAATAGCTGCCTACCGGATTTCTTTCCGAATAACTGGTAAAATTTTTATCAGGTTCGCTTAATACCTTCGGTGGTACTTTTTTGAATGGATAGGTAATATTGGTGTAGATAGGTGTGCCAAAACCCTGCATTTCCCAGTTTACCGGTACAAGGATAGTTTTCCAATTTTCTGTTGCGTAATTTTCTTTGTAAAAATCGGCAGGGCGAAGTTGCGGATTGGGCGACCATTTGAATTTCCACAAGCCATTCAACGATTGTACAAAAGCATTCTCCGCTTTGGATGCTGACAAAAAATGATAAGCATGCGGTGCTTCTTTATTTATTTCATTAACATCCGGGTTTTCCCAATCGTTTATATGCTGTGCATGTAAACATACCGGTAGTACTAAAGCAATCAATAGTATGCTGCAAAAAAAGTGGCTGGTTTTCATTGTTTACTTATTCATCCATTTTATAAATACGCTCCATCAACTGCCATTTCTGGCTGGCAGTGGCTTCTGCTGCACTGTTTTGAAATTGAGACATGTGCGCTTCCCATTCGCTTTGCCGCGGTTTGGCAGCCAGCAGCTTCATGGCTTCCTCATGGTCAAAATCCGGCACGGTGTCCATTATCATAAACAGCTTTATGCCCAGCAAATAAATTTCCATATCAATAATGCCCACTTCTTTCATCCCTTGAGTAATTTCAGGCCATGCTGCTCCTTTTGCATGTGCTTTTTTATAGGCTTCTATCAAAGCTGCATCATTGCGCAACTCCATTGTTTTGCAATAGCGTTTAAATTGGACTTTATTATTCATGTTCTTATTTTTATGCTATCGCACTTTCAAGTTATGGGTGATTGGATTTTTACGCAGTCTAAGTCAAAAAAAACAGTCTACAACTTCTCTGTACCCCGTTTCCAATCATCAGTACGGAAAGGTACAGCAGGCAGCCCCGCAGCATTCATCAGATTGCATTCCGGGTTATCGGCCCAGGCATATCTTACGGCTACAGGTGCTGCTACCTTATCACATGTTACCATTACTTCATTTCCCACAATACTGGCATGTGCCCAATAAAAAACTTTATCCTTGCCTGCCATTGCAAAGCCTGTGAGTGCTTTCCCATCTTTTGCAGAAAGCGCAGCACCAGTGTTTTTAAATTGAATATAGATACGATTCCCCTCAGTTCGATAACTTTTATACATTGGCCCGGACGCTATATCATTTTGTTTATACACCATTTTGTTTGCTATCAGTGCCAGGCGCCGGCCCACTTCCTGTTTATTTTTTGGATGAATGTCGTTTCCTTCACCAACATCTATGGCGCAGGCCATACCCGTATTGGGCTGCGATAATGTTAGTGTTTGTGCTTCTCTCAATTCGGCCCACTCACTTTCAGAGGGAAGCTGCTTTGTTTCCATAAAATTGGCTAACTGCACAAATAAAAATGGCAGATTACCCTGTTGCCAGCGTTGTCTCCAGTCGCTTATCATCATAGGAAATAATATTCTATAATCATAAGCTGCTGCTGCGTTTGCTTCCCCCTGGTACCAGATAAACCCCTTAATCCCATAAGGAATAACAGGGTTTATCATCCCATTATACAGTACGGTTGGATAAATTTGATTGTTGCGTATTTTAGGAAATACCGGTTCGATATCTTGCTTATACAACCATTTTCCGGCTAAAGAAACTTTAGAACCACCGTCGGTGATATAAAGTTCTCCCGCAGGGGGTTTCAAACCACCGCCGCCCCACAACATAGCAACCCTTATTGCAATTGTATTTTCTCCGGGCTTTAGCAAACCTGCAGGAATAGTATATGCGTGAGTAGCATTATTAAACCATATATTCTTGCGGATTTCTTCGCCATTAAAATAAAAGGAATAAATCATCTCCGGATGTCCAAGGTTGATGGTTAAATCTTTTTGACTGAATGATTCAGGCAGCGTGATTTTTTTTCTAAGCCAAACTATTCCTTCATAATAACCAATTCCAAAATCTTTTAGCACATTGGGCATTTCAATACTGGTCCAGCCGGTATCATTATAGGTTGAAGCTGTGAATATTTTATCTGCATTGTTTTGTGGATTATTAACAATATCCCAAATGCGTACCCAGCTCAAACTATCTTTTATAATATCTTCCTGAGTAAAATGAAGCGTATCATTACTAAGCGTTCTTGATTTAGTAATAGGTGAGGTAATCAACATCTCTCTGCTCGTCCATGCTTCTATCGGTGTGCCACCCCAGGTACTTTGAATAATTCCAATAGGAATATTTTGATCATGATGAATTTTGCGTGCAAAAAAATAAGCAACGGCAGAAAATGGCTTTACATTATTGGTATCACAAACTTTCCATTTACCGCCTTTGATGTCAGCCTGAGGTTTTAATTGTTTATCCTGTTCAACTACAAGGAAGCGTATTTGAGGAAAACTTGCATCTGCGATTTCTTTTTGTGCATCTTTAGCCTGCTCTACTTTCCATTCCATATTGGATTGACCTGAAGCTACCCAAACATCACCAATCAAAATGCCGTTTAATTTTATACCTGAACGTTGTTTTCCCGCTTCTGTTATTTCAAGTGAGTAAGGCCCACCTGCTTTAAACACAGGAAATGTTAGTTTCCAATTGCCTTGTTGGTCTGCTTTTGTGCTGGCTTTTGCATTACCCAACTTTGCTACAATTACAGCACCCGGAGCCGCCATTCCCCATACAGGAATTTTAATGCCCCGCTGTAAAACCATGCTGTCACCAAACACTTTTGGCAAACTGATTTGAGCTTGAGTTGATGACTGAAGGAGTAACGCTGCAAGAAACAGTAGTGGAGTTCTTAAAAGAGTGCTCATTGTATTATTCAGTTGCTTTTAAAAATTACATTATTATAAAAGTATAAGTCCATGTAAAGACTTAGTATCTGCCTCTACTCTTACCTCATAATTAAAAAACGCCTCACTACACTTAACAGGTTATTATCTGCCAACAAAAGATAAATACCATTTGAAAGCTTAGAAACATCAATTTTAATGGGTGATTGGCCGCTATAAGTTTCCACTAAGTTTATTACCCTGCGGCCAGATATATCATATACAATAATTCGGGTTGGTGCTGTTGTAGCCGGGCTTATGCTTACATACAGACTATTATCTTTTACAGGGTTGGGAAATATTTTTGCCTGCGGTGTACCTCCACCTGTTCCATTGGCAACCACTGTTACCGTACAGGTTGCCAATTTATTGCTGTCTATGGTAGTAACTGTAATTGTTGTTTGACCTGCTGCTACACCGGTTACCAAACCAGATGAATTAACCGTAGCAACTGAAGGATTTGCTGAAGCCCATGTTACCGCAGTATTGGTTGCATTTGCGGGTATCACTGTTGCCGTTAACTGGATGGTGCCGTTAACAGGTATAGATGCTGTTGAAGGATCTACCGTTACACCGGTTACTG
>JANRMC010000166.1:0-3265 GCA_033761915.1 Flavihumibacter sp.
ACAGCACATAAAAACAGATCAAAACTGCCAATATTAGTAATGGCTGCCAGCACCAGCGCAGCTAAACCGGCTGCCGGGCCGCTTACACTTAAACGAGAACTGCTGAGTGTGCCAATTACCACCCCGCCGATGATACCTGATATCAGTCCGCTAAAGAATGGAGCCCCTGATGCAAGTGAAATACCTAAACAAAGTGGCAGCGCCACTAAAAAAACGACTAAACCTGCGGGCAAATCTGCCTTCAGATATTTAAAGTTAAAATTCATGTTGGTGTTGGTTGTTGGGTGTATACAAAGAAGTGTTCACAGGCATACCTGTGAAAATTTATGGGTCTATTTTTATACCGTAATAAAGAATTACACAATAAAGCTATCGGGCGGGTGTACTTCTGCTTCGCAATAAGGGGGTTGATTGATTAAGGTGTTGTATGCAATAAATATAGCAGCATTAAAAAAGCTGCTTAATGCCTGAAAGTTGTTATAATGATGGCAAATTTTCTCGTCTTCTTCTGCCTTTTCTTTGCCTTTGGCCTCCTTTTCAGCACCCGCTTCTTCATCTACCGGGTATCCACCGGGTTCTGCCGCCTTTTGTTTTTGGTGGCATTCTGTTAAATGCATTAGCCGGTCTACAATACCTAAGTGATTGCAGCATATAACAGCAAATAATAGTATAGATATAATTTTTTTCAATGTGGGTGTTGTAAGGTGTGGCCAGCAAACGCGTCATATAAACAATACTGCCAACTGCGTAAAAATAGTTTAATAATTGATTTATCCGGTATATTTAACCACCGTTAGTATAGAATATGGAAATAGTTTTAGTAATCATAGCAATTGTGTTAACACTGGTTGGATTGGCTGGTTGTGTTTTACCAGCACTGCCAGGGCCACCCTTTAATTTTATTGCCTTACTGCTATTGCAATGGGCCTGGCATCCTTTTAATACAATTACCCTGGTTGTGCTGGGTGTTATTACCGTTATTGTTCTGGTGTTAGATTATATGATACCTGTTTGGGGTGCAAAACTATTTGGAGCTACCCGCTATGGTATTTGGGGAAGCATTATTGGTATGCTGGCCGGCATTTTTTTAACGCCTATTGGCATGATTGCGGGCCTTTTATTGGGGGCTATTATTGGCGATATGCTGGCTGGTAAAAAACCACTGGAGGCTTTAAAAAGTGGCGCCGGCACATTTTTAGGCACCCTGGCAGGTATGCTGGTTAAATTAATTATTGCCGGCATTATGACCTTTATGGCATTTTATGAAATTATTAAATACAGCTGGGGGCAAATTGCTTCTTAATACACGCAGCTAAGCTGCCATACATTTACAATTGCTCTGCTTTTTGCCGAGAGTCACATAAACGTTCAATTTAGATTGTGTGGTACAAGTGTGCGACGCAACAACTGCTGCTATATATTCTGCCGCTGGCTACCTGATAGCCCTTTATATTTGCAGGCATAATTAGTTTTAGTATGAGTTTGGTTATAAAACAAAGCAGCGCTGCCTTGTATAAAAAATATGTGCAGCGCCTGCAAAAAATTGCTGATGTAAAATATGCTGCGGCCGTATTACAATGGGACCAGGAAACTTATATGCCTGCTAAAGGTGCTGATTACCGGGCGCAACAACTGGCTACATTGAGTGAAATTGCCCACCAGTTGTACACCCAAACATCTTTTAAGAAAATTTTATTGCAGTTAAAAGATGCCAGCGATTTAAGTGATGAGCAACAAAAAAATATTGCGCTTAGCTGGTACGACTTTACGCAACAGGAAAAGCTGACGCCTGCTTTTGTAAGAAAATTAAGTACTACCGTTTCTAAAAGCTTTCAGGCATGGATGGAAGCCAGAGGTAACAACAAATTCAGTCTTTTTCAAAAAGACCTTGCCGCATTGGTGAAATTAAAACAGCAGGAAGCCGATATGCTGGGTTATGAAGCACATGCTTACAATGCGCTGATTAATCAATATGAAAAAGATTGCACCGTTGCAGAACTGGACCGGGTTTTTGATGCCTTACAAATTCCGTTAAAAAAATTATTAAACCAGATTGCTGCACAACCGCAAGTGAGTGATGCCATATTACAGCAAAACTACCCGGCAGCCACCCAATGGCAATGGGGGCTGGATATAATGAAACAAATGGGTTTTGATTTTGAAGCCGGCAGACAGGATAAAAGCGAACACCCTTTTACCACCAATTTCAGCAGCCAGGATGTGCGGCTTACCACCCGCATTGATGAAAACGATTTTAGTAATATGACCTGGAGCTGCATACACGAACTGGGGCACGGGTTATACGAACAGGGCTTACCCGCCACTTCTTATGGCCTGCCCTTGGGTGAGTATGCCTCACTCAGCATTCACGAATCGCAGAGCCGTTTATGGGAAAACAATGTGGGCCGCAGCCAGGCGGCATGGCACTACCTTTTATCAATAGCCCAAAAATATTTTTTGCAGCAGCTGGGTAGCACCACCCCCGAAACTTTTTACAAAGCCATTAATAAAGTAAGCCCCTCGCTTATAAGAACAGAAGCCGATGAGCTGACGTATCACTTTCATGTAATCATCCGTTATCAATTAGAAAAAGCATTAATAGCCGGACAATTGCCGGTAAAAGAAATTCCGGCGTTTTGGAACGAACAGTACCAGCAATACCTGGGTGTAACGGTGCCCAACGATAAACAGGGTTGCCTGCAGGATGTGCATTGGAGCCATGGCAGCTTTGGTTATTTTCCCACCTATAGCCTGGGCAGTTTATATGCCGCACAATTTTATGGGGCCGCCAAAAAACAGCTGCCCGGCCTTGAAGAGAGGATAAGAAAGGGCCATTTCCAACCGTTATTAGAGTGGTTGCGTACTAATGTACATGCACATGGCCGCAGGTATAACAGCCAGCAACTGTGCCAGCGCATTAGCGGAGAGCCGCTTAACATAGATTACTTTATCAGTTATGCGCTTGACAAATACCGGAACATTTACGAATTTTAGCATACAGAAACCAAAATCCATGACATGCCATGAGCCATCAAATTATTGACTGAGCGGATGCGAACGAGGATGAAATTTTTTTATGGCCAATAACATGTGGGGCAAAACCAATAATATTTACACATGAAAAAGTTGTTGATCGCTGCAGTGCTTCTTACCCTTTTAACACCTTCTTGCAAAGAAACTGTGGAAGCTAAGAAAGAAGACCTTGTAATACAAATAATGACCACCGGCCGCTGGTATGTAGAGCGATATGAGGACAATGGCAGCG
>JANRMC010000167.1:0-4466 GCA_033761915.1 Flavihumibacter sp.
CGCAGCGTTGCAGCTAACATGTGCGACGCAACGATGTTGAATAGCGTACCGAAGCCGGGTTCATTATAATTGGTTTTACCTTATTTTCGCAACCTATGATAGCATTTGTGAGAGGTTTATTTGTAAGAAAAAGTCCGGCACAGGTGATAGTGGATGTAAACGGTGTGGGGTACGAGGTGCACATTAGCCTGCACACTTTTTCTGCTATTGAAGGCCAAACTGAAGGCCTGCTGCATACGTACCTGCATATACGGGAGGATGCACAGGTGTTGTATGGCTTTGCTGACCTGGCCGAAAAAGATATTTTTTTACAGTTAATTGGGGTTAATGGCATTGGTGCAGCAACAGCCCGTATGATGCTGTCATCTGCAAAGCCTGCAGAAATTGCCGCGGCAATTGTGCAGGGTAATGTAAAACTGTTAGAAAGCATTAAAGGTATTGGTAAAAAAACGGCAGAACGTCTTGTTTTAGAGCTTAAAGACAAGCTGAATAAATTACCCGGCACTTTAAATAATGCAGCGTTGGTAAGCAATAGTTTAGAGCAGGAAGCGTTAATTGCTTTAACCGCTTTGGGCATTGCCCGGCCGGCGGCAGAGCAAGCTGTAAAAAAGGTACTACAGCTAACAACTGCGCCGCAAAAAGTGGAAGATATTATTAAACAAGCATTGAAAATTATTTAGGCCTATTGATTCGATCGCTACTTAACTAATTTCCTCAAGAAAATTGGCTTCTTTTTTTCAGTTTATAATAAGACCTGTGGTCGGCACCCTTTTGGCAGTTATTGCCACCAGTGTTATTGGTGGTAGTGCTTATGCCCAAACAGAACGGCCTGCCGGCGATTCTTTAAAATATCCCATTAAAGATCGCAGGGGCGATCAATACACAGAACCGGGCCGCCGCTCTATGAACCTGAAAGACCCGGCCAACCTGAACCAAACCGTAGAATACGACCCCGTTACCAAACGCTATTATATTGTTGAAAAAATTGGCAACAGCTATTACCGCAAGCCTACCTACCTCACTTTTGAAGAATACCTGAAACTAAAAGGCCGCGAACAGGAGAACGATTATTTTAAAAAGCGGGCCAATGTACTTAGCAGTTTAAATAAGAAACTGGTAAAGCCCAAAATGAGTGTTACCGATAATTTGTTTAACCGCATTTTTGGTAATGGCAAAGTAGAAATACGGCCACAGGGTAATGTGGATATTATTGCCGGCTACCAGGGCCAAAAGGTAAAAAACCCCACGCTGCCTGAACGGGCCCGTAAGTTTGGCGGTTTTGATTTTGATATGAATGCCAACCTGAGCGTGGTGGGTAATGTGGGCGATAAACTGAAATTGCCAATAAATTTTAATACACTGGCCACTTTTGATTTTGAGAACCAACTTAAATTAGATTACAGCGGCACCAGCGATGAAATAATAAAGCGATTGGAAGCGGGTAACGTTTCTTTTTCTACCAAGGGAAGTTTAATACAGGGGGCACAAGGCCTATTTGGTATTAAAACACAGTTGCAATTTGGAAAACTGTTTGTGAGCACGGTAATAGCCAATATGAATTCTACCCGGCAGAGCATGGGCCTGCAGGGCGGTGCTTCCAGCGCCATTTTTGAGTTTAAGGCAAACGATTATGAAGAGAACCGTCACTTTTTATTAGCGCATCATTTCAGGCAGAATTATAATAAAGCAATGGCTAACCTGCCTGCCATTAATTCTTTAATACAAATATTGCAAATAGAAGTTTGGGTAACCAACCGCAATGGCTCAACCACAGAAACCAGAGATGTGGTGGGTTTAATGGATTTAGGAGAAAGGGATACCTATCTGCAACCGCCGTTTATTAATTCGCTGCCGGGTAATACTATCAACCTACCGTTTAATGAAGCGAATGATTTGTATAGTAAAATCATTAGCGACCCCAATGCCCGGCGCTCCTCATTTGTAACTTCCCGACTGGCTGCACTGGGGTTAACCAGTGTGCAGGATTTTGAAAAAACCTTTGCCCGTAAGCTAAACCCCAACGATTATATTTTTGACCCGCAGGTAGGGTATATTACTTTAAGTCAGCCCCTGCAGCCGGATGAAATATTAGGGGTGGCTTTCCGCTACAGTTATAACGGTAAAATTTACCAGGTGGGTGAATTTTCTCAGGATGTGGTACCCGATGGAGATTCTACCAATGGAGTGGTGGGTAACCAAAAAGTTTTATTCTTAAAATTATTAAAGGCCACTTCTCAAAGAACCAACCTGCCCATTTGGGACCTGATGATGAAAAACGTGTATGCACTTAAAACCCGCGATGGTAATTACCTGAGCAGTGTGCAGCCTACTGATTTTTCATTGAATGTTTTGTACGAAGAACCCAGCCTTGGCCCAAAGAATTTTTTACCGGAGAGTGATGCGGCTGCAAAAGGGCAACCATTAATACGCTTGCTAAATTTAGACCGGTTAAACAACCGAAACGATCCGCAACCGGATGGTATGTTTGATTACATAGAAGGGAAGACAATTCTATCGCAGCAGGCCCGCATTATTTTTCCATTACTGGAACCTTTTGGCCGCGACCTTGAAAGGGTAGCTTTTTTAAACAGTACACAAGCGCTGAAGGATAAGTATGTATATTATCCTTTGTATGATACCATTAAAGAAATTGCAAAAACCTATGCCAACCTTGACCGGTATATTATAAGTGGTAAGGCAAAAGGACAGTCAACTTCAGAAATTTCATTGGGTGCATTTAATGTGCCGCCGGGTTCTGTAACAGTAACAGCCGGAGGGCAGGTGTTAAGAGAAGGAATGGATTATTCTGTTGATTATAATTTAGGTACTGTAAAAATTTTAAATCAGGCATTGGTGAATAGTGGAGTGCCGGTAAATGTGCAATATGAAAACAATGCCGGCTTTGGTTTACAGCAACGCAATTACCAGGGCATTCGGTTTGATTATATGGCAAAGAACACCACCAAGCAGTCTTTTAGTTTTGGCGGACAAATGGTGCGCATGGGTGAGCGGCCTTTCTTTACCAAAATAAATACACAGGATGGTGACCCGATAAAAAATGCCATGTTTGGATTGGATTTCAATTATCGGTCAGACTTTGCAAAACTGACAAGAGCTTTAGATAAACTACCAGGCTATCATACGTCTGAAATGAGTAATGTGCAGGCCTTTGGAGAAGTGGCAATGATAAAACCGGGCCACCCAACACAAATTGGCAAGGGCCGGGGTGGTGTAATTTATATTGATGATTTTGAAGGAACCCGTGCCAATATTGATTTACGCTTTCCATTAGTAAGCTGGGGGCTGGCATCTACACCACAAAAAAACGGATTGTTTCCGGAAGGGATATTGCCCGATTCTTTGGCTTATGGCCTGAACCGTGCCAAGCTTGCGTGGTATAATATTGAACCCAACCTGCAGGATGCCAAGGGTAATAATAATCCGGTATCGGGTTTAGGTTTAAACTATTTTGGAGACCCCTATATAAGAGCTGTTAACCAGCAGGAAATTTATCCCACCAAGACTCCTGACTTTGGGCAGGCACAGTTGGTTACGTTTGATTTAAGTTTTAATCCTATTGAAAGAGGTCCGTATAATTTTGATGTAAACCCAACGGCTTTTTCTGACGGGGTGGCGGCTGATGGTAAATTATTAAACCCCCGTAAAAGATGGGGCGGTATTATGCGTGGTATAGACCAGATAGATTTTGAAACCGGTAATGTGGAGTTTATAGAATTCTGGATGCTGGACCCCTTCTTAAAAAAACCGGGAAGTACCGGCGGACAATTTTATATTAATCTGGGTAATATTTCAGAAGACATTTTAAAAGATGGCAGACGCCAGTTTGAAAATGGTTTACCTGGTGCAGATGGAAAAGCACCCGTAGATGCTACATCAAAATGGGGACAGGTACCGGCCAACCCAATACAGGTTACCACTGCTTTCAGTAATGATCCGGCAGATCGTCCAACTCAGGATGTGGGTTTTGATGGTTTAACCAACGATGCAGAGAAAATTAAGTTTCAAAATTTCTTAACCCAACTGGCAGCAAAAGTGGGTATTTCATCGCCTGCTTACCAGAAAGCAGAACTGGACCCTGCCAGCGATGATTTTAAAAATTACCGCGATGGCAGTTATGATAAAATAAATGCTGATATTATTGCCCGCTATAAAGACATTAATAGCCCGCATGGTAATTCACCCATTGCCAATACCGGTTCCACTATTACTACGGCATTTACATTGTACCCCGATCAGGAAGATTTTAACCGGGACAATACATTGAATGAACTGGAAGAATATTTTCAGTATAAAGTAGAATTAAAGCCATCTGAATTACAGGTGGGCCGTAATTATATAACAGATATCAGAAGGTTTACACCAAAAGCACCCGGAGCAATAGAAGAGAAATGGTATCTTTTCCGCATACCCATACAAGACTACGAGCAAAAAGTAGGTAATATACC
>JANRMC010000168.1:0-1581 GCA_033761915.1 Flavihumibacter sp.
ACCAGGGCAATACCTAATTTTTGCTTTTGTCGGGGCATAAGGATTGCCGGAAAGCTTTTGCTGCCGATGCTTAATGCAGCGAGGCTGCCCAATGTGTTCTTAATAAAAATCCGTCTTGATTTCATGATGGCAATTTTTTTAAATGCAGCTAATTGTTTTACCAAATAAATTTAAAGGATTTTAGAAATATAAACCGGCAATTAATACTTTAGGATAAAATTTATTTCAGACAGGAGGGAGAACAGCTTAAATAAAGTAATAAAACCTGTTTTCGAACTGAGCAGTAACGGATAAAGATAAAATTATAAAAGCCTTTAAAAGATTTTCAAAACTTAATGGTTGTCTTTATCAGCCTTAATTTTATTCTTCCCTGCATAACGCCAAGCGGGATAAACTCTTTATTTTCCAAAGCAAACCCTTCTGCATTTTTTGTTGCGGGGTCAACTATCCAGTATTCTTTTACGCCACATCTTTCATAAGCATCTTTTTTTTCGCCGTAGTCATAATGCCATGTTGAAGGAGATAATACCTCAATTACTATATCGGGTGCGCCATGCACTCCGCTTTCTTTTACAAGATGGCCGTTTTGAGTGGCAACAAAAAGTATATCCGGCTGAAAAATATTTTTCTTATCAAGGAATACATCGTAAGGGGCCATCCTCACTTCGCCGAGCTTATTCTCTTCGGTATAATGAAATAACCGGGCAAAAATTGATCCCAGAATTTTTTGATGATTATCGGTTGGCGCTGGGGACATAACTAACTGGTTATTGATTAACTGGGCTAAAGTTCCTTCAGGAAGGCTTTGGTAAACCTCTTTCATGGTACGTGGCGGCCTGGTTATCACATTTGCCATTATTGAATGATTGGAATTAAAATTACAAAAAAAAAGGGAGGAAAGAATGCTAAAGCAGCGGCAGGGATGAACAACGGTGTGGCGCTGCTGTAAATATCAGAGAAACGTAAAATCTGTAAAGAGAACCTGTACCGTATCAGTTCATCTTCACCACTTCAAAATCTGACCCTTTAAGGTTTTTCAATGTGCGGAGTTCATCATTGTTCCATCTTTCATCGGGCGCCCCGCTGATGTACATGTTGCTGCCAATGTCGGCGAGGATCAAACCATATTTTTTCATCGCCTTTAAAATAACCTGCACTTTGGCGGGATAAGCTGCGATGTCAAAATTTTTCTTTAAACGGATTTTAGCGCCAAATGGCAGTGAGTATTGCCCCCCTGTACTGTTTACCTTATGCCTTGCAGGATGAATATAAGCAGGCTTTACATTTGATTTGCCAAGTGTAAAGCGTATGGGATGATCAATTTCACCTTTCAGCACTTCTTCATAACGCACCAGTCCGGGAAAGATGGGAAGTCCTGCTGCATCTGCTGATGTCCATCCATCAGGGCGAAGTGTATTTGACTTTAAATCAAAGATTGCACCTGATGAAGCTTCCCAGTGATCTCCATTAACACCTGCATTGTACAATTCATAAAGCTTTTTATTTTCAATGTCAACTGCTATTACATGTGAGTCGCCGTTGCCATTGCCTTCAATGGGTGCATTAAGCGGGACCGGATAA
>JANRMC010000169.1:0-3075 GCA_033761915.1 Flavihumibacter sp.
TGCGGCAACTGTGCTGGGTGCCTGTGGCACCGCCTATGCCATGCGTTATATACGTGCCAATATACAAGGAGGGATAGAAATAGGCTTTGACGCGGCAACTGCCAATCTTATAGCCGCCCAAACGGTAAAAGGAGCCGCCGATTTATTACTTAAAAAGGGCAGCCACCCTGAGCAGGAAATTGATAAAGTAACCACACCCAAAGGATGTACCATTGCCGGGTTGAATGAAATGGAACATCAGGGCTTCAGCTCTTCTTTAATAAAAGGCATTGTGGCCAGTTATGATAAGATTGTAAAAGATTAATAGCTGGTAATCAGCACCTGCTTTCATAAAATAGGTGTTTTTTTTAGTTTATTTTTTGGGCTGTAAAATATTTTGATCTAAGTTTGCGTTTCAATATCCTAACCGGATCTAACCCTTAAAACTAGAAATTTTAAAAACCGTATGAAGCGCAACATAAACCTTATTGTATTAGCTGGTGAGATCGCTATTATTGTAGTTTTACACACTGTTAAAATCAAATCCGCAGAAAAATCTACTCCTGAAAAAGCAGATTATGCCAAGGAAGCAAGTGTAAAACCGGCAGATGTACGTTCTAAATATACCCTGGTAAGTCTAAAATAATTATACACACACTGAAAGGAAAAAACAGGCATTGGGCAAAACCCGGTGCCTGTTTGCTTTTGCGGCATACTCAATTCATTTTTTGAGTTACCAGCTGTAGTTTTTCATAGCAGCATCCTTGCTACGCTCAGTTTAACAGCACCACTTTGGGCAACTAAAAAAAATTACACATTAATCGCTATTGTGGTACTGATATAGAATATCTACTACAAAAAATAACTTCTAGCTACTACCCAAAAAGGGCTGTACTTTCTATTATTTACATGTCATAAAGTTTATTATTTCGCATACGAAAACAACTATGTATGGTGATTTTATTGTTGGACAAATCACAACACATAACAGACCGATTGGTAGATTATATTTCCGAAGCCCGGTACGATGTTATTTTTCAAAAAGCCATTACATATACAGATGCAATGGCCATGTTGAATGAATATAAACCGGAAGCCGTAATACTGGATATTAACTTCCCCGGTCCTAAAGCTGTTGAGCTTTTACAAAAAATTAAAGCCTCTAACGATAAAACTGTCATTATTGTAATGTTCACAGTGGCAGACGATTTTTTGTTAAATCAACTAAAAGAACAAGGGGCACACTTTTTATTTGATAAATACAAAGAGTTCGAGAAAATACCTTCTACGATTGTTGCCATACAAGCTAACCGCTGAGAAGCCGTAAAGTTTTTGATTTATGGAAACAAGTTTTAATTCCTCAACAATTGCAGACCGTAACTGGCTGGGATGGCTTACGCTTGCCGGGCTTCTGGTCATTCTTATCATTGTAAACTTCATCTGGTTATTAAAAATGCCAGTTGCCGGTGATGCATTGGCTATTAAAATTGGCTTTGTTGCTATGGCGGTTTTATTGCTTTTTTGGATGGTACGCCACCATCAATTAAAAACGAATAATCAATCCTTTCAAAGCCAGTATCAGTGGCTGGCTTTTGATGAAACGCAGGATGCAATCTGGGTTTTTAATAAAAAACAGGAGATAATAGCATTTAATAAAACAGCGCGGCAGTTTACCGGCAATTTTGCTGCTTTATCTGCGCCAATGAGCATAGAAGAACTTTTGTTGCACCAGCCGGTACAAACTATTGCTCTTTTCCAGCAATTAGTAAACGATGTTTTTACAACAAAAGAAAAAACCCGTTCACCTGAAACAGTGCGGCTCATTGGTAACGATTGTCAGTACCATAATTTTTCAATATCCATTGTGCCCCTTCTGGCTGATAAAAATAATTGTAAGGGTGTTTTACTGTTTCTTACGGATGTAACTGCACAGCAACAATCAATAAAATCGGCCCAGATTGCCGAAGAAAGAATTAATGATCTGATTGATAAATTGCCGGAAGCAGTGTACACCTGCGATGAAACAGGCCGTATTTTACATTACAATAAACAAGCTACCAAGTTGTGGGGGCGTGAGCCGGTAAAAGGAGAAGAAAAATGGTGCGGCTCCTGGAAGATTTATAATACAGATGCTACCGAAGTGGATCTTGCCACCTGTCCTATGGCAATTGCAATTAAAGAAGGAAGACCGGTAAACGGAAAACAAATTATAGTAAAACGTCCGGATGGCACCATTCGTCATGTATTGCCACACCCAAGGCCATTGTTGAATAGTACCGGAACCATACTGGGGGCGGTAAACACTTTAGTTGATGTAACAGAAAGGAAAGATCATGAAATATTATTACTGCAAAGTGAAGAACGTTACCGCACCGTAATAGAGCAAGCCTCAGAAGCTATATTTATTACTGATGCTGCTGGTAATTTATTGGAAGTAAATAACCGGGCCTGTCAGATGTTGGGCTATACAAAAGAAGTATTAAAAGCAATGAATGTAAAGGACCTTTTTAGTAAAGAGGCTTTATGGGCGTATGCTTCAAAAAACATGGTCATACAAGGTAGTGAAACAGTTAACTGGGATTGTGTGATTCTGGCAAATGGTGGTAAAACACTCCTGGCCGGCATCACGGCAAAGTCTTTATCAGATGGCAGGTATATGGCAATAGTAAGAGATATTACTGCACTGAAACAGGCAGAACAGGCATTAAAAGATAGTGAAGCCTTTAACAGGAGTATTCTGGCTTCGCTTACTTCTCATATAGCTGTGGTGGATGAATTTGGAAATATTGTGGCAGTTAATAAAGCATGGAGCAGTTTTGCTGTTAACAATGGCGCTTTATCATTAGAAAGATCTGGTGTGGGGGAAAACTATTTTGAAGTTTGTGAAAAGGCCGCTGCTGGTGGAGATACTCTTGCTGCAAAGGTGTTGCAGGGGGTTAAAAGCGTGTTGGCTAAAAAAACTACTTTATTTGAACAGGAATATCCCTGCCACTCCGCAAAAGAAGAGCGATGGTTTTTGTTACGGGTAATGAATTTTATCGGAGACCAGCCCAAAGTAGTACTGATTCATATAGATATTACTGAAAGAAAAAGAGC
>JANRMC010000170.1:0-6027 GCA_033761915.1 Flavihumibacter sp.
CTGGAAATCGCACCAGGTGCCGGTTAAAGGGTTTGCCACAGTTTTTTTTGGACAGTTTATTGTGTTGATGGCCGATGAAACAGCCACCGGTGTTAGCGGTTGCAGTACCGATAGCAGTGTGCGCCTGATGAAACAAATAGAACAACAATTTAACGTGCAGCTGTTTGACCGCCAATTGCTGGCTTTTGTGGTAAAAGATAAAGTACAGGTACTACCCATGAGCCAGTTGCCCTATGCATTTACCAACCATTTTATTACTGCAGATACTTTATACTTTAATAACCTGGTGGCCACTAAAAAAGAATTGGCCACGCAATGGCTGGTGCCGGTAAAAGATAGCTGGCTCAGCAAACGTTTTGCACTTACGGTTGCTTCTTAAGATTCTCCAGCATGTCGGCCGTCATTTTTTGCAGGTCGTATTCCTGTTTCCAGCCCCAATCATTACGGGCAACTGTATCATCAATACTTTGTGGCCAGCTGTTGGCAATGTTTTGCCGGTAATCGGGTTTATAGCTTATTGTAAAATCGGGTATATGCTGTTGTATGGCGCTTGCAATTTCTTTGGGCGAAAAACTCATGCCGCTTAAGTTATAAGAATGCCGAACACTTATTTTTGAAGCCGGTGCTTCCATCAATTCAATAGTGCCTCTGATTGCATCGGGCATATACATCATGGGCAGGTAGGTATCTTCCTGCAAAAAGCATTCGTATTTTTTTTCTTCCAGCGCTTCATGAAAAATCTCTACAGAATAATCGGTGGTGCCGCCGCCAGGGGCCGATTTGTAAGAAATCAATCCCGGGTAGCGGATGCTTCTTACATCCACACCATAACGCTGGTGGTAATAGTTACACCAAAATTCTCCGGCATATTTACTAATGCCATACACCGTAATGGGTTCTATAATGGTTTGCTGCGGGCAGTTTTGTTTCGGAGAAGTAGGACCAAACACGGCAATGGATGAAGGCCAGTATACTTTATGCAGCTTTTCTTCACGGGCAATATCCAATACATTTAATAAGCCGGTCATGTTCAGGTTCCAGGCAAGGTTGGGGTTCTTTTCGCCGGTGGCAGATAAGATGGCTGCCAGCAAATAAATTTGGGTAATGTTCTGCCGTATTACCTGCACATGCAGCATTTCTTTATTCATCACATCCAAACTAACATAAGGCCCGGTACCCTGCAGCAGGGGGTTCTGTTCTCGCAGGTCAGAGGCAATAACATTGGCATTACCATATATTTTGCGCAGCGCCATTGTAAGCTCCACACCAATTTGTCCGCTGGCACCAATTACTAAAATTTTTTCTTTAACCATAGCAACAATTTGTGTGCAATTATAGGCAAACTTTACAATTGGTTAGCAGGTGTTAGTTAGTTATTTTATTGGTGGTAACCGGCACTTGTTTTTTATAGCAACAGCCGTTGCGTCGCACACTTGTGCTGCCGAATAAAACTGAACATTTTTATGGTAACCCGCTAAAAGTGATGGAAGTTCATCACATCTATAAACAGTTTGTTATTGCGGACGGCTATATTAATGCGGGGGTAATGCTATTATCTATGTTGGCGGTGTAAAAGGCAGTAACCGTTTCCTGCCTTTTTTCTAAATAGGTTTTATAAGCATTGTTAAAAAGGGTGCGGCCTTCAATGGTTTGGTTGTAGTTATTGTGCAGTGCCATCAGTAATTCAGTAGTTTCTCTAACCGCATGTTGTCCGCCAGGGGCATGGGTTAAATAGTCCACCCAATTTTTTTCAATGGCGTATTGCTGTAGCAGGGCGGTAGCTGCCTGCTTTACCATTACCCGCACACCCACAATAGCCGCGGCAGAAAAATCCAGCACATCATCAAACACAAAACAAACCTGTTGTGGTTGCAGGTGGTGCTGGTGGCAAAAATGTTCAATGGCTATGGCCTTGTGCTTTATTTTAAAATATACATTATCAAAATGCTCACGTTGCGCCAGGTTAAAGGCGGCGCCGTTCTTTTCGCCAGAAATAACCGCTACAAAAGGGTGGGTGCCGGTTAATAAATAATGACTGAAGCGTAGCAGGTTGGTGCCCATGGCATCCACTTCGCTAAAAGGGCTGCTGCCACTGTTGTCTTTGGTGCCATCGTTAAACACACCATCCCAGTCAAAAACATAGGCTTTGCACTGCAGCAGTTTTTGCTGCATGGCTTCGGGCGAATGAATAAAATAACCTTTAAAGTATTGGGCAATATTTTGTGTGCTGGCGCTCATGGCTGCAATATTAGTAAAAAGAAAATTGCCGGGCATTTACTGTCCGGCAATTTGTTTTATTGAAAATATGTAGTTGAAAGGTGCGACGCAAGGATGATGCCCGGAGCGTTGCTGCTGGCTACATAAATTTATCCTTCGTTCAGGTCTTGTATATCCAGCATACCAACGGGCTTGCCATTGTCAGTTACCAAAATGGTATCCACGCTTGATTTTTTAAATATTACCGCAGCATCGTTCAGCAGGCTGCCCGCTTCAATGCTGATGGGAGATTTGTATTCAAGATCTCCAAGGGTTTTAGTTAAAATACCTTCTCCGTCTTTTTGTAAAAGGCGTCGCAGGTCACCGTCGGTAAACACCCCTTTTAAAGAACCATCTGCATTTACAACCGTAATGGCGCCAAAGCCATATTCAGTCATTTTAATAATGGCGTCTTTTACATTAGTGGTGGCTGCTACAATTGGGTTAATGCCATTCATCGCATCACGTACCTGCACGGTCATTAAGCGGGTATCGCGAATGAATTGCTCCGTACCCATGGTGGTAAGGTTATTATCGGTTAGCGCCTTTAATACTTTTAACGGAACGGTAATGGTGTGCACACCAATATTAATGGCATTGCGCACATGCTCGGTATGGCGTACAGAACTGAACATGATTTTGGTGTTGTAGCCATAATGATTTACGGCATCTACACATTGTTTTACCAATGTAAGGGCATCATGCCCCTGGTCTTGCAGGCGGCCCACCAGCGGACAAACATAGCTGGCACCGGCTTGCATGGCCATGTATGCCTGCTGCAGGGTGTACACCAGGTGTACGTTTACCAGCAGGCCTTTATTGCGCAGCATTTTACAAGCTCTTAAACCTTCCAAAGAAACAGGGATTTTGAAGACGGTTTTAGCCGGATCTAATCCTAATGCCAGTTGGCGGTCGGCTTCTTTTACCACTTCTTCAGCGGTATTACCCAGGGCTTCTATCTGAAGCACGGGAACTATTTTTGACAGCTTTACAATGGTGCCATCAATATCGGTAATGCCTTCGCGTTGCATGAAGGTGGGGGTGGTGGTTAAACCATCTAAGAACCCCAGTTTAAAACCTTCTTCTATTTCACGAAGGTTAGCAGAATCGAGATATAATTCCATAGTCTGTTTATTGAAATTTTAATTACGATATTTTACTTCAACGTTATGTAATTCAATGATTGGTTTTAAAAATTCTTCAAGATCGTAGACGCACAATTGACTGGCTGCATCGCATAAAGCTTTTTCTGGTTCGGGGTGGGTTTCAATAAATACCCCATCAACACCAGCGGCAATACCGGCGCGGCTTAATACTGGCAAAAATTCACGGGCACCGCCTTTAGCATCTGCACTGGGTATGCCGTATTTACGAATGGAGTGGGTAATATCAAACACTACGGGGTAGCCAATTTTGCCCATGTGGTAAAAACTTCGTGGATCAACAATTAAATCATTGTATCCCATTGTATAACCTCTTTCAGTTAAAATAATATTGAAGTTTCCTGCCTCCTCACATTTTCCTACCGGATGTTTCATGTTTTCTGGCGCTAAAAATTGTCCGTGCTTGATATTGATTACTTTACCAGTTTTTGCTGCAGCAACCATTAAGTTGCTTTGCATGCACAGGTAAGCAGGTATTTGTAATACATCACAAACTTCGGCAACGGGTGCTGCCTGGTCGGGGTAATGTATATCAGTTAATAGGGTGAAGCCAAACTGTTCTTTGATTTTGGCTAATATCTTCATGCCTTTATCTAATCCGGGGCCATCATAATATTTCAGGCTGCTGCGGTTGTCTTTAAGAAATGAAGATTTATAGATGATGGGGATATTTAATTTAGCGCTTACTTCTTTCAGTTTTTCGGCTGTTTTAAGCATGATGCTTTCTTCTTCAATAACACAGGGGCCGGAAATAAGGAAGAGCTCGTTGGCACCACAGGTGATATTGCCAACCTTTACTTTTTTTGCACTCATAGCGTAAAATTGAATTTCCGGCAACGTTGCCGGAGCTGTTATTTTAAGGGTGCAAAAATAAGGGTTAAAGCTGAATTGAGATAAAATCAATTGGCTTACAAACTTAAAGTCCTATTTATTTAAATCTGCTACAAGAAAAGGGTGGGGTTATTAGTTGTTAGAGCTGCCAGAAAAGGGGGAATGGATTTTAAAAACGGGCTTTTATTTTTATGCAGTTTGTAACTGCTGCATTTTGATATTTAATTTTTTAAAAAAATAACTGGTAATGGTGTCTATAATTTTTTCGGTGGCTGCCATGTAAAAGATATTGTCTTCTGTATTGGCAATAATATTTACCAGATCGTTGAACTTTTCATTAAAAGGGACAAGGCCCAGCCGGCGGGTTCCTAATTGAAAGTATTGCAAAAGTGTGGTACTGGTAATGCCATTGAATGCTGGTTCTTCCAGCAGGGATTCTGCATCCAGCATTATTTTAAACGTTTTAAAGAGGATGCCTTCTGGCCCGGATAATTCTATGGTATCGTTGTGGCGCAACAGGTAAATCATCTGGCGTTTGCCTGCGGGCAGATTAAATGTATCGCCGTTTAAACTCATTTCGCAGGGAGCCTTGCTGTTCACTTCGGTAAAATATAAAATACATACCCGGTCGTCGGTAAAACGTGATTGTTTGCAGAAACGGATATTGGTGGTGTACGCACAGAGGGTGGCTTTTCGTTTACCATCAAAGCGGAGTTCTTTAATATAGCCAGATGCAATGGATTCTTTTAATTCTATACGGCGGCCGTAATGGTAGTTGGTTACCGATTGTGAAAGTTGAGGTATTATCTTGTCAATACTCAGCGGGTCTATTGCTACCTGAAGCATAAGAAATGTTTAATGGTTCTGCAAAGAGACGATAAATAATACACTAAAGTTGTGATTGCTGCCTATGGCAGTAGCTGCAAGGGGTATACCTGGTATTGTATAAGTTCGTAACTACAGTTCGCAATCCTTTGCATGAAAACACAATTATATATATGCTGCAATACCGGGAACGTTTGCGTGAATGTGACGATGATAAACCAATGCCATTTGCTGATTAATGGTTTGCAGATAAACCGAGCGTGGCAAGGATGCTGCCATGAAATACTGTGGTTGGTAGCCACAATATCTTAAACATCTTCTGCAATTTTACTGGGTAAAAAACCAAACTCTTTTTTGAACGCAATAGTAAAGTTGCTTACGTTAGAAAAGCCCATTTCTGTGGCTACCTGCTTTATGGAATATTTGCCGGTAAGTAAAATATTATGAGCCGTTCTCATGCGGGCTTTTTGATAGTATTGATAAAGCGGCATGCCATAAACCGCTTTAAAATCTTTTTTCAATTTTGTTTCGCTGATATTGTATTGTGTGGCCAGTTGTTTGATGGTAGGTGGCAAGGTAAAAACATCTGCAATTAAACTTGATTCTATATTCATAATACGACTAATATCCTGCCGGTTAAGCGGAAGTATTGTTTCTGGCTGATTGAGCTTTTCTATAATGCGGCGGAAGAATAATTCCAGCACCTGCATAACGCGGTGTTCCATGCCAAGCAGCTTCATTGCATCGGTACCAGACGAGAGTGAGAATATTTCTTCTGCCAGCTTTTTATACTGCAGATCGAGCGCCACAAACAAAAGCTTGGCTGTTTTTAAAGAAAGGTATTTTTTGAGTAGGTCGTCGCTATCCTGCAATTTGAGGTACCGGGCCAGCCAATCTTTACTAAATACCATGTTTACCACATTTACATTGGTGCCCTTGCTAATAAATATTT
>JANRMC010000171.1:0-5138 GCA_033761915.1 Flavihumibacter sp.
CGAAACTTTCATCCGCGATTTAGGCGTTAATGTGATCCCGGTAGAAGATCTTACTTCTTACCCTTCTATCCTTGGTGGCCGTGTTAAAACCCTGCATCCTAAGGTTTTCGGTGGTATTTTAACCCGTAGAGATCATGATGGCGATAAACAGCAAATAGCACAATACGAAATTCCTGAAATTGATTTGGTGATTGTTGACCTGTACCCGTTTGAAGAAACCGTTGCCAGCACCAGCGAAGAAAAATTAATTATTGAAAAGATTGATATTGGCGGACCTTCTATGATACGTGCTGCTGCTAAAAATTTTACAGACGTAGTGGTGGTTGCTGCCAAAAAAGATTACAGTGCTTTAGAGCAATTACTGGATAGCCAAAAAGGAGATACCAGTTTAGAGCAGCGCAAACAATTTGCAGCCAAAGCTTTTGAAGTAGTAGCGCATTATGATGTGGCCATTGCCAAATATTTTAACCCTGAGCATAGTTTATACTTTGTAGAATCTGTTACCAACCCAAAGGCCATGCGTTATGGCGAAAACCCCCACCAACCTGGTGTATTTTATGGTAACCTGGAAGCTTTGTTTACTCAATTAAACGGCAAAGAACTTTCGTATAACAATCTGGTGGATGTGGATGCTGCTGTGCAACTCATCAATGAGTTTCCGGCAGGTGGTGCCACTGTTTTTGCCATTATTAAGCATACCAATGTATGTGGCGCTGCAGCCCGAGCTGCCGTTAAAGAAGCCTGGGATGCTGCTTTAGCCGGCGACCCCGAAAGTGCTTTTGGCGGCGTACTGGTTTGCAATGGCCCTATTGATAAAGCAACTGCTGATGCTATTAATGAAATTTTCTTTGAAGTATTAATAGCCCCTTCTTTTACTGAAGAAGCACTGGTCGTTTTAAGGTCTAAAAAGAACCGCATACTGTTACAATTAAAAGCGGGTATTACTGCTAATGAGCAATACAAATCTTTACTAAACGGTGTATTGATACAGCAAACTGATAAAGGCAGTTTTGCAGAGTGGAAAGAGGCCGGTGGCCGCAACAGTAGCACAGCAGAAAAAACAGACTTAGAATTTGCCAATATTATTTGCAAGCATTTAAAAAGCAATGCCATTGCATTGGTAAAAAACCAGCAACTGATTGGTAAGGGTTGCGGACAAACCAGCCGTATTGATGCCCTGCGCCATGCCGTGGAAAAGGCCAAACAATTTGCATTTAATTTAAACGGGGCAGTAATGGCCAGCGATGCTTTTTTTCCGTTTAACGATTGTGTGCAGCTGGGGCACGAGGCAGGCATTACTGCATTTATACAACCCGGCGGTTCTATAAGAGATAAAGATTCTATTGAATATTGCCAGCAAAACAACCTGGCAATGGTAATTACGGGCATGCGCCACTTTAAACATTAAAACATGCTGCAAACAGCTGATAGATTAGCATAGCCTTTTGCAGTTTTCTTGCTATAGAATTTGTTCAATAATGCATTACTGTTGAAGTGTGCGACGCAAGAATGCTTATTGATGGTACTGCTGCCCGTTACCACAAATAAAACCTTATACCATGGGCATGTCAGATTTTATATCAACCATTCTTTCCACCCCATCGCAGGCCATGCAAAACCTGCGGCAACGCAACCAGCGCACCAAGGCGCTGATTGCATTGGGCATGGTATGTTTTTTTTGGGGCACCACCTGGCTGGCTTCTAAAGCCGGGGTAAAAAATATGCCTGCCATACAAATGGCCGGCATCCGCCAGTTTTGTGGCGGTTTTATTTATGTTGTCTTCTTTATTGCAAAAGGCGGTGTTGAGTGGCCCAGGGGTAAAGATTGGGTTACTATTTTAATTTTAAGTCTCTTAAATTTTATGATCAGCAATGGGCTTAGCACCTGGGGGCTTAAATATATTTCTGCGGGGCTGGGTTCTATAATGGGTGCTATTTTTCCGTTGTGGCTGGTGGTCATCAGTCTGTTTTCTTCAAAAAACAAACTGCCCCAAAAAGCCATTATTGGTTTAGCCATTGGGTTTGGCGGCATCTGTATTATTTTTTACGAGCACCTGCACGATTTTTTAAATAAAGATTTTACGTTTGGCATCCTGCTATCGCTTATTGCCACCTGGAGCTGGGCCTTTGGCACCATTTACACCAAAGAGCATGCAAAAAAATTTAATCCCTATTTTGGCATTGGTCTGCAAATGCTTATTTCTGGTGTAGCGCTTTACGGCACGGCAATGGCTACCGGTACGGCGGTGCCACTGTCTGCAGTGCCCATACCATCCTGGTGGGCTATTACATACCTGGTGGTTATTGGCTCCATCATCAGTTTTATTGCATATCTCTATGCCCTGCAGCATTTGCCAACAGAGCAGGCTTCTATTTATGCGTATATAAACCCGGTGGTAGCTGTGTTGCTGGGGGCCATACTTTTTGATGAGCGCCTCACTATTTTTATAACCATTGGCGGATTGGTTACGTTGTACGGCGTTTATTTGGTAAACAGTGCTTTCAGAAAAATGAAATAGTATGAAGCCGGCAGTAGTACAACTAAGCAACAGCCGTTGCGTCGCACTCTTCAACCGCATTGCCAATGGCAGCAATGCTGAAATGATAATACCTTTGCTTTAATGAAATGTTTCATAAAAGAAAACTCATTTTTGGCAAAGCTGGCAGCTCTTAAACTAAAGCAGCAAAGAATGGCCATTGTTATGGGCCGCACCATTTTTCTATACAATACCACAGAGGCTGAGTTTATAAATAACAAAACATGGCTGCGGCACGAGTTAATGCATGTAAAACAATTTCAGCAATACGGCTATCTTAATTTTTTATGGCAATACCTGTGGCAAAGCATACGCCACGGCTACCACAATAATAAATTTGAGCGGGAGGCAAGAGCTGCAGAAACAGATGAAAGCATGGAAACCAATTGCATCATCAGCTGTGGCTGATTTATTTTTTTATACTATCGTCTTTTACCCATTGTATTTCACCAAAATCAAACAATTCTTCCACGCTGGTTTGGGTAATTAGTTTACCCGTATTGGTAACGCCTTTTATTTGTGCTTCAAAAATGCGGCTTTCTTTTTTAAGGCGTACGGTTTGGTTTTTTTTATACAGGACCTGGTTGTATTGCTGGAATAAGAGGTCTTTGTTTTTTTGCAGTTGCCATAATTGTAAGTCTATACAGGCACAAAGCTGGCGGGTCATATCCAGCACATCCCAATCTTTACCGGTTATTTGTTTTAAAGAAACGGGGTTGGGTAAGTGTTCTGCAAAGCGGGTTTGGTTAATGTTTATACCAATGCCTATTACGGCCCAATGCCATTGATCGGCACTAATGATGTTTTCTATGAGGATGCCCCCTGCCTTTCTGTCACGCCAGTAAATATCATTGGGCCATTTAACCTTAGTATCGTCGGGGCCAGTTATGGCGCTAAAAAAATGGTGGCAACCCAGTGCTACAGCAGCCAGCAGGCAGAACTGGCGGGCAATAGATAATTCAAGCGGTTGAAATACGATGCTGGTGGTGATATTGGTGCCGGGCTCTATTTGCCAGCTATTACCCCTCTGGCCGCGTCCGGCGGTTTGTTCCATTGCCAGATACACATCACCAGAACTTGCCAAACCCGCACGTATCTGGGCCATGGCATAGTTGTTGGTACTGTCCACCGTAGGCAAAATTGTAAGGTTTTTACCGATGGGATTCATATAGCGGTTGAGTGGTAAAAGATTATTATTTTTGAGCAAGTTAAATCTTTGAAAGCAGCTGGCAATACCTGTTGACAAAAGTACCAGAGTACAAGTGTCCGCCCCAAAGGCGGAACAGTGTTGCCTGCAGTTAAAAAGCCAACTTCAAAATAACTACATTATACATCTAAAACATTTGATTATTTGGAACAATTGAAATTGTTAGCTACCCGTGCTGGTGTTGGAGGGGGAAAAATTACCAGGAACTCTAAACTATTTAAAACAATCATCCAGGCCATACAACAAAAAAAGGGAGAGCAGATTGTGTCTTTAGATCTGCGCAAAATTCCTGAAGCAGTATCTTCTTATTTTGTTATTTGCCAGGCCAGCAGTACCACCCAGGTAAAAGCCATTGCAGATAATATTGAGGCAAAAGTAAAAGAACTGTGCGATGAAGCGCCGTACCGGCACGAAGGCCAGCAATCTGCCCAATGGATTTTAATAGACTATGTAAATATTGTGGTACATGTTATGCAAACAGAAAACCGCAAATTTTACAGGCTGGAAGAAATGTGGAGTGATGCAGGCTTGGCCGAACACGACGATTAAACGCAATTATTTTAATAACCATTTGCAAAACCTTAAACAGTAGTAAACAAATTTGCTGCTAAAGCATTTTAAAAAAGTACTACAGCTATTCAAACATATGTCACAAGAACAAAACGACAGAGGCAGAATGCGTTCATCCGGTAGTGGTGGCGAAGAACGCCGTACTCCAAAATTTAATATTACCTGGCTATGGGTGGCCCTTTTTGTTTTATTACTTGGCTTTAACTTTTTAGGCAATGGCTTTAAGCAAACCCTGGTTAAAACCAATGTTACCGAATTTAAAAACATTATGCTGAAAAGCGGTGATGTTGAAAAATTTGAAACCGTTAATAAAAAACTGGTACGGGTTTATATTTTAAAAGACAGTTTAAACAAACCTTTTTACGCAGCTAAATACAAAGAAAACAAAATGAAAGTGCCCAAAGAAGGGCCGCATTTTGAATTTAATGCTGATGACCGCATTTTAGCCGATGACCTGCGTGACTTTTATAAAGATAATCCGCAGGTTAAAGAAGTATCTAATTACAGCAAAGAAGAGCCTGATTATTTTGCCAGCTTCATTAACCTGATCATTCCCATTTTACTGTTTGTATTACTGTTTATTTTATTAATGCGCAAAATGGGTTCTGGCGGCGGTGCCGGCGGTGGCCCTGGTGGCATATTCAGTATTGGTAAAAGCCGTGCCACTTTGTTTGATAAAGGCACCAAAGTAAACATCACCTTTAATGATGTGGCTGGTTTAGATGAAGCCAAAGTGGAAGTAATGGAAATTGTAGACTTTTTAAAAAACCCTAAAAAATATACAGCACTGGGTGGTAAAATACCTAAAGGTGCTTTACTGGTTG
>JANRMC010000172.1:0-4487 GCA_033761915.1 Flavihumibacter sp.
AACAAATTTTTTGCAAGAAAATTTTTATTTGTTTATCTATGCGTTCATTCAAATCTTCCAGCCGGGCTTCCACTTCTTTTTTGGTCTCGTTATTTACAATGCGGTTAAAGTTGAGGGCAATTAAACCGCCTACAAATAAAATAATGGCACCCCCAATAAAATATATTTTATTAAAGCGGCTATCTACGGCGGTATCCATACTTTTTTGTATTTCCTTTTCATAATCGCCAATAGGTACACGGGTGTAATTGTTACTGGCAATTATTTCTGCAATCACTTTTTTAATGGAATCTCTTTCCAGCGGGGTGTTTTGTGCGTAAGAGCAGGTGCTTGCTGTTGCAGACAGCAACAACAGAAAAAAATACTTTTTCATGTGATAATTTTTATGATTTTGGCCACATAGTATAATCATTAAAAAATAGCATCACCGGTTGGTGAAAAGTTGGACTATTAATTTTTAATGATTATTTCATGTAAACAAGGTTTTGGTGTGCTATAATTGGGTTGTATAGTGAAGAGCACCTGAACCGGGGGTTGTTTACAGAGGGTATTAAATTTTTAAAGTTGTGGCACTGTTATTTGTTCCTGAAAGCGGTGCCGTTGAACCGAGCGTGGCAACGGTGTTGCCATGATTGATACTGCTGGCTAACTACTATATTTCAATTGCTTCAATTACCTGCTCTAAATAATACTGGTCGGTTGTATCAAACTGGTTGAGTAATTCACTATCTACATCCAGCACGGCTACCACTATATTGTTGCGTATAACAGGCACTACTATTTCTGATTTAGATAAACTGCTGCAGGCAATATGACCGGGAAATTTTTCAACGTCGGGCACAATTAATGTTTGTGCCTGTTGCCAGCTGGCGCCACATACACCACGGCCTTTTTGTATGCGGGTGCAGGCTACGGGGCCTTGAAAGGGACCCAACACCAGCTCGTTATTTTTTACGAGGTAGAAACCCACCCAAAGCCAATTGAATTGTTCTTTTAATGCAGCGCAAATATTGGCCAGATTGGCAATTAAATCGGGCTCTCCACTTAACAAACCTTTTATTTGTGGTAATAACAATTGGTATTGTTCTTCTTTAGTTCCGGTATGTATGGTTAAATCTTCGGCCATTTTGTAAGAGATAAAATAATGAGAAAGGAGTTTTGGCACTTCAAAGCTACAGCAATGTGCAGTATATTTCGTTATTCTTTGCCAGCTACTACAATTACAATTTCGCCTTTTACTTCTTTTTGTGTAAAGTGAGCCAGTACCTGCTGTAAACTACCGCGGCAGTTTTCTTCAAATAGTTTACTTAATTCCCGGCTTACACAACAAGGTCTTTCAGCACCAAAGTATTGTATAAAATCTTCTAAAGTACGGCGCAGACGCATGGGCGATTCGTAAAAAATCATAGTACGCTCTTCTGTTGCCAGTTGTTTTAGTAAGGTTTGTCTTCCTTTTTTTAAGGGTATAAATCCTTCAAAACAAAAGCGATTGGAGGGGATGCCACTGTTTACCAATGCAGGCACAAAAGCAGTAGCACCGGGCAGGCATTCTACCTTAATATTATTTTTTATGCACTCTCTTACCAGTAAAAAAGCCGGATCTGAAATGGCGGGTGTGCCGGCATCTGTAATTACTGCCATTTTTTTGCCGGCTGCTAATTGCTCTACCAGGTGCTGCAGAATTTTATGTTCGTTATGCTGGTGATAAGGGGCTAATGGTTTTTGAATATTGTAGTGTGCCAGTAATTTAGAAGAAGTACGGGTGTCTTCTGCAAGAATTACATCTACATCTTTTAGCACCTCTAATGCTCGCAGGGTGATGTCTTTTAAATTACCAATAGGTGTGGGAACCAGGTATAGCATTGTTGAAAATTACAATATTGTTAGGGGTATTATCAGTAACAAAACTATTTTCAACATTACAGGGCTTAGTTAACAGCCACTTCAAAATATTCCATTACCGGGTTGGCAAGCAATTTTTTGGCAGCAGTTTCTGCTACTTCTTTTGCTGCTTCAGCAGAGGCTGCTTCAACCTGTAAAGTGATGTTTTTACCAATACGCACATCCTGTACATTGTTTAAGCCAAGGTTGCTTAAACCACCCATTACCGCTTTTCCCTGTGGGTCTAATAATTCTTTTAAGGGCATTACAGTTACCTGTACTGTATACGTCATGACGTTTTATTTTTGAGGGCCAAAGATAGTATAATGTAGGCCACAAACACCACCGGAACGGCAATCCATTGTAAAATTAAGGCAGCGGCCACCGCAATGCCCAGCAATATTAACTTAGGCATATTATTTTTTAAAGTATAGTCTTTAAATTTTAATGCCATAATGGGCAGGTTACTTACCATTAAATAACTAACAGCAATTATCAGCGCATACAAAAACCATTTGTTTAATAAAAGGGTAATCGCTACTTGTTTATCTGTGTACCAGTAAATAAGCGGTAAAGAGGCTATTAAAATGCCAACTGCCGGCGTGGGCACCCCTTTAAAACCATACTGCTGGCTGTCATCAATATTAAATTTTGCCAGGCGATAGGCCGCCGCCGCCGCCACAATAAATGCAGGCAGTAACCAAGCCATGCCGGCATCAATACCGTTTTCTTCACTGCCAAAGCTCATGCGCAAAAACTGGTAAAGAATCATTGAAGGGGCTACACCAAAGCTTACCACGTCTGCCAGCGAGTCCAGCTGCTTACCCATTTCTGAAGTAGCTTTAAATAAGCGGGCCACAAAACCATCTAAAAAATCTACCAGGCCTGCTGCACCTATGCAAATGGAGGCAAAAAAAATTTTCTCGGGAATATTGATAAACTCGCTGCCATTGGCATCTGTAGAAATGATGATGCCATTTTGTAATGTAAATACAATAGCAAGGCAGCCAAATACTAAATTTAGTAATGTAAACAGGTTAGGAATTTGCTTCATTAATGTTATGTTTGAAAGGGTCTTTTGTTATTTTCTTTTCATCAATGTTTCTATGTCTTCTGCAGTAATGGGTATATTGGCCATTAAATCTTTGTTGCCGTTTTTGGTAATCCAAAAATTGTTTTCAATGCGTATACCCATTTGCTCTTCTTCAATGTAAATACCGGGTTCAACAGTAAATGCCATACCGGCTTTTATGGGTGCAGTACGGGTACCTAAATCGTGCACATCTATACCCAAATGATGTGAAATGCCATGGTATAAATATTTGCGGTACGCACGGTTTTCTTTGTCCTCATTTTTTACATCGGTTTTTTTAAGCAAACCAATTTTTAAAAACTGCTGCGTAGCCTCTTCACCTACTTTATCAGTATAGTCAACTATGGTAATGCCGGGCTTTAATAAACTTTTAGCGTAGTTGTGCAGGTGCAGGCATGCATTGTATACCTGTTTCTGACGTTTTGTAAATTTTCCGTTAACAGGCACGGTGCGGGTAAGGTCTGCACAATAACCACCATACTCAGCACCAAAGTCCATCAGTATTAATTCTCCCTCTTTACACTCCTGGTTATTGCTTACATAGTGTAGTGTACGTGCCCGGTCTCCACTGGCCAAAATGCTGCTATAAGCCGGCCCTGTTGCACGTTGTGTAAGAAATGAGTGAAAGATTTCTGCTTCAATTTCATACTCCATAACACCAGGCTTTATAAACTGCAGCAGGCGTCTGAAAGTTACTTCTGTAATGTCAATGGCTTTTTGCAGTACTTCCACTTCCAAAGCAGTCTTAATGGCACGCACTTCTTTCATAATACGGGCACTGCGTTTGTATTGATGCAGCGGATAACGCTGCTTCATTTGTTCTATATAACGATAATCACGCACCGGCACCAGATTGGCTTTACGGTCGTTTTCGTTAGTGTTTAAGTAAATAGTATCTGCCAGATGCACCCATGTTTGTAAAAGCGCATCCAAATTCTCCAGCCAAATAATTGTTTCAATGCCACTAATGCCACGCCCCTCAGTGGAACGCAGGCGGTGTCCATCCCATTTTTCTTTTAATTCATTCGGTCTTACTAAAACCAAAACCTCGCGGTATTTGGGGTCTGGGTTGTCTGGAAATAGCACCAGCATACTGTCTTCCTGTTCAATGCCGGTTAACCAGTACAAATCAGTGTTCTGCTTAAACTTATGTAAGGCATCCCCATTGGTAGGCAATTCATCGTTGCTGTTAAAAATAGCAATGGCGTTTTTATCCATTAAAGCTGTAAAACGTTTCCGGTTTTGTATAAATAGCTCGGGGTTTAGCCTGTGGTATTTCATGTGTGTGTTTTTTTGAACGGGCATAAAATTAGGTATTCAGGCATTATAACTATTCAGCTTCCTGAAAATGAGTAAAATAATTATGTAGCCAGCAGTTGGTATTTCATGGCAGCAGCCGTTGCGTCGCACACTTGTGCGTTAGCAGGTTAATGGCCCGCGGTTTATAGTAAATGGTAGTAAAATAGACTATTGACAATGGATATTCTTTTGTACAAGTGTGCGACGCAACGGC
>JANRMC010000173.1:0-7475 GCA_033761915.1 Flavihumibacter sp.
GGTTATTAAAGGAGATGTACTAATAGATGACCATGATTTTAACCTGGAGCCGTTTACCGGAAGACGTATTATGTTTACTTCTCCGCATAACGTGCACGATACCCGCTACGAGCGGATGAATAATTGGCTGGAGGCTAAGCAAATTTTTAATTTACAATAGTATTGCCCCACATTGCGGTGCGGTACAAGTGTGCGACGCAACGATGCTACCACGTAGTACCATTGCCGGCTTACAAATAATTACTATGAGTTTTACGAATATTGAAATTAAAGCGAGAACTGTACGTGTTGATGCGATACGAAGTTTTTTATTGCAGCAAAATGTAAGGGTTGTTGGTACCGACACGCAAACTGATACTTATTTTAACTGTGCCAAAGGACGGTTGAAATTAAGACAGGGAAGTATTGAAAACAGTCTTATATTTTATGAAAGAGAGAATGTGGCGGGACCAAGAGTCTCTAGTTTTGAATTGGTGCCGGTTACGGATGGCGCTGCTTTACTGAAATTATTAACCAGAGCGCATGGCATTAAAGTGCAGGTGGTAAAACAGCGGGAGATATTTTATATTGACAATGTTAAGTTTCATCTGGATAGGGTGGAAGGATTGGGAACTTTTGTAGAAATTGAAGCGGGCAATGTGTTGAAAGATGTGCCAGTGGAAATGCTGCAGGAGCAATGTGCTTTTTATGTAAATGCTTTTGAAATTAAAGAGGGAGATATGCTGGCTGTTTCTTACAGTGATATGCTACTGAATAAAGTTTAACGGATAATAACAGTGCCGCTTTGCTTTACAATTTCCTGTTCTAATAATTTTAAATGCTGGTGCGTTTGAATTAAAACCATCTGATCTTCCGGGCTGGTTGATTTTTCAAGATCTTGCTGGTTTTGCAGAATCATTCTTTTAATCTTGCGCAATTTTAAATAACCGGAGGTTGATTTTACTTCATCACGGTACACCTGTTCTCTTGTTACCACAGGCATTTCAAATTCAGTCTTCCATTTTTCACTCAATTCATACGGAAAATCCATAATGGAAACTACCAATGTACTAAGGGTTTGGTCTTCGTGGTAAAGAAAATTTTTTGCGGTGGGTTCTATGCCGGCTTCATACCAGGTTTTGTAGGTGTTTACTATATGCAGCAATTGTTTGTTGTCAAAAATATCTTCTTCAATAGTGTGTTCAAACATATAATCTGCAATAGTCTGTTTGTCATCCCAGGGTTTTAAACCAAACTCCAGTAACGCTCGTACCACTGCACGTTCATGCAGTTCATCGGCAAACAGCAGGTTAATGGAGTCTTCATCCAAAGTAATTGCCTGTTCAGTTGCGGGTAATTCGGCAGCTGCATTATTGGCAACCTGTTTGTTCTCAGCTTTTGTTACTTTATCTCTGATGAATTTATTTACAAGGGCATTTAAACCCGTTTCATCAATTTTCAATAACTCTGCACATTGGCGTATATAATCCTGTTGTTTGGTAAAATCTTCTGCCTTATTAATCTTTGAAATGGTTTCTGCCACCTGGTTAACAACGGTAGCTTTTTTTTGTGAGTCGGTGCCCGCATCTTTTAACGCTACTTCCAGTTGAAAAAGAATAAAATCCTTTTTATTAGCGGCAATAAATTCTCTGAATGCTGCTGCGCCAACTTTATTTACGTAGCTATCGGGGTCTTCTTTATCTGGTATTAAAACAAGTTTTACATTCAACCCTTCTTCAAGTGCCATGTCTAAACCGCGTAATGCTGCTTTTACGCCTGCATTATCACCATCGTATATTATAGTAAGGTTATTGCTGTATTTTTTTATTAACCGGAGCTGGTCTTGTGTTAATGAGGTTCCGCCGCTGGCCACTACGTTTTCAATACCTGCCTGGTGTAATGAAATAACATCGGTATACCCTTCCACCAATAAGCATTCATCGTTTTTGTCTATGGCCTGCCGGGCAAAATAAGTACCGTAAAGTATTTTACTTTTTATGTACAATTCATTCTCTGGCGTATTGATGTATTTGGGTGCTTTATCGTTATTTTTTATAAGACGGGCACCAAAACCAATAATCTTTCCGCTGTTATTATGTACGGGAAAAATGATGCGGCCCCGGTAATTATCCATCAATTCATCATTACGCAATACTACAATACCAGTTTTTAAAAGATTTTCCTGACCAAACTGGTTTTTTATAGCAGCATTGGCAAAGCTGTTTCGGTCTTGCGGGTTATACCCCAGTTGAAACTTTTCTATTATTTCTTCTCTGAAACCTCGATGTTTCAGATAGCTTAAAGCAATATCAGTTCCTTCCTCTGTTTCTAGTAACTGCTTGCTGAAAAATTTCTGGGCAAATGAATTAATAATGTATAAACTATCTGCCACCTGTTGCTGGGCCTTTAATTCTGGCGCCAGTTCAGTTTCTTCAATGGTTACATTATACTTATTGGCGAGCCAACGCAAGGCTTCGGCATAACTGTATTTTTCATGCTCCATAATGAAGCTGATAGTATTGCCACTTTTTCCACAACCGAAACATTTATATATTTCTTTGGCAGGGCTAACTGTAAACGAAGGAGATTTCTCATTGTGAAAGGGGCATAAGCCTAAATAGTTGGTTCCCCGTTTTTTAAGCTTTACAAAACCGCCTACTATTTCGATAATATCGATTCGGCTTAGTATTTGTTGTATGGTCTGCTGACTGATCAAAATATAGAAGAGATAAGTGGAGCAAATTACTAAATATGTTGATAAGAATGTATTTGAAACAAGGTAATTGTTTGCTCTTATTGTAGCTGAAGTTTCTTTCTTATATCTTGATGACGGTCAAAAAATCTGTAAATCCTAATATTCGTACTATGAGAACCCGGAATTTTACCTCCTTATACTTTACTATTTTCTTCCTGCTCTGCTCGCAAGTATTAATGGCGGGTATTTCTAATAAAAAATATACAGGCCCAAATCCAAGCTTTTGGTCGCCAGCCACAGAAGGTTGTGGCCCATTAACAGTACAATTTTATGATGTATCCGTTCCTGCCTCAGGAGACCCGATAGTATGTCGTATCTGGTATTTTGGAGATGGCGATACAGCCAGCGCTGAAACACCCGTTCATACTTATACCAATACCGGTTTTTATCAGGTGAAACTGGTTGTTATCAGCCAATCAGGTTTAAAAGATTCCTTAATACGAAATAATTATGTTGTGGTAGCCACACCCCCTGTTGTAAACCTGGGTAATGATACCACTATTTGTACGGGAGAAACTTTGTTATTGGATGCCGGAGCCGGGGCTCAACATTATTTATGGAATAACGGAGATACTACTCAAACAATAGATGGTAGTATGCCGGGCACTTATTATGTTACCGTTACTAATTACGGCTGTAGTAGTACCGACACTATTAAGGTAACTGTTAAACCAACCTTATTGCCCAAATTTGGTTGGAATTTATTAAATAGCTGCCTTCCGCAGACCGTACAGTTTAAAGATAGTTCTATCAGTTGTGGAGTAACGATTGTAGAATGGTTTTGGGATTTTGGAGATTTTTCTACCAGTTACCAGCAAAATCCAACGCATGTTTATACAGCAAACGGTAACTATTCAGTAAAACTGCGGGTAAAAGATAATACAGGAACCACCATTACACGCAGTAAAACATTATCAGTTGCAGCAAGCGTGGCACCGGTGGTAAATTTGGGTGCAGATACCGCCATTTGCTCAGCAGATGTTTTGGTATTGGATGCCGGCAATACTGGTGCAACCTACAGTTGGAACACGGGTGATAATACACAAACCATTACGGTTAACTCATCTGGCAAATATTGGGTAACTGTTACCAATGGTTCTTGCAGTAGTACAGATTCAATTATAGTATCCGTTACACCCACTTTACTGCCTAAGTTTGGCTGGATGGCACTTACCAGTTGTGCTCCGCAAAACTTTCAATTTATAGATAGTACCATTTTTTGTGGCGTTACACCCACCGAATGGTTTTGGGATTTTGGCGATGGCACCACCAGCACCAGTCAGGAGCCCATGCATACATTTACTGCTAATGGAACCTATACTGTAAAGTTTACTGTTAAAGACAATACCGGTACCTCAATTACACGCAGTAAAACTTTAGTGGTAAATACCCCCACACCAACATTTACTTTAGGTGCAGACACCACTGTTTGCGATGGCATCACCGTAGTGCTGGATGCCGGTAATCATCCTGGTTGCTCTTACTACTGGAGCACCGGCGCAACAACCCGTACAATAAGTGTAGATATAAGTGGCGACTATTGGGTACAGGTGTATAATTCAAGTTGCTCTGCAACGGATGATATAAAAGTAACCGTTAAACCAGCATTGTTACCCAATTTCAGCTTTAACCAATCTGGTACCTGTTTGCCGGTAACAGCACAGTTTACAGATATGTCTGAAACATGTGGCGGCACCATTGTATATTGGCAATGGGATTTTGGAGATGGTATTACTTCTAATCTTCAGCACCCAACACATGTATTTACAAGAGGAGGCAATTTTTCTGTAAAGCTTACTGTAAGAGATAATTCAGGTAACCAGATTACAAGGGGTAAAACCATTTTTGTAAACACCAATACCCCATTGGTTAACTTGGGTGCCGATACCACTATTTGCGAAGGATATGCTATAACATTAGATGCAGGCATTGCAGATAGTTATTTATGGAATACCGGAGAAACAACCGCTTCTATAAGTGTTAAAGATGAAGAATTTTATTGGGTACAGGTTACTAAAAACGGGTGTACCGGTTGGGATACAATTCATGTATCCACTAATTTCCCTTTAGTGCCTAATTATAATTTTACAGTTACCTCAAAATGTTTACCCGTTAAAACAACATTTACAGATGTAACTGCTATTACCTGCGGCAACGCACCGGTTACTTACTGGTTATGGGATTTTGGTGATGGTACCACCTCTAATGATGCTAACCCCGTACATTATTACCAGCAAACAGGTGTTTACAATGTAAAACTTACTGTAAGAAACAGTAATGGCGTTTCCAGTTCTAAAAGCAAAATTGTAAAAATAGAAACAGTAGGCCCGGTTGTAGATCTGGGGCCTGATATTACCGTTTGCCAGGGAAACAGTGCTACCTTAAATGCAAATGAACCAGATGCTGTTTACAAATGGTCTCCCGGAGTACTTTTAAACAATGATACTGTACAAATGCCGGTGGCAACACCACGCACCACTACATTGTTTGAAGTAAGTGTTAGCAAATGTGGCGTTACGGTAAAAGACAGTATTATAGTGTTTGTAGACAGTATGGCAAGACCCAATATTGTTCAAACAGAAGAAACATTAACCGCATCTCCGGGTATTTATTACCAATGGTACAGAGATGGTGTTTTACTGGATAATGCAAACAGCAGAAATTACAAGCCCAAATGCGGTGGCTATTTTCAGGTAATGGTTACCAACAGCCGTGGATGCAGTAATATTTCTGACAAGTACTATTTCTTGCCCGGTGGCGGACGTCATTTAGGTGGCACCAAGGTAAAAATTAAAATCAGCCCTAATCCTTCATGGGGTATCATTAATATACTTTTATCAAAACTGCCAGAAAAACCATTGTGGGTAAATATTACCGATAATCATGGCCGTATTCTGTTACGAACCAGCATCAGCAGTAATATCAATACCATTAACCTTTGCCATTTAGGCAAAGGGCATTATTTTGCAGTCATCTATTTTGATAAAGAAAAAGTGACAATTCCTTTCCTTTTAATAAAGTAACTAACCCAATCACTATAAAAAAAGAAAGAGCCTTAAAAAGGCTCTTTCTTTTTATGTTACCGGCATCGGTTCTTTAGTCAGCATCCTTGCGTCGCACACTGCAACTGTAGTACTGCTATCAAGCCGGGGTTTAAATTTTATAATACTTCTAAAAACTCTTCTACCGTTACAATACCCTGTTTACGCCACACTTCTTTACCATTCTTATAAACAATAAAGGTAGGCAATGCATCCACTTTCAGCGTTTGCATAATATTCAGGTGTACGCCACCATCTATTTTTACCAGCTTGTATTTAGCTGCGGCTTTTTGTTGCAGGCTTTGCAATACAGGCTCCATTTTTTTGCAGGGTGGGCACCAGGTAGCACCAAAATCAACCAAAATAGTTTCATTTTTTTGTACCAGCAGGTTATACTCTTCTGTTGTCAATTGCTTTTCATTGCTGGCATTTTCAACGGGCTTGCCAGCCATCTTCCATGCATTAATGCCACCTTCCAGCGATATAACTTTTTTAAACCCTTGTTGTTTCAGGTAATTGGCAGCTGCTGAGCTGCGTGGCCCACCCAGGCAGTAAACATAAACCGGCTTTTCTTTATCTAAGTGCTGGGTGCGGTCTTTAAACTGATCGGGGTTGTTCCAATCTGCCTGCAAAGCGTTTTGCAGGTGCCCTGTTTTAAATTCTGCAGCAGTTCTTACATCCAATAACTGAACGCTGCCGCTACTAATTTCTTTTTCAAAACTGCCTACATCTGCCGTATTTTTTTGTGCTGATGAGTGGCAGGATAAAACCAGCATGGAAAGGCAAACAAACAACAATTGCTTCATGATAATTAACTGTTTTGGCAAAGATACCCAAGGCTTACAAATGAAACAGCTTATTTTAAAATGAGTAAATAGACACATGCCTGAAATGAGGCTGTTTGCATTTGGCTTGCTTATTATGAGCATACTTTTATTGGCTGATGATAGCAATGCCGTTGAACCGAGCGTGGCAACGATGCTTAACCGGAGCGTTGAAGCTGGCTACAACATACTATTCTTCATCACCCTCGTCTTCTTCATACTTATACTCGTCTTCATTGTAGTAATACTGTTTCCAGTTCTTTACTTTATCATCATCAATTAATTCGAGTATATCAAAAATGGAATCGTTTTTCTTTTTCCATTCCATCCGTTCCCGGTCTTCAAACCGGGTAATGCTCATGCAGTGGTCGGTATCAAGATTAATCCTGATTAGGGTAATAGGATGGTTCTCTTTCTCCTGAATGAGGTAATAACATCCTGTTTCCAGTAACGCATACGAGTACATAACACACAATTTAAATGTTAAACAGAAAGCGAACTAATGGGTAGAGCATTTAATGGGTTGCAGCGGATGTGCGGGTTAAAACACAGGGTACTGCTGCATGGGTTGACGCCTCAAAAATACAGCAAAAAGCAGGGAAAACAGGCTGTTTCTTATGTCTTTTTTATTAAGATTTTTAAATAAAATAATTGATTTTCAATGAATTGATTTCTTTGATATGAATATGCAAATGGGTGTTTTTTCATAAAAAGGCAATGCAAAAAGGGAAACCGCCGATGTAAGCGTATTTTATGCAATTGCTTGCAGGGGTATAAATACCGGATTTTTAATTGCTTGCAATATTGTATGCTTATTCTGCATTATATGATGGAGAAGCAAACGTAACCCTATTAGATTAAATGCTTATAAAAGCC
>JANRMC010000174.1:0-16582 GCA_033761915.1 Flavihumibacter sp.
AAAAGTGCTGCAGGATGTATATGTAGCTTCAGAATTTCCAACAATAACGGTGCAGCCCGGTAAGGGAGTATATAATGACACACTCTTCTATAAACTGGTACCCGATGCAAATTTTCAATTTGAATGTGCTGAGTACAAAGTAAACTACCAAACCAACAGTGCCGGCTTAAGAGATGATGAAGCATCATTGCAAACACCTGCGCTTGTTTTTTTGGGCGATTCTTTTACCATGGGTTATGGCGTGGCACAGGATAGTGCCTACCCCCAACGGGTGGAGCGGCTTACCGGGTTAAAAACATTAAACGCAGCAATTTCTTCTTATGGCACAGCCAGAGAGCTGACCTTGTTGCAACTGCTGGATACTACTAACCTGCAATATGTATTTATGCAGTATTGCAGCAACGATGAGGAAGAGAATGCAGCATATATCAAGAACAACTTTCGCTACCAGCCCCCGCCAAAAGAATTTTACCTGCAAATGCAGGTGGCAGAACGCTGGCAAAAGCAATACTTTCCCTTAAAGAATGCGGCTTTGTTTTTAAAATATTGGAGCAATAGTATAAAGTCAAAAAAATACGCTGGCCTGCCATCGGAGGCTTATTACCGCCCTCTGGTTATTGCAGATACGGCCCTGCAAAATTTTTTAAGCATACTGGCACAAACCAATTGGAGTACTAAAAAATACAAATTGGTGGTTCTGCACAACGATCCCTTTATTACAGGTAATGATCCTTTTATTGATAAATGCCGTCAATTACAATCTTCAGACCTTGCCCTTAAAAACCTTGCTGCAGTTGATTTTATTAATGTAAATGCAGCCCTTTTGAACGAAGACTATTATCACTTCGATAACCATACCAAAAATAGCGGTAACCAAAAAATAGCAGCAGCTATAGCCGCTTATTTAAAAAGGGCCGTACAAAAACAATAAGGTGGCCCTGCTGTTATGTAAATACTGCCTTTTGCTGTTACTTAATCAATCAAAAAATCTGTTAACTTGCCTGCATGAAAATTTTAGGCATCTCTGCTTTTTATCATGATGCTGCCGCAGCGATTATTGAAGACGGCAGCATTGTAGCAGCATTGCAGGAGGAACGTTTTACCCGTAAAAAGCACGATGCTTCTTTTCCGGTTAATGCAATAAAAGGATGCCTGCAAATAGCAGGTTGTGGCCTCAACGATTTAGATGCCATTGTTTTTTATGATAAGCCTTTTCTGAAGTTTGAACGTTTGCTGGAGACCTATTATGCCTATGCACCCAAGGGACTTACTTCTTTTTTACGATCGATGCCGGTTTGGATTAAAGAAAAACTGTTTCTTAAAAAAATTATCTACGATGGTTTGAAGCAAATTGAGAAACTGGATAAGAAAAAAGTGCCGCTGCTTTTTCCAGAGCACCATCTTTCTCATGCCGCCAGTGCTTTTTTTGGCACCAATTATAAAGAAGCCGCCATCATTACTATTGATGGGGTGGGAGAATGGGCTACGGCTTCCATTAGTAAAGGTCATGACAGTTCCATTACTGTTTTAAAAGAACTCGATTTTCCCCATTCGCTGGGTTTACTGTATTCCGCATTTACTTATTACTGCGGTTTTAAAGTTAATAGTGGCGAGTATAAGTTAATGGGACTGGCGCCTTATGGTAATGCTGACAGCGAATTTTATAAAAGCTGTGTTGAAAAAATAAAAACAGTATTAACAGATATTAAAGATGACGGCTCTGTTTTTTTAAATCAACAGTACTTTAATTACGCGGCCGGCTTGCGCATGGCCAATGATGCAGCATGGAAGCAATTATTTGGTATAGAACGCCGCAATGCGGAAACAGCCATCAGTCAACCGTATTGTGATATGGCATTGGCTATACAGCATGTAACAGAAGAAATTGTAATTAAAATGGCAGCCACAGCTAAAAAAGAAACAGGCTGCGATTATTTATGCATGGCTGGTGGCGTGGCACTAAATTGTGTAGCCAATGGAAAACTGCAGGAAACAGGTTTGTTTAAAGAAATATTTATACAACCAGCAGCAGGTGATGCCGGCGGTGCATTGGGTGCGGCTTTGGCAGCTTATTATATTCATTTCAATAAAGAACGGGTTACTAACAACGAAGCTGATTTAATGCAGGGTAGTTATTTGGGCGACGCATTCAGTGATACAGCTATCGAAACAACACTGCAGCAATACAATGCCGTATTTGAACACTGCCATAATAATGAGCAGTTATGTACCCAAACAGCAGAATTATTAAACGGGGCAAAAGTGGTAGGCTGGTTTCAGGGAAGGATGGAGTTTGGGCCGAGAGCGTTGGGTAGCCGCAGCATTTTAGCAGATGCACGCAATCCGGAAATGCAAAAAAAACTCAACCTTAAAATAAAATACCGCGAAGGCTTTCGACCCTTTGCCCCGGTTGTGCCGGCAGAAGAGGTGTCAAATTACTTTGATTTAAAGACTCCTTCTCCATACATGCTGCTGGTAAAACCGGTAGCGGCTTCTTTATTAAACCCTCTGCCTGCTAATTATGCCAACTGGTCTTTAACAGATAAATTATATTTTCAAAGAAGCCAATTGCCGGCTGTTACGCATATTGATTACTCGGCCCGCATTCAAACCGTGCATGCCAATACCAATAAAATTTTCTGGCAGTTACTGCAGGCATTTAAACAGCTTACGGGTTGTGCTGTATTAGTAAATACCAGCTTTAATGTACGGGGAGAACCTATTGTACACACTCCCGAAGATGCTTACCGTTGCTTTATGCGTACAGAAATGGATGCCTTGGTGATAGGTAATTATATTTTATTGAAAGAGCAGCAACCCGCCTGGAAGGAGAGTAAAGAGTGGAAAGAAGAATTTGTGCTGGACTAGCAAATTGATTGTATGCGCAAACGCCTTTTGTATTACTGTTATCTTTTTATTGTTACCTGCCTGTTGCTGGAACTGGCTTTGCGTATTTACAATCCTTTTCATTTTACGGTCAAGGCCAACAGCATTGTACTTACGGCTAATAAAACTTATACGATTTACAACAACAGTATTCCTGTTTTACCCCCGGTTGCCACGCATACAAAAAACAGTTTGGGTTTTCGCGGGGCCAATAAGCCCCATAGCTTCAGCAATTACCTCAGCATTATTACAGTAGGGGGCAGCACCACCGAATGTTATTACCTGCACGATACCGCTACCTGGAGTTTTCAATTGCAACAGAAACTTCATCAAAATTTTTCGCACTTATGGTTGAACAATGCCGGCCTTGCCGGCCATTCTACTTACGGGCACCAATTGCTGTTGTGTGATTATATTGTGCAACTTAAACCCAAAGTAGTTTTGTTTTTAACCGGCATCAATGATGTTACAAGAACGGATCTTACCGAGTCGGATAAATCAAATATAAAATCTGCCTACAAAAATCCGGGCAGTTTTCTTTCTCAAAACAGTGAGCTTTGTAATGTGGTGCTTAATTTAATGCGCAGCAGAAAAGCGGCTATTAACCAGTTACAAGATACTTATATTGATTTGGCTGCCACCCGTAACGATACACTCGTCTTGTCTCAACCGTTTATAGATAGTGTATTGCACAATGAAACTGATTTGCTGCCGGCTTACCAGCAACGGTTGCAAAACCTGATTAACACCTGCCGAATCAATCAAATCATTCCTGTTTTTATAACGCAGCCTTCTTTATTTGGCCTGGGCGCCGACCCGCTTACCCATGTAAACCTGGAAACCTATAAGTTGGAGGATAAGCGCAATGGTAAATTGTTCTGGCAGCGTTTGGAATTGTATAACCGGGCAACAAAAGCTGTTTGCGCCACAGAAAAAATTCATTGCATTGATTTGGCCAACAGCCTGCCCAAGAACAGCGCCTTTTTTTACGATAGGGTACATTTTACAAATGATGGAGCCAAAGCGGTGGCACAGATTGTTCATCAAAATCTCTTTCAGTATCTTGCAGCACAGTTTCCACAACACGTAAAGCACTGATATGGATTTTTTAAAAGACCTCTGGAAGTTTTTATTAGCCCGAAAAAAATGGTGGCTGGCACCCCTTATAATTGTGCTTATTATAATGGGTATCTTAATTGTGTTTGGCGGCAGCAGTGCTATTGCCCCATTTATCTACACCTTGTTTTAGTAATGAAGTTTAACCGCAAGCATATAGAAACCATTATTGTGCTTACCATTGCGTTGGTAGCAGCAGGATGGTTTACTAAAAAACAACAATGGTATTGGTTGGCTGCAATTTTTGCAGCAGTATCACTGGCGTTGCCGCCGCTGGCCAGATACATTCATATTGCGTGGATGAAACTGGCCGAAGCCATTGGCTATGTAATGAACAAAGTATTATTAAGCATCGTGTTTATTATTGTAGTTATTCCTCTGGGTATCTTCTCGCGGCTTACGGGTAAAAACAGCATCCGTTTAAAAAAGGGCGGCGATTCTTATTTTAAAACCCGCAACCACACTTACACAAAGGCCGATTTAGAAAATATGTGGTAAGTGTTGTTTACCAGCTTCTGTTTTTCATGGCAACATCCTTGCGTCGCACCCTTCAGCATTAGAAATTTGATATTGCTGATTCGAAATTTCAAATCAGAAATTTTAAAGCTGAAGTGCCCGCCTATAGTGGCGGAACAGTGCTGAGAGTTGTACCTATGCTGGTTATACCAACAAAAAAAGACAAAGCAACGCTTTGTCTTTTTTTATAAAAATTGTTATCCGTCTTACTCGTGCACGGCAATAACGGGCACATGGCTGTGATAGGCCAGTTTTTTGGTGCTGCTGCTGGTAAACAAACCACCCAAAAATGAATGGCTTTTAGGCACCGTTAAAATCATATCAATACTATGATCGGTTGCAAACTGGTTGATGGCTTCTACAAAATCAAACAGGCGTATAAAGTAATATTCTCTTTTGTAGTCTTTTAAAATATCTTCCAGTACCGCTTTTTCGGCTTTGTATTCTTCGGTTACTTCCACATAATGCTCGCTGTCTACATTCACCACATGTACCGTAGGGTTAAAAATGTTCAGCACGGCTTGTATAGGCTTAACCGGGGTGGTTTTAGCAACGTCTTTAAAGTCGCTGGTAAAAGCTACGTTTTTAATACCGGTAAACTGTGCATCAGGCGGCACAATCATAACCGGGCAAATATTTTTATTTACCATGGTTAAGGCGTTACTGCCAATAAAAATTTGTTCTAAACGGGTGGCACCGGTAATGCCCATAATAATCATATCGGCTTTTTGGCCGCGGGCCAGGCGTTCCAGGCTATTAATAAAAGAGCCGTCTTCTTCGGCCTTGGTGGTAACAGAAATAGCAGGTGCAATGCTCAGCATATCCCGCTTCACACTTTCTAAAGCGGTTTCCATTATTTTTTTTCGGGCATCGTGGTCGTTTTCAAAAGCAGAACCATCGCTGCCACCGGTTTCTATTTTATCAAATACGTTGTATAAAATAATACTGGCATCGGGCACCTGCGCCGCTACCTGGGCCGCAAAACGGGCCGCGTTCTTAGAAGTTTCTGAAAAATCAGTAGGAACAATAAAGGTTTTCATCTGCGTTTTTTTTGATGGGGCAAATATAGTGTTTCCTTTTTCATGCCATGGCATTGGCATCGCTTGCTTCTTAAAAATACAGAAAACCACTTGTATTGAACAAAGCCGGGTTTTTTTTCTTAAGCCTGCCGCCTGCATAAAATGTATGAACGCAGGGCTGGTTCAATTTAAATGAATTAATTTCATTGCCTCAATAAATGCTGCTTGTATGAAGAATGTTTTTTTAGCTACCATCTGTATTATACTGGGGCTGGTTGTATGCGCACAGCCTTCAACACCCGCCATTATTCCGCAACCGGTGCAATTGCAACAGGGCCAGGGCTTTTTTACTTTGCCTGCAACGGTAACCATTGTAACCAACAGTAAAGAAGCTGTACCCGTTGCACAAATGCTGGGTACACAAATAACAAGGGCTACCGCGTTGCCGTATAACATAAAAGAACAGGCTGAAAAAATAAATGGCGCATTGCACCTGCATATGGGTAATAATATTGCAGGCATCGGGCAGGAAGGATACCTGTTGAACGTTACCGCTAACGATGTGCAGGTGCAGGCAAATACCGCTGCAGGTTTATTTTATGGGGTACAAACCCTGCTGCAATTATTACCGCCGGCAATAGAAAGCAAAAGCCCGGTAACCGATAAAACCATCAGCTGGCAAATGCCCGTGGTAACTATTACAGATTACCCCCGTTTTGGCTGGCGCGGATTGATGCTGGATGTAAGCCGCCATTTTTTTACCAAACAACAGGTAAAAGATTTCATAGATAATATGGTGAAGTATAAATACAATATGCTGCACCTGCATTTAACAGACGACCAGGGCTGGCGTATAGAAATTAAAAGCTTACCCAAATTAACTACGGTTGGGGCATGGCGTGCAGAACGCACCGGCGATTGGGGCACCTTTACCAAACCCACACCCGACGAGCCTAAAACCTATGGTGGTTTCTATACACAGGAAGATATAAAGGAACTGGTGCAATATGCCAAAGAACGTTTTGTAAACATTATGCCAGAAATTGATGTGCCCGGGCATAGCATGGCCATGGTGGCTGCTTACCCAGAACTTTCATGCACACCAGGTACCTATATGGTTAACAGTGGCGACCGATTTATGATATGGCCCGGTAACGGCACGTTCTATGGCACTATTGATAATACACTTTGCCCCGCCAATGAAAAAGTATTTGAATACCTGGATAAAGTTTTTGAAGAAGTGGCCGCTTTATTTCCTTTTCCTTACATACATATGGGTGGCGATGAATGTTACAAAGGCTATTGGGAAAAAAGCGATGCTGTTGCGGGACTCATGAAGAAAGAAAAATTAAAAGATATGCACGAGGTGCAAAGTTATTTTGTAAAACGGGTAGAGAAAATTGTAAGAAGCAAAGGCAAGCAACTAATGGGTTGGGATGAAATTTTAGAAGGTGGCCTGGCAGAAGGCGCCGCAGTAATGAGCTGGAGAGGTATGAAAGGAGGTATAGAAGCTGCTAAAATGAAACGACCTGTTGTAATGACACCTAATACGCATACCTATGTAGATTTATACCAGGGAGACCCCGTGGCAGAACCCCCCACTTACTCAAGACTACTGCTTAACCAATCGTATAAATTTGAACCCGTGCCTGATGGTGTTGACCCCAAACTGATTTTAGGAGGGCAGGCTAATTTATGGAGCGAACGCTTACACACCGTACGCCACGCAGAGTATATGTTATGGCCCCGCGGCCTTGCCGTGGCAGAATCTGTTTGGAGCCCCAAAGAAAAAAAAGACTGGAACAGTTTTATCAAAAGAACAGAAGCGCATTTCAATCGGCTGGATGCTGCAGAAACTAATTACTCCCGCAGTATGTACGATGCCGGTTTTGTGGTAAGCAAAGATGCAGCAGGTAATTTATTAATCACCCTCACCAAACAAATAGACGATGTGGTGTTGCATTACAGCTTTGACGAAAACTTCCCCGATAAATTTTACCCGGTTTATACGCAGCCCCTATCGGTGCCCAAAGATGCTTCCAATTTAAGAGTGGTTAGCTACCGCAATGGTAAGCCGGTAGGTAAGCAAATAAAAATGCCTGTTGCAGAATTAAAAAAACGTGCCGAGAAAAAATAGATAGGTAATCAGCTGCATATTTTCATAGCAGCATTCTTGCGTCGCACTCTTCAACGGTTGTGCAAACATCAACCGTAATTTTAATGCAGGTACTTTCGTATTTGTGCCGCAATTTTTTTATGCCCGCTTGCTTTTGGGTGCTGATAATCGAGTATGTAAAAATCATCCTCATTTAATAAACCCGCAACCGGCACGGTTATAAGGTTATTGCCAAGCTGTGTTTTAAAAACGGGGGCTTGCTGTAAAGAATCTACCAGATGTAAAAATTGGTTATTGGTATTTTCAGGCTCATTCAAATCAAGCAACAGCAGTTTTACTTTCTTGAAATTAATACTGCTGTGCTGCAATACATTTAAAAAATAAGCAGCTTCCTGTTGCAGTTCTTTATAGCTGGTATCTGGCAGATTACTGCTTTTCTTTAGACGGTTAGCAATTGTAGTAGAAATCTGCAGCTTACTCATGGTAACAAAATGTTTTGCCGGAAAATAGAAAGTGCTCCAGTAGTGTACGGCTGTAACCGAGTCGTATTCCTGCCGGGTAGAAACCGGCAGTTGATTATTTCTTATCGTGTATCGTTTGTTCTCAACAAAATCATTACGGCAGTATTGCAGTATAATGTATTTGAGCTGGCTGGTATCTGCCTGTTCTAATAATTTCATTTCTCTTACCGTGCCATAACTTGAAATACCGGCATTGAGTGTTTTCATACCGGTGTTTTTTTCTACCAGTGCTGCAAAACAATCTTTTTGAGCAACACCCCAACCCATGGTGTATGAATCGCCCAGGCAAATAATTTCAGGGGCAGTTAAAGCGGCATTGCTGGCACGCAGGCCTGCTTTATTGGTATAAAAGCTATCTGCAAATTCGTAATTACTGTATTCAAAACGGGCATTGGGCTTTAAGGTGTAAAACAAGGCACTGTCATAAACCGCAAACGCCGGGTTATACTGTATAATATTTCTTTGAATAAGGGTGTAGTAATCCCGGCTTACCAAACGCAGCTTTTGGGGTATTTGCTGTGGGTGATGCAGTAAGTAGGTGGTAACAATTTCTGCTGTTAATACAAACAAAATGAAACTAAGGGTCCACCATTTATTAAACTGTCTATTAATAATTTTAGAAAAAAACAAGGGTTGCAGCAGCAATGCGCCCAGCAACCAAAGCAATAACAACACCTGCAGGCAGGCTAAAAGGTTGTGATGAAAAATAGAAGCAATTGGCCACCATTTGTCCAGCCCTTTCTTTAGTAATTCAATGAATATAATAAGCCCGATTATAAAAGCTGTTTTATAAAGATATTTCATGTGTTATTGCATTATCTGAAAGCTGGAATCTTTCCAATGTAATAGTAAGTGCTGTCCGGGAATAAATGTGTATACACGGCCACTACTATCTGAAACCATAAAACTGTTAATTGCCGGTGGGGGTACAATAGTTTTGTAGGCCGGACTTCTTTCAATAATTTCTTTCTTAGAAAGCAGTACAATGCTATCGGCATGCAGGCCCGGGCAAATCCATTGCAAGCCTTCCGTAAAGTTAGAGCGGAAAATAAAAGCACCTTTATATTGGGTGGGCAATTGCTGCAGGTATATTTTCTTAAACTGCTTATCAGCCTGTAATTGATTAAAACTGCTGCGGGCAATAAGAGAGGCTTGCTTATACTCCTGTGAAAAACTGATAAAGCAAACCGTATAATAAAAACCAATACCCACCAACACACAGCTTCTTATTATCGGAGACCGGATGATGCGTATACAACACATCAGTAACAGCAACAGTATAAAAAGTGAGGGCAGGTATAAAAAGCGGCCCCCTTCTCCATCATGGGTGTCTATTCCTTTTGAAATAACGGGTAAGATAGAAACCACAAATGCCCCCAGCAAAACCCAGGTTAATTTATACAGGTTACGGTTTAATTGATACAGTACATACATTACAAAGCCAATGCAGGCCAATACCAGCACATAGCATATAATCATCCATATACTGCTTTGCAAAGGCATAATAAAAGAACGGGCCAGCAATGCATTGGCATTATATGCCAGTGTGCCCAGGTTAAAATTTAAAACATTTCCTGCTTCGTAACTATCCACCAGTTTGCCTGTGGTAAAAACACGCCATCCCAGCACAACAATCAAAAGCACAAAAAAGCCGGCAATATTCCATCGTTTCAGTTTTGCTGAATCCAACCCGGCATTAATAGCTGCAATAATTAAAACTAAAAAAGGGAATATATAACTGCTTTCATAAGTAAACAGTGCCAGTAAAAAAAACAGGTATGATAAATAAATACGGGTTTGTTTTTTTTCTGTTTGTAAATAACCTATTAATGAAAGCAGCATCCATAAAAAAGACAGGCTGGCCCCGCGGCCCAGTATCCAAAAAATTGCTTCTGCATGAAAGGGAAATACCAGGAACAAAACACTCATTAACCAGGCGCCGGTTTGTATTTGTTTTTTTCCCCAACCGGTGCAACGGGTAAAAAACAGTTTAGAAAAATAAAAAAGTAATAAAGTATTTACTAAATGGATGGCAAGATTGGTAATATGATAACCAGTAGCATTTTTACCCCAGATGGTATAATCTAACCAGATGGTAAACTCTGCCACGGGCCGTACAAAATGCGTGTTTACAAATAGCCCTTCACCCAATTGTGGAATATGCAGGTAGTCATCGTTCACAAAATATAAACTGCCCGGCCAGGCCGCCCAAATTACCACCACCAGAAGCGTAATGGTAATAATGCGTTGATAAGTGGTATTAATAGTTATAATCACTGCCGGTGTTTACGTAAAAGTATTATTTATTTATAAATAAGCCGGGTAATAGTTCTTGTAACATAAAACCCGGCATTGCCGGGTTTTATGTTAACGATTTGCTTCACTAAGCCAGTGAAACTGCCGTTCTGCTAATTGAAACTGCCGTTTTGTTCGTTTTAGTTGTACAAATAAAGAATCTGATTTGTAAACAGTAAATAACTGCAGCGTGAGCGTGTCTGGTTGTTGAAAGCGGGCATTAAAAAGAAAACTGGTATCGCCCGGAAATTTCATAAACCCGATGGTTTGTGCACTTGTATCAATCCGATAATTAAAATAAGCCCGGTTGTATCTTTTCCTGAATAAAGTATCCGTTGTTTTAATGCTGCCGCTATTGCGGCCATCAATTATAAAATCCTGCCAGCGCACACTGTCTGTTATGAGCGGTGGCAGCGTATCGCGGCCTTTAACAAAATAGGTTACCTCATACACACCCGGTGTAATAATAAGTTTCTTAGCGGAGTTATCTTCTTTATAGCTTATAGCCTCTGCAATTGGTACTATAACTGCAATTAGTATAAAAATTATCTTCAAAACAATTCGGCTGATGCGCAGCCATTTCTTTGTAAAATAGGGTTGATACACATTGCATGCTTCTACCGCACCGTTGCGAATAAAAAAATTATAAAGTCGTGGGGCATCCTGTGCTAAAAGATAAAAGCACATTAATGTTAGGTGTATAGAAAATAATTTAACGGGTATATCATAGCTCAGGTTTAGCATCATTACATTAATAAATACGCCGGATGCTATTGTAACACCCAATGTGGTTGTACGCCTGAAAATTAAAAACAGACCGGCTATTACTTCCATCATACCTGAAAAAAACTGGTAAGTGGATGAATAGCCCATAAACATCCATGATAAGCGCATTGGTAAAAAGTCGCCTAGTGATGTGGCTAATTGGCTGTTGTTAGGAAACGGCATTTGTTGCAGAAACAGTTTTATAATGCCATATAAAAAGCACATGCAGGATATATAGAACCGTAACGCTGTACAAAACCAGTAATTCAGTTTTGTGTAATTCATTCTTTTACGGTCTGCAATAGTCCAGATAATTGTTCCAGCCGCAGCCACACACAAGTATAAATAAACCTGAGCCCAATTAAACGAAGTATCACCGCTTCCATTCGGCATCACCAATTCATCTTTTACATGAAAAAACAATGCATTGCTTTTATGCACTACCCATTCAAACCCTTTTTGAATAAAGCCTAACACTGTGTTTAACCCCGGCACCTGGCTTAGCCAGTTGAAAATGTCCATCATTAAAACCAGGTAAATAAATAGAAACCGAAACGTAATTTTTCTTACTAAAGTCCATGGTGAGGTTACTTCCATATAATAAAAATGTATGTTGAAAATTAATCATTATCTGTTCTGAAAGGGCAAAGTGGTAAACCTTCTTTGCTGAAAACAGAACCAATGAGTGTATTGGTGAAACCATACCGTACATACAAAGGCTCTTTTACAGCTTTACTGCTTACCAGTATTTTATTGTTATTAATAGTAGCTGTGGCGGGTTGCCAGTTTTTATCGGCCCCTGCAATGTAAAAGCCAATTACCGTTTTGCCTTTATTCATGAGTCCGGTAGGTGTGTTACCAATAACAAGTTCTACTTTGTCTTTTGTAATCTGGTAAGATTCCAGGGCCGGACTTTTGTAAACAATATTGTCTTTGCCATAGGTATCAGCCAGGGCCCAGTTGGCAAGGCGGGCACCTACCTGTCTTTTATCGCTGGGGTGTATATCTGCAACCGTATCCACCTGATCGGTAATAACCACCATACCCATTTTTTTATGTTGCTGCGCTTTTGTTTGTGCCTCCATTAGTAATGCACCGTAAATATTATCGCTGCCATAATTGTAAGGCGCTATCTGCACATAATAAAACGGAAATTCTTTTTTCCAGGTATTACGCCAGCTATCCACCATAGTAGTTAACAGTTTTGTATACGTATCATAAGCACCTACATTGCTCTCTCCCTGGTACCATATGGCACCTGCAATCGGAAAATTACTTACCGGGTAAAGCATTCCATTATATAAATACCCGGGGGCTACAGGCCCCCATGGCACTTCTTTCATTTTTTCTGCAGCCGCTTTTAATGTGGCATCGCTGTAAATACTACTGGCCATTGCCCATGTTTCTGCAGGGGTGCCGCCCCAGCTGGCATTAATTAAACCAATGGGCACGTTTAATTGCTGCTGCAAACGTTTGCCAAAAAAATAACCAACAGCGCTAAAGCCTTTTAAACTATTACTATCACAAACCTGCCAGTTGGCCTTAACATCTTCCTGCGGGTATGCTGCGGCAAAACGCGGCACATGGTAAAAGCGTAAATTATTAGTATAGCAGGTGGCAAACTCTTCTTTAATAAATTTAGCGCCATTATAAAAACTCCATTCCATATTACTTTGCCCGCTGCATAACCATACTTCCCCAATCAAAACATCAGTTAATGCAATGCTATGCCCGCCACTAAAAATTGTAATGGTGTATGGCCCACCGGCTGCAGGTGTTTTAATACGCACTTTCCATTTGCCCAGGCTGTTTATTTTATCGGTATAGGTTTTATTATCCCAACTGGTGGTAACCGTGGTTTCTAAACTGGTATAACCCCAGCCCCAGATGCTTACCGAATCGTTTTGTTGTAATACCATGCCAGATGAGAGAACGGATGGCAGGCGCAGTTGTGCATTGGCTATACTGCAACAGGCAGTGGCCAGTAATAAAAAAATATATTTCATTGGTTGGTTGTTTGCTTAAAGATAAATAAAGCTGCAAAAATGAAAACAAGTTTTGGTAACCGGCATTTGTCCCGAACGTTTGGGATCATGGCATCACCGTTGCATCGCACACTTCAACTGGGGTAAAGGGTATAGGGGTTAAAGCTATACACCTTATACCTTTTAGCTGATACCTTTTCTTCTGCACAACTGTGCGACGCAACGGCTGCTGAATAGTATTACTGCAGCTGGCTACAAAATAATAAAGCCCCGCAACAGCGGGGCCTTATTATTTTAAACTGTATAAAAAACTTATTGAATCATAATTTTTTCTGTGGTAATGGCAGCATTGCTTACCAGTTTAACGGTATAAATGCCTTTTGCCAAACCCTGTACATCTATACTGGTGTTTTGCTGCAGGTTAGTAAGGCGTTGCTGCTTTACTATTTTACCAGTGCCATCAATCAGTTGCACGGTTACAGCATCTGCGGCATTAAACACCGCTACATTAATAACAGTGCTTGCCGGGTTAGGTGTAATGCGTACAGAAAAGTTTTTGCTGAAGTTTACCTTCACCACTTTTGAGTATTCAAAACGACCATCTTTATCAGTCATTTTTAAACGGTAAAAGTTATTGCCGGTGGCAGGTGTGTTATCGGTAATGCTATAGGTGCTGGCAGTGCCTTTTGCAGCAACGGTAGCAATAGCCGTAAAGTTGCGGCCATCAATAGAGTGTTCAACTGTAAAATCTTTACTGTTTATTTCTTCGGCCGATTTCCAGTTAACCACAACGGCTTCGTTATTTCTTACAGCGCCAAAGCTGTTCAATTTAACAGGCAGGGCAACACTCAGATCAAAACGTGTCATTAACGGAAAGTGGTCTGAAGTGGTGGTGCTGAAATTAGCAATGCCGGCACGGGTGCCAATATCGCTCAGCAATGATGAAGAAAGACCTACATATGCAATGGCCAGTTCGTTAGACATTATTAAGTGGTCAACCATGGCATCGTTGTTATAAGTAGAGTTTAAATCGAAACGGCTGATGGCTAATGAAGTGGAAACATAGCTATCTGTGTCTACCGAATCTTTTACAATAGCATCATAAGAAGTAATTCTTGGAGATACTGCGGTTGTAATAGTAGAATCAAGGTCATCATTAAAATCGCCCAGTATAATAACATTGGCGTTGCTGAAGCTGGCGTTTAATGTGTCTTTTAATTCGGTGGCGCCTGCAAAGCGGCGGTCGTAATCAGATTGTGTATCGCCTGCTTTTGCGTGCAGTGCTATAAAGTGAATGGTGCGTGCCGGTGAATTTTTAGTAACGGTAGCGGTCATTAAAAAAGGCAAACGGCCACTGGCAAAATTGGTATTGGCGCTGGCGCTGCTAACCATCATGGCGCGGTCTGCAGTAACATTGGTTACCACGCTGGTTTTGTATAAGAATGCCAGTTTTTGAGAAGAGGCACAGGTACCGGCTGTGGTGCCGCCAGAACAGTAATAGCTTATTTTATATGCCCACGGGCCATTAGCCAGGCGGGTGGTTAAACTTTGCAAACGCGTTTCGTCAACAATTTCACCTAAGGCATAGATGTCTGCATCCATAAAATTCATAGCGGTTACCACATTGTCTTCCTGCAACTGGTTATCGGCAGGGCCCTGAGAGCCGCCAAACCATTCAATATTCCAGTTTACAATGTTTAATGTATTGCCACGGGGGTATGAGTTGCCTTTTGCAAATACCAGGTTGGTATTTAAACCAGTACTGCTAAAGTTTAAGAAACCATTATAACCCTGGTTAATAGCTAAAGGATTTAAACGCAGGTAGGTGGTTAATTGCTGGCTGTTTGCTTCAACGGTGGTATAGTTAATGCTGTTGTTATAGGTGTTGCCATCTTTACTCAGTTCAAAACCGGTGGGTGCAGTAACGGTTAAGTTACCGGCCAGGTTCTCTGCCCTAAAGGTAAAGGTGCGAGCCAGACTGGTATTACCAAATGTGGTATCGCGGGTATCTACAAATTTGGTGAAGTTGGTAATAACGGGTGCAGGTGCTGCGCTTGCATTAATAATATTAATCTCATCCACATTCCAGCGGGAGGCGCCGGCAGCAGGAGATGAGGTGTATTTAAATGCAATACGCACATTGGCTTGTTTGTATGCAGATAAATCAATGTCGTTAGAAAGTCTCCATGTATTAGAAAGTGCTTCCGGAAAACGGCCATTCAGCTCTGTCCAAACAGTGGTGCTTACATTGCCTGTATAGTTGGTGGTAATAAATAATTGCAGTTGCGGACCCACAAACTTTGTTTTGCTGTAAAAAGACAGTAATGGAATGTTTGCTGTTGATAAATCAAGGGCGGGAGAAACCAGCCAGTCTTCATTATCCAGTGCAGAGCCATTAAAGCCATTCATTTCAACTGCATTGGTGGTTTGGCCAAAAGTGGTACAAGCCCATGCTTCTGCGCCGGTAACAGATTGTGCGGTGAAGCCATCGCTTAAAGTGCCGCTGCAGGCAGCAAAAGTAAAGTTGTATAAAGAGGTAACATCATTATCAATTAAATTAACAGATGCTGCAGATGGGCTACCTACTGTATAACCATTATTGGCACCGGTTAAAGTACAGGTAATACTTTCCGTTAATTCTCCGGTTGCATCATCAACCGCAACCACGGTTATGGTAGCAGTGCTGGCACCTTGTATAACTGTAATGCTTCCGCTTAAAGCATCTGTATAATCTGTAGTTAAAGTAGCAGTACCAGAAAAACTGTAGTTAACAGTAACACCACCCACAGGGGCGGGGCTGCTTAAGTTAACTGTAAATGTTCCGTTAGCACCACCTTCCACGGCATTGTTACCTGCAGTAATGGTAGCCTGTGTGGCCACGCCGGTTGTGGTGGCAATAGTAAAATCATCAATGGCCAAACCATCATCTGCACCACTGGCATTAGAATCGTTCCAGCGAATATAGAAGGTGGCACCATTGGCAATATTTAAACCTGTAATTTGAAAAGTAATGGCGGTGCGGTTAGCTGTTGCATTGCCATCAAAAGCACCAACCGTACCTGTGCTGTTGGGTGCAGTAAAATCAAGGTTGTTTATGTCTGTCCAGGTGCCGCCGCTTAAACCGGTGGCATCGGTGCTGTATTGAAAGTCTAACCGGTCGTTACGGCCGGTGGCGCCCAAACGCCATTGCTCGCCGGTAAAGCTGATGGTAATAGCTGTAATAACACTGCCGGTATTATTGGTAAACCCTGCACCAATAGTTGGTGTAAGGCTGCCCGATAAAACTCCGCCCAAAGCTCTTTCTGTATTAGAAGCCGCGCCAAAACTATAGGTATCTCCAGTGTTGCTGCTGCCGGTGCCGGC
>JANRMC010000175.1:0-3134 GCA_033761915.1 Flavihumibacter sp.
TGCGTAACTGTATAGCATTAAAAATAATCAGCAATACAGTAAGAATATAAAAATTAAGATTGGTTCCTTCTTTAAATGGAACCAGTGCAAATAAAAAAACCAGTAATAAATAAACTATATAATGCATTATAAATGGATGCAGTTCAGTAAATGCTGCAATCGTATGGTATAGGTATGTTCCTTTTGCGTTCTGGTATAGGCAGCCGTTGCAATTTGCTTTCTCTCCGCATCGTTCACCAGGTAGTAAGCAATCAGTTCTCGCAATTCATCAATGGTTTTAAAACAAATAATTTCTTTGCCCGGTATCAGTAAGTCGGGCAATCCATCGCGGTGGTTACATATCTGAAAACTATCCGTTGCCGCTATTTCAAATAACCGCACGTTCACTCCTGCTATTTCTGTTGGGTGCATGGTATTCAGCACAATTTTACTGCAGGCAAACGCTTTGCTTTTTTCTATATTACTTACAAAGCGGTTTTGTATCATAGCCTCAATCCCTTCTGTATCCATCCAGGCCGGGGCCGGGTTACCCCAAATTTTAATATCATACCCAGCAAGCAGTTTAAAAAAAGACGCTCTTGCCGTATGCATATTTCCAGCTGTGGTAATATCACATCCGTATTTATTATAATCTTCTGTAGTAACCGTTACTTTGTTATGATATTTAGGATTGCAGCATTCCGGCAAATAAAAAACGTTCTTATTCAGCTCACGTTTTAAAACATCCACCACAAAAGGTTCTTTAAAAAACAACGCATCATATGCGGCGTTTAAAAACATAGCTTTTCCAAAATTGCTGATAGCGTCCGGAAACCAAAGTACCACTTTGCACCTGAAAGTGGTCTTTAACCATGCTACTTCTTCTGGTGTTAAAAAATCATGACAAGCCACCACAAGCTCTGGCTTAAACTGAACTACCTGTTTTTTAAATGCTTTAAAAGCTGCTTCTCTTCCCCAGGCAGTTTGCTTATAGATAGTATGAATTTGTGTTTTGGCCTGAATGTATTTATGATGCAAAGGACTTTTAGCCTGGCCTGTTTTTATACCGGGTTCAAATACAAATACTGTATGCCCCATTTCCTCAAAAGTTTCCGCAATATGCAACGCAAAACTCTCGGTATACCTTCTTCCTGCAAGCAGTATCTTCATTTTTTAACTTGTAAAACGCTTATTATAATTCTCGATTTTGAGATGCCCAACAACCGACCCCATGTTTCATCGGTAAGCCTCACAAAAAAAGTATACAGATAGCCTTTTATACGGCCGGCACTAATTGCATAACCCAGCTTTCCAACAAAGCCTGCAAAACCATTTAAATGACGCAATTTTTCAAAAACTGAGTTGGATTGTAAACAAGTACGCTCCATCCCAAAATGTGTTATGACTTTATACCCCGCTTTAATAAAACGGGCTTTATTTTCAATTGGTGTTTCGTAACCAAAATGCCCATCTCCATCCAAAAAAAGTTCATTATACCTGTTTATGTCATTTTTCTTTATCAGGTTTACAACCGTGTTATTGGTAGTTACATCGTATAAAAAAACAATTTTGCCTCCCGGTTTTAATACCCGTTTAAATTCCTGCAACATCAATTCTTTTACCGGTGGTGGAATATGCTCCCAAAAATACGAACTGATGACCCCATCTACCGATGCATCCGGCAAAGGCAGTTTAGTAGCATCTGCCTGCAATCCCATCTTATAATTGTGCAATCCTTTTAACGATTGAAAAGAAAGATCAAGGCCAATCATATTAAAACGACTGCCAAAATAATCAACACCACTTGCACAACCCAGTTCCAGTAACAAGCTTCCTTTGGCAAATTGTCTGCGAACCTCCCATAAATAGCCATTACTTATCAGCCATAAAGGCCAGGCACGCCACCAGCTTTCAGCACCCGGTAAAAAATGTATCCTGTTGAGGTAAGCACCTTCATAGAAATCATCTTTCACAGATAAAAAACGCACTACGTTTTCTTCAACCGGGTAAACCGATAAACCATCTGCACTTCTCCATGCATTATTTTCAAACGCAAGCGGTATTTTTCTTTCCGGGCAAATTAATGTCACCATTTTATTTATTAATTCAATTTTTTGGTAAGTCAGCTTCAGTAGTTCTGGCAGCATTGTTGCGTCGCACCAGTTAACAGTAAATCTTAAATAAACTTTTACTTTCTTACAGATGCAGGTACAAAACTAAGCAGCCTTGCCCTTACATTTTCTGAGAGCGATTTCCATTGTAACCACAATACCAATATCAGCAACAAGGCAAAAACCGTTGCCAGCAGCAGCCCCTGGAAATAATAAAAAAGCAGGTAGTAGGTTGCCAGCAACAATACCGGCAATAAAGACAATCCCAACTCTTTTCTGGTAAAATGCACACCCTCTCTGGACATTTGCATTTTAACAAACAGAAACGGTATAATCACGGAAGAAACAATTTCTGCCAACAGAAAAGACCAGCCAAGACTTCTTAAGCCATACGCTCTTAACAGAGGAAGTCCTAATAAAAAAACAATAGCAAACCTCGAAAATGTAATTACGGTCAGTGCTCTCAAATTATTAATACCGGTAAGGTAGACTACAAAGGTTTTTCCGTAATTCACTAATGAAATACTTAAAGTAATGGTGAGGTATAAAACAAGATCAAATGCCACTAATCCTTTCGTCCACCAGTTAAACAAAGGGGCTATAAATGGCGTTAATAATAGTAAAGGGAGGTTTACAATAAGACCGCTGATGAACCAATTGGCTACAATTATCGTACTGATTTTGTCATATTCTCCCTTTACATGAAAGCGGATTAAGTCCGGAATCAACGGATTGAGTACAATGGTGGTTGCCTGTGTAAAAGTATTACCAATGGTGCGCAAGGTTGTAAAAGCAGGTACTTTTAAAACGCCAACAATACTGGCAATAAATACCAATATACCATTCAGACTAAATTGCTCAATAAACCCATTCACCGTAAGTATAAAAGATTTGCCCAGATTACTAAACCCCTCTTTCATACTCCCTCCTTTCCACCAGGGAAAAAATTCGGGCATCATCCTTTTAATATCATAAAAAAGATACAGTGTGTAAACCAGCCAGCACCCGGCAACTATAAAACACAGTATGTTTATACTGCTGCCC
>JANRMC010000176.1:0-11452 GCA_033761915.1 Flavihumibacter sp.
CCGTTTTATCAATTTGTTTGTGAGGGGGGTGTGGGGTGTATCCGGTAGTATAAACCGCTGCCAGTAAAAAAGCATCAGCGGTTCTTAATACACTGCCTACATTATAAGCGCTGCGCACATTTTCTAATACAGCAATTACAGGCAGCTTTTCTGCTTCTTTAAATTCTTCCACCGTTTTACGGCCCAATTCATCCATGCTTAGTTTACGCATGGCGCAAATATAGAGCAACCTGGATTTTTATACTACGCGTATCCTTCTTCTTAATTTTTTATTGCACTAAAACTTTCTTAGAAAATTTTTCGCCACTGGCAGATTGCAAACTAATCAGGTAAACACCCCGTTGCCAGTTACCGGGTGTAAATGGTATAGAATTCATACCTGCAACCACATTTATTGTTTGCTGCTGCACCAACTGGCCTTGCATGGAATATACTTTTAATTGCAGGGTTTGGTTAATTCTTGACTGTACTGAGAACTTTGTAGCCGCCGTAACCGGGTTGGGCAACAGCAATGCAATAAACGAACTACTGGCGGTAGCGGGGTAATCAAAACAATTGCCGGTATTGGGTAAGTTATCGGTTATCCATTTTGTACGGTTGCGCAGCCATGTTTTCAGGTAATCTATTTCAGCATCGTAAGTACTGGCAATGGGCTGTGGGTTTGGCCACACATACTTACCTAAAATTTGCCAGCGTTGAAAATGACGGCCTCTTGCCTCGTTTGTAAGTGCCACCACTGAATCAATCAGTGTATTAATACGGCTTTCACTGAGAGTGGTTTGCCGTACCTGCTTCCAACGGCAGCGCAATGCGGCCTGAAAAGCAGTATCATTTTGAAGGAAACGGTTCCACCAAAAGGGTATTAACCCTGCTCCATCTGCCGGACATACCAAATTAAACTCATACGCCCAACCACTGGTATTACTGCCAGAGCAGTAATCTGCGTTTCTAAATGCAAGGTCATAATCCCATACAGGGCCGGCTACTATTTTACCACCTTTGCTGGCCCTGTCTTTGTACATATAGGTGCTGAGACGATAGCCATCTACATTGCGGCTTATTTCATTTACTATGAAATAGTCTATAAAAGAGTTAATATCTGCATAGCGTCTTACTCCATTTACAGGATCCTGAAAATTTGAACCGGCAAGCGTATTTTCAAAGCTGTCTACATATGCTTTCAGGTAATCTTTTTGCGCCTGTACTATATTTTCTGGCTTGGGGTATACATAAGAAAATTGCCGTTTATTATTAGTTGTAGCTGCATTGGGTGTTGCGTAAGAGGAGTACCAGCCATTGGGTTCTTTATCCAGGCTGAAGATGTAGCCACCTGTTACGGCATCGCCGGCAATATCTGTTGCGTTCAGCTTAGGAATATTTACCCGGCCACTACCTCTTTTAATACGCTCCATAAAAACATAAATGCCTTTGTAATCTCCGTTAACCATTACTTCTACAAAACGGCAATTGGCGGCCCAATGCCCCATCTCCCGGCTCATGGTATAGGCCAGAAAATTTCGCATCAGTGTTTTATCGGTATAGGGAGCATACAATACCCAATCTGCTTCTTTAGGCAAACCAAAAAGGGATTTATCTACTGAAGCTCCGGCATTGTCTCTTAGTTCGATGCTATACGATTTCATGGGAAACATCTGCGAAGATTGCCCCCGTATTTCAATGCCTATTTTACCGTTGTAATGATTGAAAGGGTCGGTGATATTGTTGCGCTGGCCGGTGCCATTGTAAACAATGCCCATATCTGCAGTAATTTTTGGATCATCGGGTATTTCCTGCCCATTGGTATTAATAATAATGATGGGGAGGTTAGAAGATGTGAGCGCCACAGTTTGTGCAGCAAGCGGGTTACAACAACCCAGTATCATTACAAAGGCAAGCAAGCGTATCATGAGGAATTATTGAAAAATAAAAATAGATACTTATTACCAGCCACACAATATATGTTTAGAAAATAAGCCGCAAAGCATAGCACCCGTTAACCATTGCTATGCTGCTGAAGGGTGCGACGCAACGATGCTGCTGTACCCACAACTGCTGGCTACATAAATTCCCCAATTTCTCCACAAAGAGTTGGTAATTAATTTAGGTAGCTGGCAAAGCAATTATATTTGCCGCCATGGCAAAAGCAGCAAGTGATACTCCATTAATGCAGCAACACCGGGCTATAAAACAAAAATATCCGGATGCTGTATTGCTGTTTAGGGTGGGTGATTTTTATGAAACATTTGGGGAGGATGCGATTATTGCCTCTAAAGTGTTAGGCATTACATTAACCAAGAGAAATAACGGTGCCGCTGCCTCTTCTGAATTGGCAGGTTTTCCGCACCATGCATTGGATACCTATTTGCATAAATTGGTAAAGGCCGGTTACCGTGTGGCTATTTGCGATCAGTTGGAAGACCCCAAGACCGTTAAAGGTATTGTGAAAAGAGGCGTTACAGAAATGGTAACGCCGGGTGTGGCCACCAACGATAAATTATTAGAACATAACAGCAATAATTTTTTAGCAGGTATTCATTTTACAGAAACCAGTGCTGGTATTGCGTTTTTAGACATCAGCACCGGTGAGTTTTTTGTAGCCGAAGGCAATACAGAATATATTGATAAACTGTTGCAGACGCTGAAACCAGCCGAAGTAATTTTTCAGCGCAGTTACCAGAAATATTTTAAAGAAACTTTTGGTGTTAAGTTTTATACCTACACATTAGAAAGCTGGTTGTTTGAAGAGGCGTATGCCACAGAAAGCTTATTAAAACATTTTCAAACTCATTCTTTAAAAGGCTTTGGTATTGAAGACATGCATGCCGGTATTGTTGCCGCAGGTGCTGTTTTGCATTACCTGAAAGATACCGAGCACCCCAACCTGCAGCATATTACCGCCATCCACCGCATTAATAAAGAAGACTATTTGTGGATGGACCGTTTTACCATAAGAAACCTGGAGCTGATTGGCAGCGGTGCAGAAAACGGAAATAATCTTTTGAAAGTGCTGGACAATACCGTTTCGCCCATGGGTGGCCGCTTAATTAAACGGTGGATTGTGCTGCCATTAAAAGATAGATTAAAAATTAACGAGCGCCTGAACCTTGTTGAATACTTTATAAAAGAAGTGGACCTGCGTAATAAACTGGTACACCATATTAAACAGTGCGGAGATGTAGAACGATTGGTGAGTAAGATACCCATGAAAAAAATTAATCCGCGGGAAGTGGCACAGTTGGCAAAGGGCTTGCAAAACATTGCTGCTATTAAGCAATTATGCACAACGGCTGGCAACGAGTACCTGAACCGGCTGGCAGATGCATTAAACCCCTGTTTATACATTGCCGCAAAAATTGAAAAAGAAATTGCTGAAAATCCACCCGCAGCGGCTAACAAAGGCGGTGTTATTAAAGAAGGGATTGACGCCAGCCTGGATGAACTGCGGATGATAGCACATGGTGGCAAAGAATATGTGGCCCGCCTGCAACAAAAAGAAGCAGAGGTTACCGGTATCAACTCTTTAAAAATAGGTTACAATAATGTATTTGGATATTATTTAGAAGTAACCAACTCGCATAAAAACAAAGTACCAGCCAGTTGGATACGCAAGCAAACACTGGCCAATGCAGAACGCTATATTACTCCTGAGTTAAAAGAGTACGAAGAAAAAATTACCGGTGCCGAAGAGAAGATACTGGCCATAGAATTACAGTTGTATGAAAAGTTGCTGACTGAGCTGCAGGATTATATTGCCCCCATGCAAACCAATGGCACTATTTTAGGCATTATAGATTGCCTTATTTGCTTTGCGGCTAATGCGGTGCAATACAATTATAAAAAACCCACCCTGCACGAAGGCGTTGCTTTGAGTATTAAAGACAGTCGCCATCCGGTAATAGAACAAAACCTGCCGCCGGGTGAAGCATATATTACCAATGATATTGAATTAGACCCCGCAGCCCAGCAAATTATTATTTTAACAGGGCCCAATATGAGTGGTAAAAGCGCTTTATTGCGGCAAACCGCTTTAATAACACTAATGGCACATATGGGTAGTTTTGTACCGGCCATGGATGCGCAAATACCTTTAACCGATAAAATTTTTACCCGGGTTGGTGCCAGCGATAATCTCAGCGGCGGAGAATCTACCTTTATGGTGGAAATGAATGAAACAGCCAGTATTATTAATAACCTTACAGAACGAAGCCTGGTGCTGTTAGATGAAATTGGCCGTGGCACATCCACTTACGATGGCATTTCTATTGCCTGGAGCATTGCAGAATTTTTACATAACAGCAACCACCAGCCCAAAACATTGTTTGCCACCCATTACCACGAGCTGAATGAACTGGAGAACAAATTACCCCGCATAAAAAACTACCATATCACCAATAAAGAAGTGGGTAATAAAATCATTTTTCTGCGCAAACTGGCGCCGGGCGGCAGCACCCATAGTTTTGGTATACATGTGGCCAAAATGGCCGGCATGCCCCCCGCTTTGCTGCAGCGTGCCAATGAAATATTAAAACAACTGGAAGAAAAGCATGTGGATGATTCCATTGGGCATGAAATGAAGAAAATTACTGCTCCAAAATTTCAGCTGTCTATTTTTGATGCGCACAGCGATACTTTTAAAGACATCAGAACCCTGCTGGAAGGTATCGACATCAACCGCCTCACACCAGTAGAGGCCCTGTTAAAACTGAATGAAATCAAGTCGATGCTTAAATAATTTGTTGTAACCAGCCACACCGCTCCGGTTACACATCCTTGCTACGCTCAGTTCAACAGCAAGGCTCCGGTTAAGCAAGTATAATAAGTTCATTTCATAGTATATGCCGCATCGCTTATTTTTGAGCCCGATTTCAACAAATAATCAACCGCATTGGAACCCAGTGTAGCAATAGTAATACTTAATTGGAACGGCCGCCATTACCTGCAACAGTTTTTACCTTCTGTTTTAAATACTGCATACAGCAATTATAAAGTAGTGGTGGCAGATAATGCTTCTACAGATGATAGCATACAATACCTGCAACAACATTACCCACTTGTTGAAATTATTCGTTTGCCAGAAAACTATGGCTTTTCTATAGGCTATAACAAAGCATTAAAGCAGGTAAACGCTGAGTATTATGTGCTGCTGAATTCTGATGTTGAAGTTACCCCAAATTGGCTGCAACCTTTGGTAGCCTGCATGCAACAAAACCAAGAGGTAGCTGCCTGCCAGCCAAAAATTTTAATGCAGCAAAATAAAAGCAGTTTTGAATATGCCGGTGCTGCCGGGGGCTGGTTGGACTATTTAGGGTATCCCTTTGCCCGGGGCCGTGTTTTTGATATTTGTGAAGAAGATAATGGGCAATATGATAAAGCTTCCAAAGTATTTTGGGCCAGTGGTGCAGCAATGATGGTAAGAGCAACTGTTTACCATCAATGTGGCGGGCTGGATGAATACTATTTTGCCCATATGGAAGAAATTGATTTATGCTGGAGAATGCAACTAGCAGGGTACAGCATTATGGTTTGCCCTGCTGCCGTGGTTTATCATGTTGGCGGGGGCACCCTGCCCAAAGGCAATCAGCGCAAAGTGTATCTTAATTTCAGAAATAACCTGATAATGCTTTGTAAAAACCTGCCAGTTGCACAATTGTTGTGGAAACTTCCTTTTAGGTTTTTGCTGGATGCTATCAGCGCCTGGAAAAGTTTACTGGCCGGCCAATCCAATTACTTTGTAGCCATTTTTAAAGCTCACCTGAGTTTTATAAAATGGATATTATTCAGTAGAAATAAAAGCATTTTTCCGGTGAGCAGGCGGGGAAAATTAGCAGGAATGCTTTATAGCAGCGTTGTTTGGAAGCATTTTGTTTTAGGCAAAACAAGATTTTCAGAAATTGTGGAGAACAAAGAAGGATAATTAAGACTGAAACTATATTTTTGCACAGCAAATCAGATAATTATGGCTCATACAGAACAAACAGAAACAGTATCAAAAGATTTTACCCGCAGTTGGGTTAATTCATCTGTATTTCTTTTTTATTTACAGGTGTTTTGTGTGGTGGCGTTTGTATTAGGCGGTTGTTATGGTTTATACACGCATCGCTATAAAGGCAAGCCAGAAGTAAGTGTGCCAGACAATACTTTATACACTCCGAAGTATAAATAAATTTGAAAAAATATTTTGCAGAGATGGTTTAATCCCTATTTTTGCAGTCCCAAAAAAATAGTTCTTTTAATAATGCGGAAGTAGCTCATTTGGTAGAGCACGACCTTGCCAAGGTCGGGGTGGCCGGTTCGAGCCCGGTCTTCCGCTCCAGACTAAAAGGTGTGACACGTCACACCTTTTTTGTTCAGACTAGTTCTGTGCAAAATTATTGTTACCCGGGGGGTGGAACTGGTAGACACGTCCCGATTAATTATCGGGATGGGCTGCAATGCTCTCGGGTGATTTGCTCTTAAAATTATTGTTACCCGGGTGGTGGAACTGGTAGACACGCAGGACTTAAAATCCTGTGGGCAGCAATGCTCGTGTGGGTTCAACTCCCATCCTGGGTACAACTATTGAAAGCGGCTTTGGCCGCTTTTTTTATTGGCTCAATTTTAAAGAACTACAGTATGTTTTATGTTTACATACTTTACTCTCAAAAATGCAATAAGTATTATGTAGGGTTTTCTGCAAACCCAACCCTTCGTTTAGCAACCAAACACAATCAAGGAAAAGTCACCGCCACAAAAAATTGCCAGCCTTATTCTTTGCTGGCTCAAAAAGAATTTTCTACCGAGCAGGAAGCAATGGCCGAAGAAAGACGTATCAAGAAAATGAAAAGCAGAACTTATATTCATAAACTGGTGGTGGAATGGCAGACACGTCCCGATTAAAAATCGGGATGGGCAGCAATGCTCTTGCTCCGATTCAATCGGAGTCCTGGGTACAACTATTGAAAGCGGCTTTGGCCGCTTTTATAATTTGATAATGTATTTGCTTATTAATACCCCACACTGCCGTCTCTTACTTTTACTTTTTTCTTGCCGGCATTTTTCTTTTCAAAATCCAGCACTTCTTTAGGCTTGGGCTTTTTTGTATTGGCACTATCTGAAACTGGTTTTGGTTTGGTTTTGGAGATGCCATCGCTTTCATCCAGCTTACCCATTTGCCAAAACTCTGTTTTGCTTACAAAACCACCACCGCCATAATATTTCCACACACCATGCTTAAGAGAAGCCCCTTCATTTTTTACAATTACCGTGGTATAGTTTCCGGGGTTGGTTACATCTTCCACATCCAATGTATCGTACTCCTTATCGGGATTTAATGCCCGCCAGTTTTCTTCTTTTACCAGGTCTCCGTTTAAATTAAAATACCGGTTGGTGCCATCTTTAAACCCCCAGCGGTAATTTTCAATAGCAAACAAATCTCCCATGAGAGTGTATTTTCTCCAGTTTCCTTCTTTGCGATTGTTAATAAAATCTCCTTCTTCTTCAAAACCCGGCTCTCCCCTTACTTCGTTATAGCGGATGACCCAGGGCCCTTGCTTCTGATCTTTTTTATCTACCCGGTTTAGAGTATCGCCCTTCACACCAATTATATAATCTTTCCACTGGCTATAACCGCTTACGGAAAAAAACAGCAAAAGAAAAAATATACACCGCATGTTTAGTAAGTTTGATGATACCCCTTGCTGGGTTAATGAGAAAACGATTTTACCATTGCTTTAATTGCTTAACCAAAACAACTGTTATGCCATTTAACAAAACCATGCCTTCTGGCACAGTAAAGTTACTAACGCTGAAGGGTGCGACGCAAGAAAAGTTGCCCCTGCTTACAACTGCTGGTTTACCATTTATTATTGCTTTAATTTTTATGCTGCCTGCAACGTTGTTTGCGCAATATGCCCCTACCCCCGCAGAAATAAGGGTTAAGGAAATGCAACAGCGCAAAGAGAGAGAAATAAAAAGCATGGTTCGGGATGTTAAGTTTAGAAATGTTGGACCTGTTACCATGAGTGGCCGCGTAGTGGATATTGATGCCAACCCCGCAGACCCCACTGAGTTTTATGTGGCCTATGCCACAGGTGGTTTGTGGCATACTGTTAACAATGGCTTATCGTTTACCCCCATTTTTGATAATAATGATCACCTGTTTATGGGTGACATTGCCGTGGATTGGAAAACCCGCACTATTTGGGTAGGCACCGGTGAAGTAAACAGCAGCCGCTCAACCTATGCCGGAACAGGTGTTTTTAAAACTACTAATAATGGTAAAAGTTGGGAATATTTGGGTTTGCCGGAAAGCCACCATATTGGAAAAATTGTATTGCACCCCACCGATGCCAATACGGCATGGGTAGCAGCTATGGGACATTTATACAGCTTTAATAAAGAGCGGGGAGTTTACAAAACCACGGATGGTGGAAAAACATGGAAGAAAGTTTTGTTTGTGGATGATAAAACTGGAGTGGTGGATATGGAAATTGATCCGCAGAACCCAAACAACCTGTACGCTGCTGCCTGGTACCGTACCCGTACCGCCTGGAATTTTGAAGAAGGAGGCGCCAGCAGCGGTATTTATAAATCTACTGATGGAGGTAATACCTGGAGTTTGTGTGCTAAGGAGGGAAGTGGTTTTCCGGTAACGAATGCTATTGGAAGAATTGGCTTAGCCATTTACCCTAAAAACCCAAACGTGATTTATGCCATTGTAGATAACCAGGGAAAAAAAGAAGCAACAAAAAAAGACACTACTGTAAACACCCGCTTTACCTTGCGTGATTTTAAAAACCTGACCAAAGAACAATTTGCTTTATTAGATGAAAAACGGGTGGATAGCTTTTTAAAGCTGAATCGCTTTCCGGCAGGGCAAACTGCCAAAACCATTAAAGAAAAAGTAGCCGATGGCAGTTTTAAACCAACTGTTATTTATGATTACCTGAAAGGCCCGAATGATGATTTACTGGATGCTTCTGCTATTATTGGTTGTGAAATTTACCGCAGTGATGATGCAGGTGCTACCTGGAAAAAAACAAATACTAAGAGCCTGGATGGTATGTATAGTACTTATGGTTACTACTTTGGTAAAATTTGGGTATCGCCCATTAATGCTGATAAAGTGTATATAACCGGCGTACCGGTAATGATGAGTGCTGATGGGGGTAAGACTTTTAAAAATATTGAAGGACCGAATGTACACTCAGATCATCATTCGGTTTGGATTAACCCAGCTAAAGACACACATATTATAAACGGAAACGATGGCGGAGTAAATATTACTTATGATGATGGGAAGGTTTGGTTTAAAGCCAACTCAATACCCGTTGGGCAGTTTTATTCTATTGAAGTGGATGAAGCAAAACCGTACAATGTATATGGTGGATTGCAGGATAATGGCGTATGGTACGGCCCCAGTGTTAAAAGTAATAACAGCGAATGGTTTGGCAGCGGCAGCGATGGTTTTAAAAATGTGGTGGGCGGAGATGGCATGATGATTAATGTAGACACCCGCGATAACAGCACTATGTATGCCGGCTCTCAGTTTGGGTTTTACCAGCGCCTGAGTAAAAACAATACAGAAAGAAAAGTAATCCGTCCGCGGCACCAGTTGGGCGAAACGCCCCTGCGGTATAATTGGGAAACCCCGATTTTGCTTTCTAAACACAACCAGGATGTATTTTATATGGGCAGTAACCGCTTTCACCGTTCACTCAATAAGGCAGATACTATCATTACACTGAGCAGCGATCTTACCAAAGGTGGCAAGCCCGGTGATGTACCTTATGGTACTTTAACCTGCGTGGCAGAATCTCCTTTAAAATTTGGGCTATTGTATGCCGGTAGCGATGATGGCCTGCTGCATGTTAGTAAAGACGGTGGTTATAACTGGGCCAATATTACCGGCGATGATGCTGCAAAAAGCAAAAAGAAACCCGTTCTTAATTTGCCAAAAGATTTATGGGTTAGCTGTATTACCCCATCTGCTTTTGCTGAAGCAAGGGTATATGCCAGCTTTACCGGCTACCGTTTAGACCATTTTACTCCTTACCTTTTTGTAAGCGAAGATTACGGCACCACCTGGAGCAGCATAGCCGGTGACCTGCCAACAGAATCTGTTAACGCGGTAAAAGAAGACCCCAAAAACGAAAATATTATTTATGTGGCTACCGACCAGGGCTTGTATGTAAGCATTGACCGTGGCAAAACCTATATGCCGTTTACAGATGGTTTACCCCGTGTGCCTGTACATGATATTGTAATACAAAAAAGAGAAAATGAAATAGTGCTGGGTACCCATGGCCGCAGTATTTATATTGCCAAATTAGATGCTGTACAAAAACTGTTAACCGATAAAGAATATTACGATAAAAAGAAAGCAGAAGCTGATAAGGTAACGGCTGTTTTAAACCCCGATGTAAATGTGGTGTATAATAAAGAAGGGGTAGATGAAAATTGCCCGCCGGTAAAACGATAATACTAAAAACAAAAAAGAGGGAACCACCCCTCTTTTTTTTATCTCAATCCTTAGAAATAAACCAGACCTATGAATATGTTTAAGCTTACGCTATTGTACTTATTGTGAGTGTGGCTGCTGTAGCCGATGTTGTTGTTGTTTTTGTTTCGCTGTTCATGCCAATAGTAAGGCTAATGCAATGCCAGAAAGAAACTGATTGAAAACCAATAGCTGGCAAAAAAGAAGCTGCGCACTATTTCCCATGCAGGGAATAAAATACAAATTATGGGAAGTTGTTTTTATAGCAGTAAGTGCAACTGCTTATTAAAAGCAATGCCTTACAGTTTAATAACAAAGCGGCCGTTTTCTATTAATACCACAGTACTGTCTCTCTTATATGCTTTGCCGCTAAAACGCCCGGTGGCAATGCGGGTGCTGTGTATATAGCTTTCAATAACCATACTTACATCTCTTACGGTTTGGTTATAGAGTATATCTGCTGCACCGGTTTTATAATAAATAAAGTCAACCTTGGGTACCGTAAGGTTATAATAATCTTTTACCAGGGCTTGTGTGCCAATGCTGGCAGTTAATACCAGCCCGGTATCAATAGCGCAGGCCGATGGGCCAAAGAAAGTAAATGTATTGCGTTCTATATTAATCACCGATTTATCAAACCCGCCGCATAAACTGCTATTGCCAATTTTAAAACTCCATTGGTTTTGCGCTGCCGTAAACCCTGTGCAAACATTACAGGTAGGGAAATCGGTCGCGGGTGGTGCAATAACAGGTACAGAATCTGTAGTGCCTGCCTGTCTTTTGTAAACATAAATACGCCGGCAGGATGTAATAAAGGTAGCGGCAACACAACCCAGCAGCAGTATGTAACAAATAGCTTTTTTCATAAGCAACAACTATCATTTAAAGCTACGTAACTTATGCCAAAGGTGTTGCTTTTGTTACCAGCAGCGGTTTTTCAATAAAACATTGTTGCGTCGCACCCTTCAGCTGAAG
>JANRMC010000177.1:0-2627 GCA_033761915.1 Flavihumibacter sp.
TTTTGGAGTATTATCAACGGTTACATTTTACAAATATGACGCCAGAAAGAGAAGAACGGTTGACCAGTGTTTTGAATAAAAGACAAAAAGGTCTTACCGTGGTATTAGAAAATGTATTTGACCCACATAATGTTTCAGCCGTTTTAAGAACTTGTGATGCCGTGGGCATACAAGAAGTGTATGTGTTAAACACAAAAATACCGCGTCATAAAAAATGGGGGTTCAAAAGTTCCAGCAGTGCCACCAAATGGCTCACCATACACCAGTTTACAGATGCCGATGAATGTTTTAAAATGCTGCGTAGCGGCTATAGTAAAATTGTAGCCACGCATCTTAGTGCCGGTGCGGTTTCAATGCATCAGGTAAATTTTACAGAAAGCATTGCATTGGTGTTTGGCAATGAGCACAGCGGTGTCAGCAACGAAACGCTTGCCCGGGCCGATGGTAATTTTATTATTCCTCAGGTGGGCATTATTAAATCGCTCAATATTTCTGTGGCTTGTGCAGTTACGGTATATGAGGCCATGCGCCAGCGTATGGAAGCCGGCATGTATAACCAGCCATCATTACCAGCAACGCAAATAACATCGTTGCGCAAACAGTGGGGCTTTTATGATGTAGCAACTTTGCCAGAAGAAGAGCAGTAATATGCAGCAAGCAGTTGAGTGGCTATTAAGCAGCCGTTCCGCCTCAAAAGGCTGACCAGTTAACTGTATATCGCTTATCAGCAAACAATAAAACCAGTTTATGAAAACCTGTAGTGCTATTATAATGCTGCTGATTTTTACAAGTACAAAACCAGCAGCACAGCCGGTAGAAAAAATGGATATCAACCAATTGAAGCAATACATCAGTACTGCCAGTAAACCTGTTGTGGTTAGTTTTTGGGCCACCTGGTGTGCCTCCTGCAATGAAGAGATTCCTTATTTTATAAGCACTATAGAAAAAAAGTACAAAGACAGTGTGGAACTTCTATTGGTAAGTTTAGATTTTAAAGAAGCCTACCCCTCTAAAATTGCCGCATTTGCCAAAAAAAGAAAATACAATGCAAGGCTCATTTGGCTTAATGAAACCAATGCAGATTATTTCTGCCCGGTTATCAATCAAAGATGGTCGGGCTCAATACCGGCTAATTATTTTGTAAACAGCCAGTCTGGCTACCAGCAGTTTTATGAACGGGGCTTAACGGTATTGCAACTGGAGGCGGAACTTAAAAAAATGGTTGCCACTAAAGGGCAACCATCCATAAAATGATTGGCAAGCGCTATCAGCCTTTTCTTTTAATACCACAGCCAACGGAGCGGCTTTGCTTTACAGAAATATCTTTTTGATTAATTGTTTCTGTAATGGCTTCTTTTAAATGCCTGCGGCTCACATTACCTGCATCAGCAGGATTATCATCAATGGCACCGTGGTAAATTAGTTTAAGAGAACTGCTGAACAAAAAGCACTCTGGTGTTCTGTTAGCACCAAATGCATCTGCAATTTCATTGCGGCTGTCAACAGCATAATACCATTTATAGTTCTCTGCTTTGGCAAATTCTTTCATGGCGGCGTAAGAGTCGGCTCCGTTGCGGTAATCTTCATTTGCATTTAACAGCACCACACCAATATTATTGGCCAGCGCATATTCACAAATCTCCCGGGTACGTTCGCGGTTTTTTAAAACGTAGGGGCAGGTGTTACAACTAAACATAACCAGCAAACCATTTTCTTTTTTTGCACCGGCAAGAGTAATCAGGTCACCACTTACATCTTTCATTTTAACATCGCCTTTCGGAAGATTGCTTCCAATGGCCAATGCCTCCTGCTGATAACGGGTAAAAGCAAATAAACCAATCAGTAGTACTGCAACGATATACTTTTTCATACACAATGGTTTTATGTTTGTAAAACAATTTTGCACAATAAAGTTCACTAATTTTTTAATTAGCCACCAGCTCTTTTTTTTCAGCGGCAGCCCGCTGCTGGGCCATATGCTGTAAAGAATGGATACTTACATTCAGCTCGTACCCAATTAAAAGGGCCAAAGAATTGATAAACACAATACTCATTATTACTATTACGGAGCCAATAGAACCATACAGCGCATTGTATTTACCAAAATTGTTCACAAAAACCGAGAAGCCGATAGTAGCAAGAATGCTTAGAGAAGTAGCCAGCAGGGCGCCGGGAGAAACAATGTCCCATTTCTTTTTTACAGAAGGGGCATATTTATAAATGAAAGCAATTGAATAAAATACCAGGCCCAGTATAAACCCCCACCGTATATATCCTATAAACGATAATAACGATTTGTTTTTTATACCCAGCCAGCTAAGCACCGTGCCTTGTAAAATTAATAAGATGAGGGTGGCCAGCAGCAACAGCATTATCAATATGGTTAACCGTATGGCGTTCCATCTTTTTTGCAGGCCATTGCGTTTTTCAAAACCAATATAATCTTTATTAAAAGAACGCATAATGCCCATCATTCCGTTGGAGGCAAAAAAGAGAATTAATATTAAACCAAAAGATAGCAAACCTGCGCTGCTGTTATCTAAAAAACCATTCACAAATTCTATAAGGTTAGAGTTGTGCTCTTTGGCCGGAACAATATCTTTTATTAACTGACCAACCTGCATTTT
>JANRMC010000178.1:0-3423 GCA_033761915.1 Flavihumibacter sp.
TAAAAGAGACTTACGGCACTGCCGGATATGTATGCTTTGCAAAAGGAACTTTAGTTTATCAGAAAGATTCTTTTATTTCTATTGAGAATATTAAAGTTAATGATATAGTTTATAGCTTCAATCTTGAAACTAATAAAATAGAACTTAACAGAGTAGTTCAGACTTTGAAAAGGGATACAAACGGCATTTACGAAGTAATTATTGGTAAGGAACAAATTTTTGTAACTGCAGAACATCCTTTTTACGTTGAAGGAAAGGGGTGGATTACAGTGAAGAATCTACAAGTAGGAGAAAATGTAAAAACATCTCAGAATCAAAGCCAGAGTATTATTCGAATAAATAAATTATCTCACAAAGTCACTGTTTACAATATTGAAGTAGATGGAAATCATAATTACTTTGTAACAAGTAGTTCAATTCTTGTTCATAATAAGAATATTACAGGATTGGAAACTAAGGTAGATAAAAATAAAAATGAGCAAACAAATGAAGATTGATATTTTTGATAGACTAAAAGAATTTACTATTAGTCAGTCGGCTGTTAATGACGAAGAAATTACGAGAGAAACAAAGCTTGCTGAAGACTTAGGTGTATACGGTGATGATGCTGTAGATTTTATAATTGCGTATAGTAAATTTTTTAATGTTGACGTTACTAAGTTTATGGCGGCGGATTACTTTAGAGCAGAAGGTGGAATTAAGCTACCATCATTTTTAACCACCATTTTTGATGGGGATAAAAAAAAGGAGCTTACAGTTGGGCATCTTGAAAAAGGAATACTTGCAGGCCGATTAGATGAAGAAGTAATAAACAGTTAACAGTAAAGCCCGGCACTGCCGGGCTTTACTGTTTAATGCGCATAAGCCCCTAACTCGTCGTAGTATGTAATTCATTTTAAAAAACGAATCTCGGCGTATGGCTATGCCTGCGCCGTATTTTTTTTGTAGCTTTTAGCTACCTTAAAAACATTTGGTATAATGAAAATTTAATTAATTGTAGTGGTTGTGTTTAGTGATACCGGTAGGTTATTGCTGCATAAAATATCACCTGCACAAGTGTGCGACGCAACGATGCTGCTATGAAAAACTACTGCTGGCTACCAACCATATATTTCTTTTGCTGTGCGAAAGGTATTGCAATGGGCTTCGGTAATAATTTTTACATCGGCGGAGTAGCCGCCGCCCATGGCCACTGTGCAGGGTATTTTGTTTTTTTGTAGTTGTGTAAACACCATTTCATCTCTTTGCCGGCAGCCCTGCAGGGTTATTTTTAGTTTGCCAAACTTATCGGTTTCTAAAACATCCACACCGGAGAGGTAAAAACAAAAATCGGGATGCACCTGTTGTATTATGTGCTCTAATGCATCGTGCAGCAATGCCAGGTAAGCGGCATCGGTTATACCGTCGGGCAGGGGTATATCCCAATTGCTGGTTTCTTTATGAAAGGGATAGTTGTGTGCGCCGTGCATGCTAAAGGTGTAAACAGCGTCATTGTTTTCAAACAACTTTGCTGTGCCATTACCCTGGTGCACATCTAAATCTATAATAGCAATTTTTTTGGCTTTGCCATTTTGCAATAAATAATTGGCAGCTACGGCAAAATCGTTTAAAAGACAAAACCCTTCGCCTCGGTCTGCAAAGGCATGATGGGTGCCGCCGGCTACATTTAAGGCCACACCATATTGCTGTGCATAGAGGCAGCAATCAATAGTGCCTTGTGTAATTATTAACTCCCGCTGTGTAAGCTGTGGCGACTGCGGGAAACCAATATGGCGTTGCTCTTTTGCTGTAAGTGTTTGTTGCAATAACTTATTTAAATATTCTTGCGTGTGTGTAAGCAATACAGTGGAAGCAGAACAGGCAGCCGGTTCAAAAAAATTGGCGGGTGTAACGGTGCCTTCGTATAATAACTGGCCGGGTATCAGTTCATACTTGGCCATGGGAAAACGATGCCCTTCTGGCAAAGGATGTGCGTATATGGGATGATAAGCGATGTATAACATTAAAAAGCTACAATGGTATTTTTTACAATAGCAAAAACAGCGTCTCCGTCATTTGGTTCAATAGTAGCCAGCCCGGTAAAACCGCTAAAGGCCGGTAAAATACCCTGCTGTTTACCAAAATAAAAACAGGGCAGGCGCAGGCTTTGTTTGCCCAGGCCACCTACCCGTATGCCGGGGTGTATGTGGCCGCTTAAAATATATTCTGCTTCAAACGTACTATCAGCGGGGTCGTGCAAAAAGTGAAAAGGTGGTTGTTGTAAAGTATTGATTACAGTTATTTGGTTGTTGGCGTACCATTCGGGCAACAAAATATCATGATTGCCTTTTACCAGGGTTACCTGCAGGTTTGCAAAATTGCTGCGCCATTTAGAAAAAAGGTCCAGCTCTTTATTGACGTGGCTGTGAAAAAAATCGCCCACCACCACCAGTTGTTTGGGTTGAAAATGCTGCAATGCCTGCACCAGCCGCTGCAGGTCTTCTTTATACACGGCCTGTGGCACGGCAATGCCCGATTTACGGAAGTGGCCGGTTTTACCCAGGTGCAGATCGCTGGCAATAAGGGCTTGTGCCTCCTCCCAAAAAAGCACCCGGTTGGCGCTGAGCCATAAATTTTGATTGCGTAATTTGTAACAAACTGGAGCCGACATATACTAATTAGGTGTGCAAAACTAAGCGAACCGTTGATGTAAAGACTATTTAATTTTAAAAACACTTATTTACATTTATATATTAAAACACCAACTAAAACCAACTTTTATGAGTGAACAAACACCTTTTAACCCAGAGGCAAATAAACTGCCCAGCGGATTGAATGTATTAACTATTTTAACTTTTATTGGCTGTGGCTTAGGACTAATTATGGGGGTGTGGAATTTTTTTGGAGCCAAAAAAGGACTGGATGCTATGGAAGAAATGATTAACAGTGGCAAGGTGGATGATATGCCTGCCTTTGCCCGCAGTTTTTATTCTCCGGAAGCATTGGAACAAGCAAGAATTGCTTACGAAAACCGTCTTCCTATATTTATTATTGGAATAGTAGGTATTACCTTGTGTTTCTACGGGGCTTTACAAATGAGAAAGCTAAAAAGCCAGGGGTACCTGATGTATTTAATAGGCGAGTTATTACCATTTGTGGGCTATATCATTTTTGTAGGTATGTCTTCAATAACCGGTATGGGTGGCATTATTGGTCTTGTAATTGCCGGCTTATTTATTTTGCTGTACACTATGCAAAGAAAATACCTGGTGCATAAATAAATCAGTAGTTTAATTTCTTACAAAAGCCGCTATATTTATAGCTGAATTTGTTAGCAATTATTCTACTGATTTATTTTTGCACCATGTATTTTCTTTGCATAGTGTACAGCAAAATTAATAAGCCGGCAATTACAAGACCAATAATGCCACCCATACCGGTTAT
>JANRMC010000179.1:0-2181 GCA_033761915.1 Flavihumibacter sp.
GTAGGATGATAGGCACAGCAATTTTTGAAAATATGCTAGAAATAGTTTCAGTTATGTCCCACCTATCTTTTTTATTATTATTTTTCTCGCTTGACATTTCGATATGTTTATTAACGTTGTTGTAATAATAGTTGTGTATAAAAGTAGGGAATACTTATAAAATATTTGTATTAAGAATTTCCCTTCTCAGCAGATTCTCCTGCAAGGGACTCGGCATAGCTTGCTACGCTTCCCTAATTACACAAATTTGTAATACTGGTAATTCAGCATAGCGTAGCTGTACCTTCTTGCTGTTGGGCGGTTTTTTCAGTCGTTCAGCGATTGTTGTTTTTGCTGCTATCATAGCAATTGTAGGTTTGGGTATAATAAAAAACCTATAAATGAAAAATAGTTTAGCAACAATTGCCATGCTTTCTTTTCTATGTGCATTTTACAGCTGCAAAAAAAATAATACTCCACCTGCACCGGCTCCTTCAAGTGCTGCTAACACACCCACCTGCGCCTATGCCAGTAGCGTATTAGCACCGGGTGGTGGCATCTCTCAGTTTATTACATTTATGGATTTAAGCAATACGGTCACTGCCGAAAAAAAGTACTTTACCATTCAATTAAAATATGTAGGTGTAAAGGATTCTTTTGAAGTAATCACCTTGCCACAATCTGTAAATAATTTAGCAAAGGGGTTTCCTGCTGAAATTACAAGCAGCCCCGGGTTTGGGTTATTAAACCAATGGACTAACCCCCAATATGTTTTAAAAGCAGATTTTGGTAATTACCTAAAAGATACCATTGTGCGCAACCCGGCCAGCAATTATTATTTTTTGTACCAGCGGTTTTTGTCGGGCCCGTTACAAGGTGCGTGGCCGCAAAGTAATTTTGATAACTATAATGTGCCTACCGGGCAAAATGGCAACAATATTCTACACTTCAGAACAATTTTTTATTTTAAAAAAGGACTTTGCATAGATGCGAATGCCGGAACAAGTGGCGCTAACACCATACCTATTGAAACCTTTTACAAAGGGGCACCTAATTACGACTGGCTGAATATTGATGCAGCTATACAGATAGTGCAATTTCCGGTGAGTGCCCCTTCTAAATGTAATTTTTACTTTTTTGATTTTAAAAATTGGCGATACTTCCGTTGGGAGCAGTTTAACAGTAGTATTTTAAATAATGCACTGGGTACGCAATTTTACGGATACGAAAGTTTGGATAGATTTATTAAATGGCCACAGGGTTGGGGTAAAAAATAATTACCACTATTGTACCGAAAGTATATCTTGCTTCTTTACCAAGTCTCCTGCAATGAGACTCGGCGTAGCTTGCCCATAACTTGCAACCTGCGCAAATTTGCAGGGCTGATAATGCAGCATGTTGCACTGGTTCTTTTTATATCTTTAATGTAAGCAGACACCGCCTCCAGAAACAGAAAAATGATAAATTTTATAAAAAAATTATTTAGAAAGAAGCCTTACACTTTTTTAGGTAGGGCTGGGATTTCTTTTAATAATGGTGAGAATGATTTTTATATTGACACCAGTGAGTTTTTAAGCAAAGGTCGTGAGATAGAGATTTTTTATGAAGCGATTAAGTTTATGGACAGCAGTGGTTCTCTTACTGATTTAGAAAAAAAGAAAATAGCAGTTATTGTAAAAAAACTTTTGGAAGAGGATAACTATAATGTAATAATCTCGCCACCTGTCTCAGTAAATTTTGTTGTTGATAATAGCTAAAGGCGGTAAAATATACATTGCTCCCCTTGCATAGACAATTGGAACCAATCATACTCCTTAACATCTGGATACTAATACATATTGTTGCCATAAGCACCCCAGCACAAGTGTGCGACGCAACGATGACGCTATGAAATACCAAGGCCGGTTACCCCATTATTAAAAGCCTCCGTTGCGACCGGTGAGTGAGTTTATTTGGGTAACGCCCACCAATTCATCGGCACGGCCGCCAATGGTGCGGTAATAAACCAGTATGGTGTAGTTGTTTTCAGTATCCCACAAATTGCCTTCTGTAAATTCAAACACCTTTTGCTCGTTGGCTAATTTGGTTACATAGCAATAGTTGTAGTAACCCTGTTTTAACTGCAGGGTGGCTTCATACATTTTTCTATCGGGGTTAAATACCATTTTACTGGCTTCATCGGCGCCGTAATTGCTAAGGGCA
>JANRMC010000180.1:0-14907 GCA_033761915.1 Flavihumibacter sp.
AAGAAGGAACGGCCGTACTGGTTCCAAACCCTGGCTATCCTACTTATTCAAGTGCTGTAAAAATTTCGGGGGCGGTGCCCTTGTATTATGATTTAAAAGAGGAGAATAATTATGAACCTGACTTTAAGCAGTTAGAGCAACTGATAAATCAGGGCTCTTCATATCCCCTTAAGGGGGTTAGGGGCTTGTTTGTAAACTATCCGCAAATGCCAACGGGCCAGTTACCAACTGAAGCACTGTTTAAACAGTTAGTGGCGTTTGGAAAACAACATGGTATTCTTATTATTCATGATAACCCCTATAGTTTTATTTTGAATGATAACCCGATGAGTTTGCTAAGTGTGGAAGGAGCAAAAGATTGTGTGTTAGAATTAAACTCTTTAAGTAAAAGCCAGAACATGGCTGGCTGGAGAGTGGGCTTACTGGCAGGTGCCAAAGAAAGAATAGAAGAGGTGCTACGCTTTAAAAGCAATATGGATAGTGGTATGTTTTTGCCTTTGCAATTAGCAGCGGCTAAAGCATTAAGTCTGGATAAAGATTGGTACGATGGTGTAAATGCTGTTTACCGCAAGCGCAGAGAGAAAGTATTTGAATTGCTGCAGTTGTTGAATTGTGAGTTTTCTGCCACACAAGCAGGCATGTTTGTATGGGCAAAAATTCCGGGCGGGTACAAAAACGGGTTTGAACTAAGCGATGCGGTGTTACATGGGGCAGGTGTGTTTATAACACCCGGTGGCATTTTTGGTAATGCCGGCGATGGCTTTATAAGAGTAAGCCTCTGCAGCCCCGAAGAGAAATTTGAAGAAAGTATACAGCGTATAAAAGCGCACCTGAATAAATGATTCAATAGCATATATGTTTAATACAGTTGCAATAGTTGGTACGGGTTTAATTGGCGGATCGTTTAGTCTTTGTTTAAAAGACCGCGGATTGGTGCAGCATGTTATTGGCGTAACCCGCAGCGCTGCCAGTGCTGCCAAGGCCATAGAGTTAGGTATTGTAGATGAAGTATTGCCATTAGAAGCTGCCATTAAAAAAGCCGATTTGATTTATGTGGCAATACCGGTAGATACAACCATACCCACCATGCTGCAGATAATGAACCTGATTACAGACAAACAGGTGGTGGTGGATGCAGGTTCTACTAAGAATGTATTGTGTGAAGCATTAGCCAGACATACCATGCGTGGCCGCTTTGTAGCCACACACCCTATGTGGGGTACCGAATACAGTGGCCCCGAAGCTGCTGTACGGAATGCATTTACAGGCCGGGCCTGTGTGATATGTGAAAGAGAAAAAAGTGATGCCGATGCATTGGAACAGGTGGAAACCATTTACAGGCAGTTGGGGATGCACATGGTGTATATGGATGCCGGTAGCCATGATGTGCATGCGGCCTATGTAAGCCATATTTCTCACATTACTTCTTTTGCACTGGCCAATACCGTATTGGAGAAAGAACGGGAAGAAGATGCCATTTTTGAATTGGCCGGCGGTGGTTTTGAAAGTACGGTGCGCCTTGCTAAAAGCAACCCGGCTATGTGGGTACCTATTTTTATGCAGAATAAAGAAAATATTCTGGATGTGCTCAATGAACATATCAGCCAGTTGAGAAAGTTTAAGGCTTCTTTAGAAAAAGAAAATGCAGCGTATTTGCTGGAGCTCATAGAGAATGCGAATAAGATAAGGAGAATAATAAAATAGCAAATTGTTCAACTATTATTTTGCAGCACAAGTGTGCGACGCAACGGTGTTGAACAAAGAACGGTTGCTGGTAACAAAAAAATTAACTTTACAAACAATACAACATGCAAACAATTGAAGCAAACATGAAAGAGAAAGTGCAGGCGGCCTGGGCAAAACGTCCGCTTATTATTAGCGGGCCCTGCAGTGCCGAAACAGAAGAACAACTGGTTGCTACCGCACAACGCCTGGCGGCTACCGGAAAAATTGATATGCTGCGTGCCGGCATTTGGAAGCCCCGTACCAAGCCCGGTATGTTTGAAGGTATTGGCGCCAAAGGGTTGCCCTGGTTACAAAAAGCAAAAACAGTAACCGGTTTACCTACTACCGTAGAAGTGGCAACTGCCAAGCAGGTAGAAGATGCATTAACGTTTGATGTGGATGTATTATGGATTGGTGCCCGCACCACCGTAAACCCTTTTAGCGTGCAGGAAGTGGCAGATGCATTACGTGGAGTGGATGTGCCTGTATTAATTAAAAATCCCATTAACCCCGATTTAGAATTGTGGAGCGGTGCCGTAGAACGTGTGACTCGTGCAGGTGTTAAGCAAGTAGGTTTAATACACCGCGGTTTCAGCTCTTATGGCAATACAGAATATCGCAATGCACCTATGTGGCACCTGGCTATAGAAATGAAGCGCCGTAACCCGGAGCTGATGATTATTAACGACCCTTCTCATATTTGCGGCCGCAGAGATATTTTACAGGATACTGCACAAAAAGCTATTGACCTTGACTTTGATGGCCTGATGATTGAAAGCCATATTGACCCCGATAATGCATGGAGCGATGCCAAGCAACAGGTAACACCAGAGCGTTTGGCAGAAATGCTCAGCAGCATCATCTGGCGCAAAGAAGATGTGGCCTCTGCAGAATACCATGCCGCTTTAGAAAAACTGCGCCAGCAAATAAATCATTTAGATGATGAGCTGATGCAGATACTGGGCCAACGCATGAAAATTGCAGAAAATATTGGTAAGTATAAAAAAGACAATAACATTACCATTTTGCAAACCAACCGCTGGAATGAAATTTTAGAAAGAGCCTTTAAAGAAGGCGATAAAAAAGGGTTGAGCAAAGAATTCATCACCAAATATTTTGATGCGGTGCATATGGAAAGCATCAACCATCAGAAAAAAGTGTTAGATAGCTAAGACCATACATTGTTTGTAATAAGTTATACAATGTGTAGCCATGCAGCGGTGCTTATCCCGGCATCGTTGCGTCGCACACTTGTGCCACACAAGATAAATTGAACATTTATGTGACACACTGCTAAAAACGGTGGTGTGGCAGCAAAACAGGTGCACTCAGAAAAAAGCAAAGTATTTCTTTGCACTGTTGCATCTTGATGCCTTTGCAAGAAATAAAACAAAATGGAAAAAAAATTATTTAAGTTTTCAAACGCATCAACAGAAATACATTTCGCTGCCGGCATCAGTCATCTTAAAACAATAACTGACCCCAAGGCAACCGTATTAATAACCGATGAAAATATTTTTAACGCCCATACGAAACGGTTTAAAAACTGGAACACCATTGTTTTAAAACCGGGCGAAGAATTTAAAGTGCAATCTACTGTTGATACTATTATAGAACAACTTATTGCAATGGGTGCCGATAGGCAATTTACCCTGGTAGGTGTGGGCGGTGGTGTTATTACAGACCTTACCGGTTACGTGGCTGCTGTGTATATGCGGGGCATACGGTTTGGTTTTATACCCACCAGTATTCTGGCAATGGTAGATGCCAGCATTGGTGGTAAAAATGGTATTGATGTGGGCGTTTATAAAAACATGGTGGGTATTATACGCCAACCCGCATTTATACTGCACGATATGGCTTTTGTAAACTCGCTGCCACAAAGCGAGTGGGAGAATGGCTTTGCAGAAATAATAAAACATGCCTGCATAAAAGATGCGGCCATGTTTGATGAGTTAGCAACAAATACACTTAAAAAATACCAGCAGCAAAAAACCTTGCTGTGTAAACTGGTACAACGTAATGCAGTGCTTAAAACAAAAGTGGTGCAGCAGGATGAGTTTGAAAAAGGCGATCGCAAGCTGCTGAACTTTGGCCACACACTGGCACATGCCATTGAAAATATGTATGAACTCTCACACGGACAGGCGGTGGCAATTGGCGCCACTTACGCCTGCCACATCTCTGAGCAGTTTACGGGCTTTAAGCAAACAGAAAAAGTAACCGCACTATTATCAAAATACGGGTTGCCCACTTATGCCAATTTTGATAAAGCCAAAGCTTTTGATATACTGCAAAAAGATAAAAAGAAAGAAAGTACAGCAATGAATTATGTGTTACTGGAAAAAATAGGAAAGGGTGTGGTAAAGAAAATTCCGATGACGCAATTAAAAAACATTATTGAAAGTTTATAAAAGTGAAAGTAACCGTTCAGCCATCTTCTTTAAAAGGCAGCATACAATCCAACGCATCTAAAAGTTCTATGCAACGTGCCTGTGCCGCAGCATTAGTGGCAAAAGGCACCAGTATTATAAAAAACCCCGGCATCAGTAACGATGATAAAGCGGCCATGGATATTATTGAAAAACTGGGGGCTCAATTAAACATGCAGGATGGTAACCTGGTGGTGCAAAGCAATGGGGTGCAGCCGGCAAGCAATGCCATCAGTTGTGGTGAAAGTGGTTTAAGCATCCGCATGTTTACACCATTGGTGGCATTAAGCAACCAGCAAATAACTATTACTGGCACAGGCAGCCTTACCACCCGCCCCATGGATTTTTTTGATGAAATATTACCACAGCTTTCTGTTTCTATAAAGAGCCATGCTGGTAAACTGCCCTTGGTAGTGCAGGGGCCGGTAGTACCCAAAACAATCGAAATAGATGGTTCTTTAAGTTCTCAGTTTTTAACAGGCCTGTTGCTGGCCTATGCAGCCAGCAATGCAAAGAATGTGGCTATTAAAGTAAATAACCTTAAAAGCAAACCATATGTAGATTTAACGCTGGATGTGATGAAGCAATTTGGTTTGCCGGTACCAGTAAATAATAATTACGAGTCTTTTGAATTTACAGAGAGTGTAGCCAATAATACCACACGTCAGTATACCGTAGAAGGAGATTGGAGCGGCGCCGCATTTTTATTGGTTGCCGGGGCAATAGCCGGAAACATTGTAGTAAAAGGGTTGGATGTATTTTCAACCCAGGCCGATAAAAAAATACTGGAAGCCTTGGCGGATTGCGGATGTAAACTATCTGTAAGCAACGAACAGATAGAGGTGGCTTATCCCCCTTTAGGGATTAGGGGCTTTCACTTCAATGCCACTGAGTGCCCCGATTTGTTTCCGCCATTAGTAGCACTGGCCGCATACTGTAATGGAAAAACAGTTATTGAAGGTACCAGCCGTTTAACCCATAAAGAAAGTAACCGGGCACTTACCCTGCAGGATGAGTTTGCTAAACTGGGTGTAAAAATAGATTTGCAGGATGACCTGATGATTGTGCATGGTGGTCAGGGCTTAACAGGCGCTGTGGTGCATTCACGTCACGATCATCGTATTGCCATGGCCTGTGCAGTGGCTGCATTAAAAGCAAATGGGTCCACTATTATAGAAGAAGCGGAAGCCATTAATAAATCGTACCCGGAGTTTTATGAGCATTTAAAAACATTGGGCGCCGTTATTAATTAGTGTATTTTACAGTATAGAAGCAACAAAAAATTGTTTCTTCAATTGCAACAGATATGAACGCATTTGGAAAATTATTCAGGGTACAGATATTTGGAGAATCGCACGGAGAAAGTGTGGGCATTGTAGTGGATGGTTGTCCGGCGGGTCTGCCATTAACGGCAGATGATATGTTGCCCGATCTGGAACGGCGCAAAGGCGGTAAACAAAAAGGAACCACTCCGCGGCAGGAAGCTGATTATCCGTTTATAAAAAGTGGTGTGTTTAATAATACCACCACAGGCTTTCCAATAGCTATTTTTTTTGAAAACAATAATACCCGCAGCGAAGATTACAATAAGCAACGCAGCTTTCCCCGCCCCGGCCATGCAGATTGGGTGGCGCATCAAAAATTTGGCGGACACGAAGATTACCGCGGTGGCGGTCATTTCAGTGCAAGATTGACAACGGGGTTGGTGGCCGCTGGTGCTATTGCAAAAAAGTTAATGTCACAGGTTACCATCTCAGCAGCCGTAACAGAAATTGGCGGAGAAACTGATTTGGAAAAAGGATTACAAAAAGCCATTGATGCAAAAGACTCTGTAGGCGGCATTGTTGAATGTAGGGTAACTGGTATGCCTGTTGGTTTGGGTGAACCTTATTTTGATAGTATCGAATCTGTGCTGGCGCATGTATTATTTACCATACCTGCCGTAAAGGGTGTTGAGTTTGGTACAGGCTTTGGCGCTGCAAAAATGTTTGGCAGCCAGCATAACGATGCTATAGAAAATATGAGTGGTAAAACCACCACCAACCATGCCGGCGGTATTGTAGGCGGCATCAGTAACGGAAACGATTTAATATTTCGTATTGCCATTAAACCCACCTCCTCCACCCCCAAAGAACAACAAAGTTTAAATTGGGATACTCAAGCCGTGGAAACTTTTTCAATTAAAGGCCGTCACGATTTATGCGTGGCCCTGCGTGCCCCCGTAATTGTAGAAGCCGTAACCGCAATAGTGCTGGCCGATTTTATGTTACAGGCACAACTTATTAAAAGAGTAGTATAGTTTTTTGTAACCGCCGGTGTAACGCTGTTCAACTTTTGTTGCGTCGCACCCTTGTGCGGTGTATCTTTATTCGGCTGTAAAAGCAATATCCCTGTAAAAATTATTTAAAAGATTGTGTAATGCCATTAATTTATCACGTAACCACGGCAGCTAACTGGGCTGCTGCGCAAGAAAGTGGTGCTTACGAAGTAGCTTCTTTAAAAGCAGAAGGATTTATACATTGTTCAAAAGAAGAACAGGTGGCCGGTGTGCTGCAACGGTATTATGCCGGGCAAACCAACCTGGTTAAGCTGGTAATTGATACCGATAAGCTGAAACCTTCATTCATTTATGAGTGGAGCCCCTCTACTGCAGATACTTTTCCGCATGTGTATGGCCCCATTAATACCGATGCCGTGGTGGATGTAATACCTGTATAGCTCCACAAAAATTTGCCGTTGAACTGAGCGTAGCAACAATGCTTAACCAAGGCGTTGCGGCTGGTTACATTATTTACTTTTAAATTTTACGCCGGCTATTTTTTTATGTGGCAGGTCCATTACTTCATACGCTCTGTCGTTGGGCCAGGCATAATGCCACCATTCTGTTTCCAGTGCCACAAAACCATACTGCTGCATTAAATTTTTTAATAGTTGTCGGTTTTTTAAAACCGTTGCTGGCAATTGTAAAAAGCTATGGTGGGCCGTGTCAGAAAAATTATCAAAGCCGGTGCCCATATCTAATTCTTTACCGGTGGCTACATCAATAAGTGTAAGGTCTATGGCAAGGCCACGGTTATGGCCGCTGCCTTTAACGGGGTTAGCCACATAGCGATCGTCTTTTACCAGCTCCCAAAATTTTACGGTTACATGATAAGGCCGGTAAGCATCAAAAATTTTAAGATCCAACTTTTGTTGGTGTAAAATCGTCTGTATTTGTGCCAATGCTAATGCCGCGGGTTTGCGTAAGAACGTCTGTTGAGTGGTGGTAGGGTATACAGCTTGTTGCACAAAGTTATTACGGCTGGCATAGCGTAAATCATATACAATGCCGGGTAACAGCGTTTTTAATTCAACCAATTGTTTGTTGCTATCTGCCGCCACAGTATTTTTATATAAGGCAATGGTATTAATAACCGGCACACCGTAACTGCTTTTTGGCAATTGGGTATTTTGAGCCGCCGTGTGGATATGTGAAAAAACAAAGCAGTGAAATAGCAAAAAAAACCGATGTTTGACTAAATTCATGCAACCTATTTTATTTGAATATACAGAATCTGTTTTACCCGTATGCAACCCATAACCAAAACCATTACCATCCCTGCTCAATTTATTACCTGGCAGTTAATAGCTGTTTTATTGTGTATTGCCGCCTGCAATACAGAAAGCAATAAGGTAAATGATACTGTTATTGCTGACACCCCACAGCAGGCTGATGTGAAGCAGGCAGAACTGATTGAGAAATTGGTTAGCTATGCGGCTTCTCACGATGGAAAAGTAAACGATTCAGTCCGCCTGAAGCAAATGGCGCTGCTGCAAAAATTATATAGCCAGAACAATTACCAGCCCATCTGGAGTAAGGAAGAAAACTGGCAATCAATTGCAGATAGCCTGTATACTATTATTCGGCTTTCCCGTTTTTATGGGCTATTCCCCACAGATTATCACAGCCATTCATTATTGCGCATCCGTAATGTGGTAATTACCGATTCGCTGCAGCGTAAGAATGCGGCATTGTGGGCAAGAGCCGATGTTTTGTTTACCGATGCTTTATTTGGCCTTGCACACGATTTAAAGCTGGGCCGTTTGGCAAAAGACAGCGTTACTTTAAGAAGCGATTCGTTGCTGAATGATGATTATTTCATGGCCATTTGCAGTGAGGCCATTGCCAATAAAAACATTCGCCCGGCTTTAGAAGCATTAGAACCCGCACACGAAGGGTATCATCGTTTAAAAAATGCCATACCGTTATTTTTAGATTCTGCCGTGTTTAAAAAGTTTACCTATATACTTTATCCTACTAAAGACAGCCTTGCATTGGTAAAGCAGGTAGAAAAAAGATTATCTGAGGGTGGGTTTAATATTATATCTAATGACACGGCCTCGCTAAAAGAAGCCATCAGCAAATACCAAAAGCAAAAAGGGATTAAAGTAACCGGTAAAGTTGGAGAGCAAACAGCCCGCAGTTTAAATAATACCGATTGGGAGCGCTTTAAACGTATTGCTGTAACCATGGATCGGTATAAACAATTGCCAGATTCAATGCCCGAACATTATATATGGGTAAACATACCTTCTTACTATATGCAGTTGCGGCGGGCTGATACGGTGGTTTTTGAATCGAAGGTAGTAGTAGGTAAACCCAATACACGTACTCCTCTTTTAACGGGCACTATTACCAATATGGTTACTTACCCGCAATGGACCATACCCACCAGTATTATTGTAAAAGAAATATTACCCGGTGTAAAACGTAACCCCAACTACTTAGCCAAAAAGGGTTACATGCTGCTTACTAATGATGGAGAACTGGTTGACCCTTCTACGGTAAACTGGTCTAAGTACACCAAGGGCATACCGTACCGCGTGGTACAGGGCAGCGGAGACGATAATGCATTAGGCATCTTAAAGTTCAATTTTAATAACAAATACAGCGTTTACCTGCACGATACCAACCAACGATATTTGTTTAAAAACGCCGGCAGGGCATTAAGTCACGGTTGTGTACGGGTGCAGGAGTGGAGCAAGCTGGCCCAGTATATTATTGCAACAGATAGTATAAAAGCCCAGCTTACCGATAGCACCCGCTACACTAAAACCGATTCTTTAAACGCCTGGTTGGCCCGAAAAGAAAAACATACTATACCGGTACGCAACCGCCTGCCGGTTTATATACGCTACTATAGTTGCGAGGGAAAAGATGGAAAAGTGAAATTTTATGAAGATATTTATGGGGAAGACCGCATTCTGACGGAACGCTATTTTGCCAACAAACCCATTAACTAGCGCTGTATGAAAAACCTTTTACTGCTATTTATTACCCTGCTTGGGGTAATAATGGGGCATGCCCAGGCCAAAAGAGATAGCATCACCCGGTTAAAAGTGGGGGCTGTTCAATATGGCACTGCCAGCTATTATGGTGGCAAATTTAATGGCCGTAAAACCTCCACCGGAGAGCTTTTTGACGAAAAGAAAATGACCTGCGCCCACAATACCCTGCCATTAAACACCTGGATACGGGTTACCAACTTAAGAAATAATAAATCGGTGGTAGTAAGGGTAAACGACCGGTTGCACCCCAAAAACAAGCGGCTGGTTGATTTATCAAAGGCGGCGGCTACTAAACTGGGCTATATTGGCCGGGGGCTTACCCGTGTAAAAGTGGAAGTATTGGGTAAAAAGCCCCCTGCCACATAAAATAAGTGCCTATAATTATTTTTCTCTTTTTGAAACCTACCCGTTATTTTTGCCCTAATTCAACAAAACTATCTAGTTATGAAGAAACTGCTGTTTGTATTGCTAACTGTAATTGCTTGTCATACCGTATCATTCGGCCAGGATAACGATTATAAAAAAATGCCCGCGTTTGGTGTGCACTTTAGCTTTTTTGATTTTAAAAGCGCTGCTGCCGTACGTTCTACCTCTTTTAGTACTGCTGTTAGAGATAAAAAGTTTGGAAAAATCAAAGACATGAGTCCTGCTTTAACCGTTAATTATCTTACCGGTTTAACCAATCATTTTGATCTTTCTGCTTCTTTGGCTGGTACATTAGTAGATTATCCATATCCATTTTTGGCCAACACTAACGGCAGTGAAAAGTTTGTAATGGAAGGTGATCTTTCGGTACACGCTAAAATGTTTACAGATAAACATTTCTTCACGCCATATTTTAGTGGTGGTTTAGGTATTTCAAAGGCTGGTCCTTACTGGGGTACTTTTATACCAATGGGTGTGGGTGCGCAGGTAAACTTGTTTGATGAAGCGTTTATTTTAATCAACTCTCAATACCGCGTTCCCATTTCAGATAATGTGGCGTACCATTTTTACCACAGCATTGGTGTTGCCGGTAATTTAGGTAAGAAAAGAGAGCCTAAGGTAATTCCGCCGCCACCACCACCACCGGTAGAAGCACCAAAAGACAGAGATGGTGATGGTATTGTGGATGCTGATGATGCCTGCCCTGATGTTGCTGGTGTAGCTGCTTTAAAAGGCTGCCCCGATGCTGACAAAGACGGCATTGCAGATAAAGATGATAAATGTCCTAACCAGGCGGGTGTGGCCCGTTACCAGGGTTGCCCCATACCAGATACAGATGGAGATGGTATTAACGATGAAAATGATAAATGCCCTAACCAGGCTGGTGTGGCCCGCTACAACGGTTGCCCCATACCAGATACTGATGGCGATGGTGTAAACGATGAAGAAGATAAATGCCCGGCCATTGCAGGTATTGCTGCTAACCAGGGTTGCCCCGAAATAAAAGAAGATGTGAAGAAGAAAGTAGCAGCCGCTGCTAAAAACATCAACTTTGCTACCGGCAGTTCTAAACTATTAGCCGTTTCTAACAAGTCTTTAAATGAAGTGGTTAAAATTTTAAATGCTGATGCTTCATTGAAATTAGATATCAATGGCCATACAGATAATACCGGTAAAGCAGAAAAAAATCAGGCATTGAGTGAAAGCCGTGCCGCTGCAGTATTGGCTTACTTAAAATCTAAAGGCATTGCAGAAGATCGTTTAAAATCTGCAGGCTTTGGACAAGACCAGCCCGTTGCTGATAACAAAACAGCTGCAGGCCGTGCCAAGAACAGAAGAGTAGAATTGAAGCTGCACTATGATTAATATGTGTTGAATCGTCCATTCATATAAAACCCCCGGCGTAAAACCCGGGGGTTGTTTTTTTTATAGCTAGTTTGCTTACTTTCACAACTATATATATTTGGTTACCGGCAGTAGTACCAATCCCGGCTCCGGTTGCGTCGCACACTTCAACTAATAATTTCTGATTGGAGATTTTTAATTTCAAATCAGAAACATCAAACCTCAAATGTTGCAGTGTGCGACGCAAGGATGCTGCCACAGGCACCGCTGCTGGTTACCCAAAAAAGAAACTAAAATTACCCACGCATTATGAAGAAAATTTGCTGGATGCTGTTTGTATCAGCACTTTGTTTAAACGCAGTAGCACAATTAAAATCTCCGGAACAATTTTTAGGTTACCCCTTGGGCGATCGGTATTCGCCACACTTTAAAGTGGTGAGCTATTTTCAGTATGTGGCGCAGCAAAACCCCGGCATTGTAAAACTGGAGCAGTATGGAGAAACCAATGAAGGCCGGCCATTATTGCTTGCATACATTGCCTCAAAAGAAAATTTAAGCAACTTAGAAAACATCCGGCAGAATAACCTACGGCTGGCCAATGCAACAGCAGATAAAGCTGCACCGGTGGAAGATGCACCCGCTATTGTATGGCTTAGTTACAATGTGCATGGTAATGAAACCTCCTCATCTGAAGCAGCCATGCTAACCTTATATGAGTTATTAAACCCTGCCAATGCAAAAAGTGCCGCATGGTTAAAAAATACGGTGGTGGTCATAGACCCTTGTATCAATCCAGATGGCAGAGACCGCTATGTAAACTGGTTTAACAGCGTGGTGGGTAAAAAGGCCAATGCCTATCCGGCGGCAAGAGAACATGCAGAACCATGGCCACGCGGCAGAAGCAATCATTATTATTTTGATTTAAACCGCGACTGGGCCTGGCAAACACAAATAGAAACACAACAGCGCATGGTTAAATACAACCAATGGTTGCCACATGTGCATGTAGATTTTCATGAACAGGGTTATAATGAGCCTTATTATTTTGCCCCTGCGGCAGAACCTTTTCATGAAGTGATTACACCCTGGCAAAGAGAGTTTCAAACCATGATTGGTAAAAACCATGCGAGGTATTTTGATGCTAATGGCTGGCTGTATTTTACCAAAGAGCGGTTTGATTTGTTTTACCCCAGTTACGGAGATACTTATCCCACTTACAGCGGTGCTATTGGCATGACCTACGAACAGGGTGGCATTGGTAGTGGCCGTGCGGTGGTAACAGAAGATGGCGATACTTTAACCCTGCACGACCGGTTAATGCATCATTTTACAACGGGTATGTCAACCGTAGAAATAACATCTCAAAACGCCGGCAAAGTGGTAAAAGAGTTTAGAAAATATTTTAATGCTGCGGTGCAGTCTCCGGCAGGAGAATTTAAAAGCTTTGTAGTAAAAAATGATGGCAGCGATCGGATAGAACGTTTAAAAACGCTATTGGATAGAAACAGTATAGATTGGTATTATGCACCATCAGCTGCATTAAACGGGCTTAATTATTTTACCGGCAAAACAGAAGCTTTTAAAGCCGTACCAGGAGATGTGGTGATTAATATGAACCAATCAAAGTCAAACTTTATTAAAGTATTATTTGAACGAACCTCTAAACTAAGCGATTCAGCTACTTATGATATTACCGCATGGTCGGCCCCATTTGCGTATGGTTTAAATGCGTATGGCGTAAACAGCTATATAAGTGGCGGCAGTAAAACAGCCCCTGCCGTAGCCACCACGTTACAGGCACCGCTGCCATTTAACGCCACATTTGCTTATGCTATTAAATGGAATGGTATGGGCAGTGCTAAATTGCTGGCCGCTTTGTTGCAGAAAGGTGTTAAACTGCGGTATGCAGAGCAAGCATTTAGAGTAGCCGGTAATGAATTTGATAAAGGAACCTTGCTGGTTACAAAAGCGGCTAACTACGGTTTGGGCAGCCAGCTGGAAACCATTGTAAAAAATGCTGCTGCGGATGCCGGTGTTACAGCAATGCCTGTGCCTTCCGGATTTGTTGACAAAGGATTTGATATTGGATCTGACCGTGTAAGAACCATACAAACACCCAAAGTGGCGCTTATTGCCGGCAACAATGTTTCTTCTTTAGGTTTTGGAGAAATATGGCATTTCTTTGATCAGCAGTTGAACTATCCAATTACAATTATTAATGCAGATGACCTGGGCCGCATTAACCTGGGCGATTTTAATGTGCTGATTTTTCCGGACAGCTACACCGATTTACTGACTGATAAAAATAAAAGTGAGGAATTGAAAAGCTGGGTAAGAAAGGGTGGAAAAATTATTGCTATTGAAAATGCAGTAACACAACTGAGCCGCGGAGATTGGGGTTTGAAACAAAAAACCGCCGACGATAAAAGCGATAAAAAAGATGATTACAGTTTGCTGCGTAAATATGAAAACCGTGAGAGAGACTGGCTGGTAAACAGCACACCCGGTTCAATATATAAACTAGAGTTAGACAACAGCCATCCCTTAGCTTTTGGTTATAGCACCGATTATTTTACACTAAAGCAGGATGATAATGTTTATGAGTTTATGAGTGGTGGCTGGAATGTGGGTGTAATTAAGAAAGACAATTATATTAGTGGGTTTACCGGCAGTAAAGCCAAAGAACGCATTAAAGATGGTACGTTAATTGGCGCTATGGAAATGGGACGTGGTACCGTGGTGTTTTTTGCCGATAACCCAATGTTCCGTAGTTTTTGGGAGAATGGCAAGTTACTGTTTTGTAATGCTGTTTTTCTGGCCGGACAATAAACAAGCACGTATCTTTAGTTAAAATGTACAAGCGGGGTATTGGGCTTACCACATTTACCCTACTTTGCAGGCAATAATTTAATTCATAAACAGCATATCCTATGCGATGGTTGCTTATCTGTTTATTGTTTCCTTTGGCAGGCCTTGGGCAACGGCTTACCACTACTGATATAAACCGGGTAAAACTGTTTAGCACGGGTATGTACGCTACAGTAGGTAGTGTACAACCGCAGCTGTTGGTAACAAAACCTATATGGCCCAAAAGAAAAGACGGCGCCTGGATATATGCAGAACAAAAAGTTGAAGACAGTGTAACAAAGCAACAGGTATGGCATTTTTATCTGGCAGATGACAGCACGGTGGTATGGCAGTTTTTTGATTTTAAAGAACCTGAAAAATTTATGGGTCTGCATAAAAATCTGCAACTGGAGAGTACCTTAAAAATATTTCACCTGCAAAGTAAAAGTGGTTGTGAGTTGTACCTGAGAAAAAAGCAGAAAAATGTTTTTGCCGGAACCACCGATGGAGCGGAATGCTACGCTGCAATACCCGGAGTGGCGTATTGTGTGGGAGAGGCCAGTATATCAGCAGCATGGCTGCAGATAACAGAAAAATCGTTTAACAAAGATGCGCAGGAAATAGCTGCCACTAGCCTGCAGTTTTTTAAGAAAAATAAATCAGTGAAATAATTTTACATGAGACGTTTATTGTTGGCTTTCTTATTAACGCCTGCTGTGGCAACCGTGCTTGCTCAAACACCGCAATCACTTTCTTCATCAGAAATTTCAATTTCTTTCAATTCTTTTTAAATAAATTCATCATT
>JANRMC010000181.1:0-11048 GCA_033761915.1 Flavihumibacter sp.
TGCTGCAGGTGGGCACGGCGCAGCTTGTTGCAGCAACGCCCGGGTTGGACCGATTTGCTGGCGGTGCAAAACAACCAGGTATACCTCTGCGATTTTGATTTGTTTACACAACCCTCTGCAGCAACACTGGTAGATGGCATAACCTTATTAGCGGCACTGTTTCATCCGCAGTTGTTTACGGTACCGGCACACCTGCAACACAAATACCACCACTTAACTACTAACCTTAAAGCTTTGCATCTATGAAACACGAAACAAAAGCCTGCAGCCGTTGCAATGCAACGTTTGAATGCAAGGTGGGCGATATTACCAATTGCCAGTGCTATGGCATTGAACTGAGCGTGGGCGAAGAAGCTTTTATACAATCTAACTACACAGATTGTTTATGCCGTGCCTGCCTGCAACAGTTAAAACAGCGCTACACATTATTTGTAGAACAAAAGGTTTTGTATGCAAACCGCTAACAGCAATATTATATTTATTACCGGTGGTGCCCGCAGTGGTAAAAGCAGGTATGCACAAGAACTGGCATTAACACTTTGTGCCAACCCCGGTTATATTGCCACCGCTAAAATTTGGGATGAAGATTTTAAACAACGCGTTAACCGGCACCAGCATGAAAGAGATGAACGCTGGAGTAATTATGAAGAACAACGAAATGTGGCAGCACTGCCCATTACCAATAAAGTTTGCGTGGTGGATTGTGTTACCCTCTGGTTGACTAATTTTTTTGTGGATACTAAAAATGATGTACAACAATCGCTGAAATTAATAAAAGCACAAACCGATGCTTTACTGCTGCAACCGGCCACCTATATCATAATCAGTAACGAGTTGGGTATGGGCATGCACGCAGAAACTGAAATTGGCAGAAAGTTTACCGATCTGCAAGGCTGGGCCAACCAATACATTGCCGCCAAAGCCGGCAAAGTGGTTTTTATGGTTAGCGGCCTTCCATTATTTATAAAACAATAATCCTTTGAACACAGATACCAATAATAAACCCATACCGGCCGTGTTTTGCTGGAGCGGTGGCAAAGACAGTTCTTATGCCCTGCACAAAGTAATTACAGCAGGCGTGTATGAAGTTAAATACCTGCTCAGCACGTTTAATGGCGTGTACAACCGGCTGTCTATGCACGGCGTAAGAGAAGAATTGATAGAAGCGCAGGCAAAAAGTATTGGCCTGCCTTTATTAAAAGTGTATGTGTATGAGGCTGACAATGCAGAGTACGAACGCCAGATGAATGCCACCTTGCAACTAATAAAAGAGCAGGGCATTAACACCGTTATTTACGGCGACATTTTTTTAGAAGACCTGCGCCAGTATCGCGAAAATAAAATGGCAGCACTTCAAATGCAATGTGTGTTTCCCATCTGGCAGGTGAATACCGCATGGATGGTAAACGATTTTGTACAGCAGGGTTTTCAGTCGGTGATTTGTTGCATTAACGATGGCTATTTAGATGCCGGCTGGGCAGGCAGAATTATTAATGCATCTTTTATTTCCGATTTACCAGATACCGTTGACCCCTGTGGGGAAAACGGAGAATTTCACTCGTTTTGTTTTGATGGCCCCGTTTTTAAAACACCCATTCCTATAACTATTGGAGAGAAAACCTATAAACCTTTACTTATTAAAACCACCGACCACCCCACACCTATTAAAGATGTAGGCACCAAAGGTTTTTGGTTTTGCGATTTATTACCCGCCAATAAAAACTTATAACCATGCCACTGCAACAACAATTGCTTCAAAAAATTAATAATAAAACAAAACCACCCGGTGCATTAGGCCAGTTAGAAACCATGGCACTGCAGGTGGGTTTAATACAACAAACGCTTAGTCCTGAAATTAAAATACCAACTATAGTTGTTTTTGCTGCCGACCATGGCATTGCTGCTGAAGGAAAAGTAAACCCTTACCCACAAGCAGTAACCGCACAAATGGTTTTAAACTTTGTGCACGGTGGTGCTGCCATTAATGTTTTTTGCAAACAAAATAATATTGAGCTGGTAGTGGCAGATGCGGGTGTAAATTTTGTTTTTGATAGCAGCACGCCCATTACACACGCAAAAATTGCTATGGGCACGGCAGATTACAGCATAACAGCTGCTATGAGTTTGGCAGCTGCGTCACAAGCTATTGAAAGAGGGGCTTCTATTGTAGAAGACATTTTTAATAATGGCAGTAATTGTATTGGGTTTGGAGAAATGGGTATTGGCAATACTTCATCAGCAGCGTTGATTATGCATTACTACACGCAGTTGCCGCTTGCACAATGCGTGGGCAGGGGCACCGGTGCCAACGATGTGCAACTGACCAATAAATTACATGTATTAGAACAAGCGGCCGGCCTGCACCAGTTATCCAATAATAACTACACCGCAGAAACAATACTCAGTAAAATTGGTGGATTTGAAATTGCCATGATGGCGGGTGCTTTTATAAAAGCATGGCAATTAAATATGGTAATAGTGGTGGATGGTTTTATTGCCACGGCCGCTTTATTCATTGCAAAGCATTTATTGCAGCAACAGCAAGCTGATGCCAATATTTTATCGCATTGCATTTTTGCACATTGCAGTGGCGAGCAGGGACATGAAAAAATGCTGCAGCATTTGCAGGCAACACCTTTATTACAATTAGGTTTGCGCCTGGGCGAAGGAACGGGAGCGGCACTGGCAATGCCCCTACTGCAGGCAGCCACGGCATTTTTAAATGAAATGGCCAGTTTTGAAAGCGCCGGTGTAAGTAATAAAGAGTAGTATTGTGATATTAGCTATAGTGCTACCATCAGCATCGTTCCGCCTGTTGAGGTGGAAACTTGTACAAAAGTGCTTTATTAAAAAGTAAAGCCAATTGAAAAGTAAAAAGTCAAAAAGCAGTGCCGCGCATTTTAAATTTTTACTTTTGAATTTTAACTTGCTGTTGAAGTGCCCGCCTCAACAGGCGGAACGGTAATGCCATGAAAAATAAATGCCGGTTACATAAAAATGAAAAAACAACTACATATTTTTTTTACCGCAGTTATGTTTTACACCCGCATACCCTGCCCGGCATGGGTTAACCACGATGCGGAGTATTTGAACAAAGCCACCCGGTATTTTCCTTTAATTGGCTGGCTGGTGGGTGGCGCAGCCGCTGCATTATTTATTTTATGCCATTACCTGTTTACAACACCAGTGGCTATTTTAATATCTATGGTGGGCAGCATTTTAATAACCGGCGCTTTTCATGAAGATGGTTTTGCAGATGTGTGTGATGGCTTTGGCGGTGGCTGGACCAAAGAAAAAATTTTACTGATAATGAAAGACAGCCGCGTGGGTGCTTATGGTGTTATTGGCACGGTGCTGTTGTTGTTGTTAAAATTTACCAGCCTTACTGCAATAGACACGGCCCTGCTTTGGAAAGTATTGATTGCTGCTCATAGTTTTTCAAGATTATGCCCGGTGTTAATGATTGCCACCAGCCGGTATGTACGAGAAAACGAAGATGCCAAAGCAAAGCCACTGGCAAAATCCATTACAGCTGCAGAAATTGTTCCGGCATTGGTATTTGGACTGGCACCACTGGCATTACTGGGTTCTTTAAATATTTTATTAGTTATTATTGCGCCACTCATTGGCACCTGGTGGCTGCGCCGCTATTTTCATAAATGGATTGGTGGTTATACCGGCGATTGTTTGGGCAGTATACAACAGGTAACAGAACTATTATTTTATTTAAGCACAATAGCTGTATGGAAATTTATTTAGTACGACATACCACGCCCCTTGTTGAAAAAGGTATTTGCTACGGACAGGCCGATTTGGATGTTACTGCCAGTTTTATACAAGAAGCGGTATTTATAAAGCAACAAATACCCGCTGGTGCTTATACTTTTTACAGCAGCCCCCTGCAGCGTTGCAGTAAGCTGGCCAACTATTTGGCAGGTAATGCACCTGTTACCTATCACAATGATTTGAAAGAACTGAACTGCGGCCAGTGGGAACTGCAACGATGGGATGATATACCCCGCCATGAAATTGACCCGTGGATGAATGATTTTGTAAACGTACCCACACCGGGTGGAGAAAGTTATACCACGCTGTTTAACCGCACCACGCAATGCTTTAATGCCATTGCCGCCCAACAGCAACCGGCTGTTATTGTAACCCATGGCGGTGTTATCAGAAGCATTCTTTCATTTATAACCAATACACAACTGGCAGATTCTTTTAAAGTATTTAAGCTGCATTATGGTTGCGTGGTAAAAGTGCATGTTCACACACAACCGTATACCCACCACATTATTGCTAATATTGCCAGCGCCACAGAAACACACAAGCCCAGCTATTTTTAATTTTCAATTAAGCGGCAGCAATTACCTTTGTTAAAACCCTTTATATGAATTGGGAACTAAAGGACCTGTTAACCGTTACTTTTACCTTGTTTGCTGTAATAGACATTATTGGCTCAATACCATTGCTGATATCATTAAAAGAAAAAACCGGCGGTATCAGAGAAATAAGAGCCACACTTATTTCTGGCGGGTTAATGATTTTGTTTTTGTTTGTAGGAGAATCGTTTTTAAATATACTGGGTGTGGATGTAAAATCTTTTGCCGTGGGTGGCTCCATTGTAATTTTTATACTGGGGCTTGAAATGGTATTGGGCATTGAATTTTTTAAACCCGATGCAGACCCCAAAAGCAGCACGGTAGTACCCATTGCTTTTCCACTAATTGCCGGCTCGGGCACTTTAACCACCATTATTTCTTTGCGGGCCAATTATTCTGAAATACCGGTGCTGGTTGCCATACTGGTTAACCTTATTGTAGTCTACATCGTTTTAAAACTTTTAAACCCCTTAGCAAAATTATTAGGCCCCGCAGGATTAACTGCAATTCGTAAATTTTTTGGTGTAGTTTTGCTGGCCATTGCCGTAAAAATATTTGCCACTAACGCCAGTGGTTTAATAAAATAGCAGGGCCTCGTAGTACAATGGATAGTATAAGGGTTTCCGAAGCCCCAGATCCAGGTTCGATTCCTGGCGAGGCCACAAAAAAATCATGATCATATCATGATTTTTTTTATTTTCATACCGCTCCACTGAAATTGCATATAATAAACCCCCGTAATAATCTGCCCCTTTTCTGCAACGCATCTATTTTTTAACCATAAAAACCAACTATGCGCAAGTATCTTTTTTTGGCTGCAGCATTCATGTTACCTGCTGCAATTTTAATTTCCTGTAACAATACAGCACCAGCCAGCACAGCTTCCACTACCAACACAACACCAGAAGACCTGGTTAAAAGAGGCGAGTATTTAGTAACCACTATGGGCTGCAACGATTGTCACTCACCCAAACGCATGGGCCCAAATGGCCCCGAGCTGATACCAGAATTATTACTCTCCGGCCACCATGCAGAAACACCCATACCCAAAGCAGATTTAACCAGTGTTAAAAACGGGTACCTTGTTATGTCTCCAGACCTAACAGCCGCATACGGCCCCTGGGGCACCAGCTATGCCGCCAACCTCACCAGCGATTCTACCGGCATTGGTTTGTGGACAGAGGCACAATTTGCCACAGCCCTTAAAAAAGGGAAAGCAAAAGGGTTAGATAGTAACCGTATGTTACTGCCACCCATGCCATGGACCAATTTTGTAAATATTAAAGACGAAGATTTAAAAGCTATGTTTGCCTACTTAAAGGCAACCAAAGCCGTAAAAAATGTAGTGCCGCCACCCGTGCCACCCACACAGCCCTAATAAAATATTAAGCCCCGCAATTGCGGGGTTTTATTTTGTAACCAGCAATGGTAATACTATTCAGCAGCCGTTGCGTCGCACACTTGTACTGCAGTTGCAGTGTGCGACGCAACACCGATGCCATGTAAAACCAATGCTGGCTACTAAAATATTTGTTGCAACGCTGCTTTAGAAAATGGCAGAAAAGGCAGGGTGCTTATTAAAGCAAGATCTTCTGTTAAAGAAGTTTCGTTATCTAAAAATTTAAAAATGGCCTGTGCGCTGTTCTTTTGAAAGAGTTTGGTAAAAATAGCTGCTCCTTCTAATTTATTATGTGCCAGCAAATGCAATAACACACTATCGTAAAAATGAAAACGCCTTGCGGTTAACGCTTCGTTGGTAAAAGGCATCCCTGTTTCTACAATAGCAGTTGTAATTGCAGCCGTGCGTTTTTGTATAAACTGAAAAGTGTAACCACTGCTGCCTTTTGTTTGCCCGCCAATGGTGCCAATATAAACGATATTGCCGTTATACGGTTTGAAGCGGTAATTGGTCATGGGTATTATTCCAAACTCCTGCTCTGTTATGCTGTAATTGCTGGTTATAAATTCTTGTATGTATTGATGCAATGCCGCATCATATGCTTCAGTGGGTAAGAGGTTTTTTGTAAACAAGGTATATTCTACAAGCGCCTTGTTACTGGTAAAAGGCATGGTGTAAACAAAAGTAGTGCCGTGTTGCTGGTTAACTCTAAAATCCATAAAGCGGGCCTTGTCTGCCTCAAAGCATGCTGTGCTGGTTTCAATTGTCCATCCTTTAAAATGCTGTAAGAGATAATGTTCATTGGTATTTTTTAATGTGGGTGCATCAAAAATAATACTGCTAAAAATATAGCTGGCAGTGTATGTGTTGTTTGTTGTGGCAACAACTGCTCCGTCTGGTGCAGTTGTTATAGAAGTTACTGTATCGTACAAAACAGTAATGGAGGTTTCTTTTTTGATAGCAGCAAAACAATAATTATAAAAGTCAATACCACGTATCATTTTATACTGATACGGTGCTATTGTATAGGTTTTAGAAAAACCGCTTGCTAAAAATTCCAATTGACTCCAATGTTTATATACCAGTGGTTCAAAAAAACCGGTGCCAGCTTCCCAAAAACACCAGGTACGGTCGTTATGCTGCTTGGGGCTTTTTTCTATTAAAAGAATTGATTTTTGCAGATGCACGCCAGCTGCTATTAACCGCATCAGCAGGCTGAGGCCGGCAGCGCCGCCACCTGCAATAATATAATCGTACTTGTTTTTTTGTGCTGGCATTTAATTAAAAACGTGTACGGGCCTCGTACACGTTCACAGTTATTTTATTCAATTCTTATTTAGTTCTTTGAGCGGCCAGTTCACGGTCTTTCTTTACTTTTTCCCAATACTTTTTGGCAACATATAACATTCCAAAAGATTCACCATCTTCTTTCTCAAGATGTTTATGATGCATTTTGTGTGCCCAGCGAATGGTTTTTACATAAGGGCTGTTCCAACGGGTAAACCATTTAAAGCGCTGGTGAATAATTACATCGTGCACCATAAAATAAGCAAACCCATAAGCCATAATACCAAAACCAATGGCTTGCAACCAATAAATTTCTTTGAGTGTTCCAAATAGAATACACAGGAAACTGGGCACGGCAAAAATCACAAAGAAAGCATCGTTTTTTTCAAAAAAACCAGGGCCTTTTTTGTGATGATCTTCGTGCAGGTACCATAAAAACCCATGCATAATATATTTATGTGTAAACCATGTAATAGCTTCCATTAAAAAGAATACGCCAGTAACAATTGCGGTATATATAAACCAATGCATGTTTTAATATTTAAGCAACTTCTTTAATAATATAGTTTTCCTGCCACCATTTTTCCACCAAAGGAAAAGCAATATGAAACCATGCTGTATATTTAGCCGGGTGCGATGCCAATGAATCTTTAATTGCCTGCATGGGTTTATAGCAGTAATCGTGTACTTCATCTGCATCAGACACAATAGCATTTTCATAGCTACCGGTAAATACATGGTCAAATTCAAACTCAGTAAGCCCGTTATCAAACTCCTTTTTGTAAGTGAAATCAAAAATTTTTTCAAGTTGTGTGGTAAAGCCCATTTCTTCTTGCAACCGGCGGGTGGCGGCAGCAATGGTAGCTTCTCCGGGCCGGGGGTGGCTGCAGCAGGCATTCGTCCATAAGCCACCGCTATGGTATTTATTCAACGCCCGTTGTTGCAATAGCATTTCTCCTTTGCTGTTAAAAATAAAAACACTGAAAGCACGGTGTAAAAGCCCTTTTCGGTGGGCTTCCATTTTTTCCATGGTTCCTACAGGCACATCATGTTCATTCACCAGTATGATATCTTCGGTATTCATTAGCTGCATCTGGCACAAAAGTAGCCAGTAATTTTAAATAAGGTTCAATTGATTTTTTAAACCCGCCCGCATCACTATCAGTGCTTTACGGTAGTTGGGAATACGAATTCGTTCTTCAAGAATGCGGGAGGCCTGCGTTCGTTTAATACGTTTGAAGAGCGATAAATAATATTTGTAGGCAACATACACTCCAAATCTTGCCTTCATTGGTAGTTGCATTATGCCGGCATAAGCATCATTAAAGTCTTGCTGTATGTCATCTTCAATACGGCATTTTTCCTGGTATGTAAAGTTTTTAAAATCACAGCCGGGGAAATAAACACGATCCATACCATTATAATCGGCCTTCAAATCTCTGAGGAAATTTACTTTTTGAAAAGCCGCGCCTAAAGAGCGGGCAGGTGCTTTTAAAGCATCATAAGATTCCTTGTTGCCATCGCAAAATATATACAGACACATTAAACCAACCACTTCTGCAGAGCCGTATATGTATTCTTTATACCCGTTACAATCATAAGCCTTTTTAGAAAGATCCATTTCCATACTTGCAAAAAAGGCTTCGATGAGGCTATGGTCAATATTATATTCGTTTACCGTTCTTTGAAAACTATGCAATATTGGATTAAGACTGATTCCTCTTTCTATAGCTTCATACGTTTCTTTCTTAAACTGTTGCAACAGATTTTGCTTATCATAATCATGAAAAGTATCCACTATTTCATCGGCAAATCGTACAAACCCATAAATATTGAATACGGGTTGGCGCAGGTCTTGATGCAGTAATTTAATAGCAGAAGAAAACGATGTACTGTATTCTTCTGTAGTGGTGCGGCTGCACAGCTCGCTTACTTTATGAAACAATTGTATCATGCACGTACAATTTACTTATTTGACTTTACAACTGAAAATCTTGTTGCACCTTTTTACGTACAACTATCAACGTTTGGATTTATTAACCAAAATGTTTAACAACTTCTGCGGCCACTACTTCACCACTTATGAGGCTGGGCGGCACTCCGGGACCGGGCACTGTTAACTGACCTGTATAAAAAAGATTATTTACCTTTTTGCTTCTGCAGGTTGGTTTTAAAACAGCCGTTTGCATCAAAGTGTTCGCCAATCCGTAAGCATTCCCTTTAAAACTATTATATGCGTTCACAAAATCTGAATGTGCAAAGGATTTTTTATAAATAATGGCACTCTTAATCTCCTGCCCGGTAATTTTCTCCATTCTTGACAGGATTTTATCAAAATAAAAATCTCTCCGTTCTTCAGTATCTCCGGTTAGGCCCGCAGCAACAGGTATCAGTAAGAAAAGATTTTCACAAGCTGGCGGGGCAACCGTATCGTCAGTTACAGAAGGGGTGCTTACATAAAAAAGTGGTTCTTCCGGCCACTGACGGGTGGTATAAATTTCTTTTGCATGCGGTTCAAAAGGCACATCAAAAAACAGCGAATGGTGCAGCATGTTTTTCAGCTTCTTATTTAACCCAACATAAAATAAGAGGCAGGAAGGTGCCAATACTCTTTTATCCCAATAGGCTGATGAATAGGACTGATGTGAGGCTGGTAATAATTTTGATTCGATAAAGTGATAATCTGCCCCGCCAATAACTACATCTGCCTGCCATTGATTGGTGGTTGTGGTAACTGTACGTGCCGTATTTTTCTCTATAGTTATAGCAGATACGTTTTCATTAAACTGAAATTGAACACCTAATTCAAGAGCCAGTTTGTACATTGCATCTACAATACTATACATACCTTTTTCAGGATACCAGGTTCCACCAACAATATCTGCATAGTTCATTAAACTATACAATGCGGGGGTATCTTCTGGCAGCGCTCCCAGAAACAATACCGGAAACTCCAGTATCTGTCTGATTTTTGGGGATTTAAAATATTTATGTACATGTGTTTTCATGGAAGTAAACACATCCAGTTTGAATACACCTTTTATGACCTGCCAATCCAAAAACTCAGTAAGCGATTGTCCGGGCTTAAACACCAGTTTTTGTATGCCTACTTTGTATTTATACGCTGCTTCTGTTAAAAAATTATCTAACTGTTTTGCCGCACCGGGTTCAATTTTTTCAAACAATAATTTCAGTTCATCCAGATTGGATGGTATATCCATCGGGCCATCGGACCAGTAAATTCTATATGAAGGTGACAACCGGGTAAGTTTGTAGTAGTGGGCTGTTGTTTTACCAAATTGCTGAAAATAACGATCAAACACATCGGGCATCCAATACCAACTTGGCCCCATGTCAAATGTAAAACCAGCATCTTTTAATTGACGGGCCCGGCCACCAGGGGTGGCATTTTTTTCAAGTACAGTTACCTGCCAGCCAGCTTTGGCCAAAAAAGATGCCGCCGAAAGACCGGCGAAACCGCTACCTATTATTATGGCTGATTTTTTCAAATACAGTTTGAGTTTATAAAGCCTTGTTGCTATTTGATATACCGCTAAAGTGATTGCGACGCAACGATGCTGCTAAGAGCACTGCTGCTGGTATAATATTATTTATAAGATAAGAAAGTTTATTAAAAGCGCTGTACCTGTTCTTTCAACAATTTGCGGGCAAAGTGGATGCGACTTTTAATGGTGCCAAGCGGTTCATTAAGAACATGGGCAATTTCATGATACTTATATCCATCAAAATAAAGTAAAAATGGGTTTCTGAAAATTTCAGGTAACTCCTGTACAGCTTTTTGAATTTCTTTTAGTTTAATAGCAGCCTCTGCGCCATTTGCAACTGCTGGCTGATTCTGATTTAAGAAGAACTCATTAGGTGTACTATCGATGATAGTATTTTGCTTGGCCCTTCTGCGGTAATTGTTTATAAAAATATTACGCATGATAGTATAGAGCCAAGCCTTGATATTGGTACCT
>JANRMC010000182.1:0-4585 GCA_033761915.1 Flavihumibacter sp.
ATATCCATTTGCAATTTTACCAATGCAGTATCTGTTTGCTGCAGTATCATATCGTAACCGGTAATGCCATCGTAGTCTTTAAACTCAAAGTCGTGGTTATGATAGGCAAAACCAAATCCGGCCGCTGTTACCTGTTTTCCAATCTGATTTAATTTTTGCGGCAGCAGTTTAAAATTTTCGGCTGTTCTTTGCTCGGGTGCCATCCATGGCCAGGTAATATATTTCAACCCCAGTGTATGGGCGCCTTTTATACACTGGTCGGTAAACCGTTTCAATTCATCTGCAGGCTTATTAAGCAAAGGCGCAAATGCAAAATGTCCGCTGGAAGCTGTGAGGTTTAAATCGTTCAATGCTATTCTGAAGTCAGCAGCCGGTAACCCGTAAAAAGTAAACTTGTCTGCATCAAAACCATAAATCTCAAAATCTTCGTAACCCAGAGCCCGGGCTGCTTTTAAACTGCCCAACGGGTCCCGGTTCATGTCTTTGTTTATGGTAAATAATTGTAAACCCAATTTGTATTTGGGTTTATTTGTAAAGATCCATTCATTAATGGTGGCATATGCAAGGGCACTTACTATGCCTGCTTTTTCAATGAAATTTCTGCGGTTCATATGGCGGGTATGCTGGGTAATTCAGTTAACCAAATGTATTCATTGTGCCGTACAAAAAACAACAATATTTACAACTGGTAATGCGGTATCTATTGTTCTTTACCCAACAATCGTTTTACCAGTTCCGGAAAACGATATGCTGCCACCAACCAAATTACAATCTGTATAATTACCGGGATTAATACCGGCTGGTTGCTGGTAAAATGAACCGCAATGGCGCCGCCCATATAAGCAATAGCCAGCAAAGCCCCAACCACCCCTGTTTTAGGAAACAGCCATAGAGCAACAATAGTCAACTCCAAAATGCCCAGAATTTTAAGATTGGCTAAGCCGCCAACCCCTTTTGCCATTTCAGCGGCTTGCGCTCCGCCCATTAATTTACCCATGGCACTTGCGGTTAAAACAAGGGCTACCAGTGCTGTTAGTACCCAATAAATAATCTTATTGCTTTTTGTGTTCATACTATTTTTTTTTGATTTTATGCTGCAAAGCTATCGCTACGAACTATACCTTTGTAACCTGTTACATAAAGGATACTAGTTACATAAATGATACTATATGATTGGCTCAAAAATTAAAAAGCACAACGAAACCACCTGTAAGCAGGCACGCCTTGCCATACAGGATACTTTGGACGTGGTAGGCGGTAAATGGAAACTGGTTTTAATAACCATTCTTTCGGATGGAAAGAAAAAGTTTAATGAACTTTCCAGGCAGGCAGGTATCAGTCCGCGTATTTTATCAAAAGAATTGCAGGAATTGGAAATTAATGGATTGGTGAACCGTAAGGTTTGCAATACAAAACCTGTGACAGTGGAGTATGAACTGACGGAATATTGCCATACTTTATCTGAAGTAATAAAAACGATGCATAGCTGGGGAGTAACCCACCGTAAAAAAATTATCAGCGGAGAATAGTCCTGTATAAATACAAGGAAGTGTTGAGTTATCAATAAATTTTGGTAGCCACCGGCAGTATTTCATGGCAACAGCCGTTGCCACGCTCGGTTCATCGCTATAACTTCATTCAACAGGGCATAGCAATTTATCCTGAGCTTGCCGAAAGGTTGCACCCTTCAACAGCAACATTTGGCTTAAATGAAAGTATCAATCTGAGCATAAATTATAATGACAAAAGCAAAGCTGTTTGGATGGCAGCTTTGCTTTTGTATAGCATATTTTGCAGCAATTATAGAAACATCAATTAATTACCGCCTTTATTTTTTGCCAAAGATCATTATCAAAACCCGAGACTGCAAAACTGGGGTTTGCCGGATCTGATGCATCACCCATTCTTACAATCACCATATTTTTACTGGGTACAATATAAATACGCTGGTCTGATGCACCCATGGCAGCATACATATCGGCCGGGGCATTGGGCACCAATGTTCCCGGATATACTTGCTGGCTGCCGGGTATCATGGCACTGCTTTTACCATTCAGCCACCATAAATAGCCATACGATGGATTGATAGTTTGAGAGGTGGAAATGCTTTCTGTAAAAAAGGTTTCATTAATAATTTGTTCGTTTTTCCATTTGCCTTTATTAAGCGCCATTAATCCAAACCGGGCCATGCTGCGTGTATTACTGTGATATATCCTGAATATAAGTCCGTTCTCCCATACACCATCCATGCCTATTTTATTTTTAAGTTTTGCTTCAAAATAACTTTCAAATGTTTGGTTGCTGGCAGCAGCTACTACATCCATTAGTTTTTGAAATACGTTGTGATAACTCCATCGGGTGCCCGCATCGGCCATATAAGTTAGCTTTGACGGTATAACCAATTCACTGGAATCATTGAGCCCGGACGTCATGGTTAGTAAATGCCGGGATGTAATCAGATTTTCTTTAGCAATGGTTGTATTCGTCCATCCTGTGCCTAAATACTGTGATGCTTTGGTATTAATATTCAGTAAGCCTTCCTGTTGAGCAATGCCAGTGGTGGTGGCAACCAGGGTTTTGCCGGCACTGTTCCATTGCCAGGTGGTGGTGGGGGTATGCCCGTTAAAATATTCTTCCATTACAATTCTTCCGTTTACAAGAATCATAAATGATTTGGATTTTTTTTGAATCAGGTAATCTTTAAGTGGCTGTATGGCTGCTTCATTCCAACCTAAACCGGCAACTGTTCTGGTTTCCCAATTATTATCGGTGTTTGAGGGGAAGTACATAGTTTCTGGTACCGGGTCTAGAGTAATAACAGCATCCTCTTTTTGACAGCTAAAAAATGTAACAATTGTGACAATCCAAAAAATGTGTTTCATAAGATAATTTGTTAGGTAGACATTACCTTGCCACAAACGTTTAATTGTAGATTATATTTTTCCGCTATGTTGAATGATACTAAAGAAGAAAGCCATTACTGTTAAACCAATACCACAAACACACCAGATGGAATATGATCTATTAAATGTTATTGCAAACAGTAAGTAAGGAAATGCGGATATAGTATGGCGCCGGTAATTTTTTATAAGCTCTTTCTGTTCCTTGGTGGGGGGCCCTGGGTTAGCAGCTTAACAGCATTACTCACCTGTTTGTCTATATCTTTAATTTTACTGATAGCATGAATGATGCTTCTTTTTTTACCCATCGTTAATCCATCAAATTGTGTTTTTAATGGCGCATCCTGCTCTAACAGTGCTTGTAAAACCTCCGGTATTTCTACCCCCAGCGGGTTGGGGTCTTCTTTTATTTCAAAGTTAATTTTATCTCCCGGCTGCTTTCCGCTTGCTTTTAAATTTTTAGTGGAAATAATTATAAAGAAATTGCCATCGCCCAGATGATTTAATCCGCATTGAAAAGATATTTTTTTATCGAGTGTGCAAATGAAACGGGTTTGCCGTTTGTTTTTAAACTGGTTAACAATGGTGGCGGGTATCTGTAAATAAAAATAACCGCCTTTTCTTTTTTCCAGCTGCGCAATAACCTGCTGGCCTTTATAATTTTTCATGTATGCATTGCTTATACAGCAAATGCTAAACAATAAGAGATAAATAAAGTTTATTTTTTAGCGGGTTTTGTGTAACGAAGATGCTACAAAGGCGGAAGGGAAAGCAAGCGCTTAATTGGGCTTTAAATGGTTTGTGATGATATGAACCACGGCTTAGTATTTATTAAGGCACAAGCGAAACGCTTGCGCCATTTGTGGTATATACAAATGCATCTGGAACGAAACAAGACAGATAAAAAGGATGCTGGTTGGATATGCCGTTCTGCGATTGAGCAACGTCCATCGTACTGGCAAATGCCCGACAGTGCTTACTTTGAGAGCAAGCAGTTGTATAATACAATACGGGAGTATACGGAGCAGATTAAGCGTTTTAATAACCAGTTGCATAGCCTGAGGTTGCTGCCTGTTCCGAGTAAGGATACGATAAAATCACTGGAGAAAGTAATAGGGAATATGGAAAAAGAGATTAAGCAGCTGGAGCAAAAATTACAAGTACAGCTGGCTCAGTGGCAACCACAACAGTTGAAAAGCGTGAGTAGTGTAAAGGGAATAGGTAAAAGAGCAGCAGCGATGCTGATTGTGTTTACACAAGGATTTAAATACACAAAAAATCACCGTCAGCTAATCAGTTTTGCAGGCCTGGCTCCGACCCAGTATAGTAGCGGCAGTAGCATACAAGGGAAGCCCCGGATATACAAACGAGGCGGTAAAAACTTACGGGATGTGTTGTATATGTGCAGCATGAATGCGATGAAAACCAATCCGGCATGTAAGGCTTTATATGAACGATTAAGAGCCAATGGAAAGACAGGAAAACAGGCCTTAATAGCAGTGTGTAATAAATTATTAAAACAGGTATTTGCAGTAGCAAAAAACAATAGTTTATATCAACCTAATTACTGTTCTGCTAAACCATAAAAAAAGTTAGCTTTTTTCTTGGTTTTTTGCACAGTTCATGTTGTGCGTTCGTGCTATTTGTCCACAAGATTACTGAACTCAGAGTTTGCTTAAATGCCA
>JANRMC010000183.1:0-2002 GCA_033761915.1 Flavihumibacter sp.
GGCCCATGGCTTACCGGTATGCTCTTTAACCCATGCATTCATAGCATCCATATCTCCTTCTTTCTCGGGGCGTGGTACCAGGTAACTGCCCTCATCAATACCACTGGCTGCCAGTGCAGATAAAATAGTGTCTTGTTTGGCTGTGTATTGTTGCCCTTTATCGTGCAGGTTGGCTACCGTCCACGAAATAGTTTGCCAGGCAAACAACAAAATACCGCCAACAATGCCGCCAATCAGAATTTTTTTCATCGTTAGTTGATTTTGGTGAAACAAAAAGGTACAGCAATTTTTAAAGCTGGTAAAAATTTTTTTGTAGCCAGCGGCTGTAACATTGGGCAGCAGTTGTTGCCACGCTCGGTTCATCGCTATCACTTATTTCAACAAAGCGTGGCAGTTTATCCTGAGCTTGCCGAAGGTGCGTACCCTTCACATGGTATCTATTCACCGCTCAGCAATAAATATTTGTGAAAACAACCAAGTTCATGCATCCAATATTCATCTTTACTACCTTTATTTAAAATGTATAACCTATGCTATTGAAGAAGCTGGTATTGGTAATGATGCCCCTGTTCATTACAACCCTTGCTTTAACGCAACCCATGAAAAAAACAAACTACACACAACGGTTTAACAAAGTAGATTCTTTAATAAATAAAAAAGGCTTAATACAAACAGCCCTTAAAGAAGTAAACCTTATTTATGCACTGGCCCGGCAGGAAAAGCAGGAAGCCCAGTTAATTAAAGCCCTGCTGTATAAACTGGCCCTGCAAAACCAAACACAGGAAGATGCCAGCCAAAAAACCATTGAGCAATTAGAAAAAGAGTTGCCGCTTTTTAAAGCGCCGGCCCGCAATATTGTTAACAGCCTGCTGGCCGATTTATACCTTGCGTATTACAACAACAAACGCTACGAATTGTATGGCCGCTCTGAAACCACTAACTATTCTAAAAAAGACATCAGTACCTGGAGCCGGGGCGATTTTCATAAACGCATTGCCGCATTATTTAATGCTTCTTTAAAAGAAACCACCCTGCTGCAACAAACAAGGCTGGCCAGTTTTGAACCGCTTATTATAAAAGGCAATATGCGCCACCTGCGCCCCACCCTGTTTGATTTGCTGGCACACCGGGCACTGGATTATTATAAAACTGGCGAAGAGCTGCTGGATGACGCAGACAACCGTTTTGAAATAAACAGCACCATGGCTTTTGACCCCGCTGCCGATTTTGCCTACCGCCGTTTTACCACAGCAGATACAGCATCGCTGCAATACAAGGCACTGTTGTTATACCAGCAACTCATCCGCTTCCATCTGTCTGATAAAACACCCGATGCATTAATTGATGTGGACTTGCAACGCTATGAATTTGTACACAGCCATGCCACCACTGAAGATAAAGATGAAGCCTACGAGCTGAACATAAAACATATTGCACACCAATACAACCAAACCCCCGCAGCGGCACAAGCCTGGTATTTGCTGGCACGCATGCATGCCGATAAGGCCGATACCTACGAGCCTTTAAAAAACGACACCAGCACCGGCAACCCGCAATTTGAATATGTAAAGGCTTTAGAAATTTGCAACCGCGTATTGCAGCAAAAACAAAACAGCGAAGGGAAAGTAAACTGCCAAAACCTGAGCAACGAAATTTTAACCCGTACCATTTCTTTAGAAACAGAAAAAGTAAACTCACCGGGTGTACCATTCAGAACCTTGGTAACCTATAAAAATATACCCACCCTCTACCTGCGCTTAATAAAAGCAACCAAAGAAATAACGGATAAAACCGGCGAAGGTGAAAGTGAGGAGCTATGGAAATATATTGCCGGCTTAAAACCATTTAGCAGCTGGCAGCAACCATTACCTACCACCAACGATTACCAAACCCACCGCACAGAAATTAAAATAGATGCCCTGCCTGCAGGTTCTTACTTTTTACTAACCAGTGCCGATGAAAACTTTAGCACCAGTAATAACCCGCTGGCCCTGCAATACTT
>JANRMC010000184.1:0-17675 GCA_033761915.1 Flavihumibacter sp.
AATTTTACTATCGCCGCTTTGTATGCTGGTTAAAAATGTGAGCATCGTTCCTGTAACAGGGTCCTTTACAATTTTTTTTTCTGATGGAAAGCGTTTGCCTATTTGTGCATTGGCCGTTTCTGTTAGGAGTACACAGCAAATACTCAGCAACAGTAAATAATAATACCTCCTCATGCTGATAATTTAGTTTTTTATAAAATTAAGCGGCACCAGTTTTACCGGGCTTGTTAAACCCGATGCCCGGGGTTGCCATTTAGTTGTTGTAAACAAACCATCTGTTCCCCGGTTTTCTGCCAGTTTTGATGGCATATTAATATTGTAAAACTTTTTCCAAAGCACCCCTTTCTTTTCTAAATCAATCATACGGTTAGCCATACCATTGGTTACAATCACCTGTAATTGGTTTACCGGTTTCAATAAGGCAGTGGGAATGGTTACCGTATACGTTGGGCCGATAAGTGTTGCGATTTTTTTACCATTTAATAATACTGTGGCTGATTCTTTCACTTCTCCCAAATCCAACAACCATGCTGCAGCTTTTGCAGCAGGTTTATTAAAACTGATGCTGTATTGTGCAGTGCCAGAAAACTCTTTCATACCATCACCCGGTAATTCTGTCCATGATTGTAATTGAGTTACTGTTGTTGTTTTTGGTAATGACGGTCCGCCAGATAAAAACTCCAGTTTCCAATCACCAGCAATATTAATTGCATCTCCTGCAATTTCTGTATAAGGAAATTTTACACCCGTAAATTTTGCCCCTCTTGTTTGTACAATTATTGATTCGCCGGGAGCTAATTGCAGAAATATATCCAGCGTATTGTTATCGCCCGGCCTTGTTTTGGCAACGCCGCTTCTTTGCTGCATGGCATCAAATAAAACAGCATGCTGCAATGATGTGTTCAGCAACAGCCAGTCATTAAAATTCTCTTTGCCTGTGTTGGTAATAAAATAATATTCACCATCATTTATTTTACGGCGGATGAATGACAAGTTTTTATCTGTTAAATATTCTTCCCTTCTTACACCGGCATTTGCTAATAAATAGCGGATTTCTTTTCCATGCCAAAATGCTCCTTTACCGGCAACTGCATTATCCACGCCTGCTGCATTTGTTGCATTGAATTGCAATTGCACCAGTAATGCGTCAAACTGTTTTTGCTTATTATCAATATCACTTAAGCCCGGTACCATTGCCGGCATGCCATTATGAAAAATAATAGTAACGCCCTCTTTTGCCAATGCCACTAATTTTTGCAAGGTGGGCAATGGCAAATATTTTACACCACTCAAAACAATGGTTTCATATTCGCCGCCGGGAGCTTTTATTTTACCATTTTTAAATTGCAGCAATTGTATTTGGCGGTCGCTTATTAAATCCCAGCTATAACCCATCTTCAGCATTTCTTCTGCAGCATCATCAAAACTTGTTTTTTCAAAACCTTCCATACCATCGTAATGGTGCAGCATACCCTTTGGGGAAGGCTGGTTATTCCTGTCGGCAAATGGAAAATACAATAGCACATCATTTGATGGTTTGCCCGCTTGCAAAAAACTCTGGCATCTTGCAGCATAAGCATTCAGTGCATCAAAATCTTTCCAAAAAGGATTGGCAGGTGTAAAATGCACGGCTGCATAAAATAACCAGCCAGGCCATGGATCGTTTTGTGGCGAATAATTAGTGCCATGATAAAAAATATGATTTACCCCGCCCAAAAAATATTTATCCAGTATCCCTTTTACATCACCCAGCGAAGAAAGAAAATGATCATTCAACCAGGTGGCTGCTTCAGCCGAAGCCAGTGATTTGCCCATAACATGCGCTGAGGAAGTGGCAAACTTAAACCTTGTTAAATTGGTGCCTTCTGTTTCAGGTATATCAATGGTGGCATACAGGTCTAAAATATTTGCAGGCGAGCCGTGGCTTTGGTTGCGTATTAGTTTTCCTTTTGCCTTTGCCCATTCATGCCAGGGTTGCGTAAATTTTTCCAGTATCAAATCACTCATCGTTTCCCTGTAATCATACAATACTCTTTTGCTCCTGTCTGAATTATCTGTTGCAAACAATGCAGGCAATTCATTCTTTAAATCGTAACCACGGCGTTTTTTAAATTCTTCAAACAGTTCCGGTGTCCAGTTGCTTTGGCCTCTGGCATCGTCCACTTCATAACTATCATTAAAAAAACTACGTAAGCTGTTAATATTTTTTCCAGCAAAAGCCTCATCAAATTTTGATAAATAATTCTTTAATGCGGGTGTATTAAAATGGTCAATAGCTAACCCTTCACCACCGGGTGCGGCACGTTCCACCATTTTACCATGCAGGCCTTCAAACAAAGCAATGAGTTTCCACTTTCCGCCTGACTGCGGAGCTGTCCAGTTTAATTTACCATTTACCACATTCGCAGTTATATCAGTTGCTTTACCGTTTTCATCATAAGCCATTAACAACTTTAATGGCAGCATCACATCAAAACGCACCTGGTCAAGCGCCATTGCCTGTAAATTTTTATTGGCGCTTATTGGATGCGACACCTGTTCGACTTTTAATGCTTTTCCATTAGCAGTACGCACAAAACTTTCTTGCCGGTATGTAACAGAATCATTCAGCGTTTCGCCGCCATTCAGTGTGTAGGTTTTATACGCCACATACTTCGATGCATCTTTATCATCCACCCACGGGCCACCAAAAGGCCAGCCGGTACCGGTTGCCATATCAATACCAAGTCCTAAACGTTTCCCTTCAGCTAAAGTATACTGTAACATTTCCACCCACTTTGGCGACAGGAAGTTTATAAATTTATCTTCTGCGCCTTTCACGCCGTAAATGGGTGTTATCTCCAAACCGCCCAAACCTGCCTTTGCATACAACTGCATGGCGGCCGTTAAGTTTGGTTTATCAACAGCACTGCCCTGCCACCACCCTCTTGTCCATGGTTTTGTTTGCTGTGTAATGGCGGGCCATTTTATTTGTGCTTTTACAGTAAACAAGGAGAAGGCTGCAAAAAAAATTAATCCTATCTTTTTCATATTTTTCAATCAAAGAAAATTTTAAACTGCTGAATAGCGAACAAAAAGTATACGTGTGCGACGCAACAAAAGCTGATAGCAGTCATACTGCCGGTTCAATACACTTATTGCGCTATTATTTCAACATCTTTTATAGCGGCAGGAAACCAAACCGTCATTTCGCCTTTGCCTCTGTTTGCCCATGCATAATAAGGAATGGCGGTAAAAGGCTGCTGCACAGTTTTTACCGTATTGTTTACAATATCTGTAACAACCGCTGTTACTGTAGCATTAATTACCGTAACACCATTTAATAAAGCAGGTTTATATTCAGTTGTAAAAGCAGTAGCAGGCGTAATAACCAGGTTGGTGGTGCGGTTGTTATTCTCCACCCATTCTGCACAATACACCAGCGGCCCTCTTTGCAGGCTAAGCAGCCCATTGTTTGTTTTTACTTTCTTATCCGTTTCCACCAACTTTACTTCCATTGGTAGTTCCACTTCCACCACATCGTTTTTCTTCCATGTTCTGCCAATAACGGCATAGCCATCTTTCAAATGATACGTAACAGCCGCGCCATTTACTTTAATAATAACAGGGCTGCTTGTTTCGGTTTTAAAACGATACAGGTTTGATGGCATTGCTTTATTTTTTGCCCACCCCGGTATACGCACCATCATTGTAAACGGTACGGGTGATTTTGTGCCAACAATAAATTTCAAATTTCCATCCCACGGATAATTATTTTGCTGTTCTATGCTAACGGGCTTACCGTTTATAGTAAGGCTGGTATTACTTTTTGCAAACAAATTCACAAATACTTTGTCATCCGCTTGTGCATACATGTAACCGGGCATGCTTGGCAGCAGCCTGCAAATATTAGTGGGGCAGCAACTGCAATCAAACCAGCCACTCCGTTCTGCTTCCAGGTGCTTATGTGTAAAACGATGGTTAACTTCCATGGCATTGGTATAAAAAAAAGATTTACCATCCAGCCCCACACCAGAAATAAGGCCGTTGTATAAAATCCTTTCCAGCATGTCAATATATTTTGCATCTCCGTGTAACTGAAACATACGCTGGTTCCAATACACATTTGCAATAGCTGCGCAGGTTTCGTTATACGCCGTAGCATTAGGCAGCTCAAAGTTTTCTCCGTACCGTTCACCATCTCCTATAGCACCGGCACCACCCTGCACATATATTTTTTTATTGGCCACATTCAGCCAGATACTGTCTATTGCATCCAGCAATGCTTTATCGCCGGTAAGTGCTGCTATATCTGCAACAGCTGCATACAAATAGCCAGCTCTTACTGCATGGCCTGTTGCCTCCCGCTGATCCACTACCGGAATATTATCCTGCCAGTATGCACCACTCTTCCACGGGTCTTTACTCTTACTATCGTAACCGGCATAATGCCCTCTTTCTTCAACAAAATATTTTGCTGTTTCCAGATACTCTTTTTTACCTGTTATACGGTAGAGTTTTACCAAACCCATTTCCACCACCTGGTGGCCGGGGGCCATATGCATTTTATCTTTTCCAAAAACACTGCAGACAAGGTCAGCATTTTTAAGTGCTATGTTTAAAAAATTTCTTTTGCCGGTTGCCATAAAATGTGCCGCTGCCGCTTCAAACATATGACCACTGTTATACAACTCGTGGCTCAGTTCTCTTTCTTTTACCCAGCGCTCATTGCCCGACCATACATGCGGATTTTTAGGATCTATGGTACGGGCAGTATACAAATATCCATCGGGCTCCTGTGCAGCAGCAACAATAGCAATTAATGAGTCCATGTAAGCATCCAGTTTCTTATCCGGAAACAAGCTGATGGAAAAAGAAGCACCTTCAATAGTTTTATAAATATCTGTATCGTCAAACGGAAAGGTGGTGCAAAACTTACCCGCTTTGTTTGCTGCCATTAAAAAATTTTTAATGCGGCCTGTTTTATCGCATCGCTCAAAAGAAGCCGGTATGGTTACCGTATGATTGGTTTTAATACGCGGTAACCAAAAATTATCCGTCAGTTTTACACTGGTAAAAGGTACCGGTTTATACGTATAATCTGTTTGCTGTGCATTGGCAATTAAGCCACTTAATAAAAATGCAATTAGCAGTGTTCTCACGTTATATTTTTTTGTTGTAAGCGTTTGTTCTTTACGCAGCTTTTGTTGCGTCGCACCCTTCAGCCTTTATTTCTTTGTGCAACAGTTTTAATTTCCATCTGGCTTAATGCCAGTAATAAAAGTGCTGAGTGGCCAATAAAATTTTTCAAAAGGTACAGGCCGGGCCGGGTTATAAGCACTCACCGCTGGTTTAATAAATATTGCCAATGGCAATTGCTGTTGCTGTATGTTGTTAACAATACAACGTGCCAGCTGATAAGCGCCATAAGTACTGAAATGCGTATTGTCTTCTAATTTTTTGTCTTGTCCCGGAAACGTATTGGCCGGGTAATGCACAAATGCTTTTACAGAATTTTCAACACCCCATGCTTCGTATAAGGTTTTACTCATTGCGTTTAAATCTATCAATACAAGTTGTTCCTGCTTTGCCAATTGGCGCATGGCTTCGGGGTAATCTGCCAGGGTGTTTTCTATATGCCCGGTTGAATCAAATTTTCTGCGATGCATAGAGGTAACCAGCACAGGTATCATGCGTCGGGCTTTAGCTTCTGCCACCCATTCTTTAATCGTTTGCTGGTAGGTTGTAAAGGCATCAAGGTGGTTGGCGCCCGGCTTCTGATCGTTGTGTGTAAATTCAATAAACAAATAATCGCCGGGTTTACTTAAGCTCCATATTTTTTCTAAACGTCGTTCGCCTTTAAAAGCTTTCATAGTTTCCCCGCTTTCTGCATAGTTAGCTACAGCCACTTTACCGGCTTGCAAAAAAACAGGAAACATTTGTCCCCAGGCAGCCCAGGGTTCCCGTGCCTGGTCTACCACTGTTGAGTTACCAGCTAAAAAAATGGTTGGTGCTGTGGTATTGGGTTTTATTTCAACGCCACATACTTTAGGCAGAGAGTCGTTAAACTCAATAGTTAATAAATTATCCCAATGCAGGTTTTCATTTTCTCTTGCTTTTAATTTCACCCTGCTGATAATTACGCCGGCATTGTTTCTTATTAAGCTGTCTCTTACATGCACTGTAAAATTTTGTGTAATAACCTGCCCTTTATCGGTACGTATATTTTCCAGCATCAGCCGGCGGCATTCTGCCCTCACAGTGGTGGCAGCTATGCCTTTAGTATCTCCCAATAGTAGTTTTACATCGTAATTACCATCGGGCAACTTTACAGAAAAATAAAAGGGTTTTGCAGCTGTGATATAATCGCCTTTTAACGCATCGCCACCATTATCCACCGCTGTTACCACAGAGCCGTGAGAAAACCCATAACCCAGTTTATCATCATACCTGCTGGCAGCAGTAATGGCTGTATATCCTTTTGCAGCTCGGTTGCCACCAAAGTCAAATTTATACATTACCGGCACCTGCCCGCTTAAAGCAAGCGGTACTAAAAAGAAGAATGCCAAGGCCTGCTTATACCAGATTGTATAGCTCCTATTGCCCCGACTGTTAGCAGTAAAGCAGCAAAAAAATATACTGATGCAGGCAAAATATTTTCTCATTTCCTTTTAGCAGGTATTTTAATTACTGCCACTGCATAAGCGGGTATTGTATATGTAAGCTTATTAGAAGCAAGTAATATTTCTTTTATTGCAGGCTTTAGTTGCTCCAGCTCTGAAAGTTTATTACAGGCAGAAAGATCATTTGTACTCAGTTCTTGTATAACTACCGTGGCTTTCTTCATTTTCTGACCAGTAAAATTGATGTCTAATGTCTGTGCTGCTGCGGCATTGTTTACCACTTTAATAATCAGTTCACCGGTTGAGGCATCTGTAACTGCGCTGCTGTATAAACCTTCTTTACCTGTAATAGCTTTTTCATCTTCTGTAATAGCAATTACATGCGTACCCTTGTTGGTTGAAAACAATTGCTGCACATAATAATTAGGCGTTGCCACTGTTTTTAAATTATCAAACCATATCAGATCGGGGCGCCATTGCCAGGCATCGGCATGAGCCAGCAGCGGGGCATAAGAACACATCTGCACCATATCTGCATTTCTTTCCAAGCCAGTCATAAAAGCGGCTTCCGCTATTGCAGCCTCCCAACTATTCATCCCTTCAGCATCAGTGGGGTTACCTTTTATATGTGCAGCATATTCGCCGGCAAAAACTTTCGGACCATTCCGGTCATAATTATCGTAACGGTTGGCATTGTTTAAAAACCACGCAGGTGGTTTATAATAATGCTCGTCTATCAATGCAGGCTGCAGGTGGCGCAATTCTTTCCATGCATAATTAAAATACTCACCTTCTGCAAAAGGGCCAGCGCCAGAAACAATTTTTATGTTGGGGTATTTTGCAAGAATCGCTTTTTCAAAAACCTTATACCGCTCAATATACTGCGGCTCCCATTGTTCATTACCCACCCCTAAAAACTGCAAATTAAACGGTGCCGGATGGCCCATTTCATTTCTCAGCTTGCCCCATTGGGTGGTAATGGCACCATTGGCAAATTCAATTAAATCCAACGCATCATCAATATAAGGCTGCAGTTCATCCATTGCAACCACTTCGCCACTATTAAACTGGCAGGCCATACCACAATTTAAAATAGGCAGTGGTGCAGCGCCAATATCTTCGGCCAGTAAAAAGTATTCATAAAAACCCAGGCCAAAACTCTGGTAATAATCAGGCGCAGGTCTGTGTCTGAACTCCACATTCCAGCGATTCATGATTAAAGTGCGGTCATCTGTATTACCTACGGTTGTTTTCCATTGGTAGCGGTTGGTTAAATCTTTCCCTTCCACAATACATCCTCCCGGAAAACGCAAAAAGCCCGGCTTCAGGTCAGCAATTTTTTGAACAATATCATTTCTCAATCCGCCGGGTCTGCCTTTCCAGGTATCCTTCGGAAATAAAGAAACTACATCAATATCAATCACCCCCTCGCCTTCAAAAACAATATTCAGTTTACCTCTTTGTGCCGTATCGTTTACAGTTATGGATGCTGAATGTTTTTTCCATCCGGTACTAATATCATTAATAACAGTACTTCCTAAAACAGTACCCGCATTATTCAGCAATTGTATTTTTAGAGTAACAGAGCCCGGTGTTAACACCCTTGTCATAATAGAAAAATCGTACTGTTTTTCTTTATGAAAACCCATGCCTCTGAAACCATCATTACTTAATCCATAGTTGCCATCCGTTTTATTAATGGTTACTCTTGCATATCTGGTATTGGTTTCTTTGGAAGATTTATTAATAACCAGTATTCTTCCTTTATCATAGCTGCTGCGGTTTTCTCTCCATCCCATTAATGCTGTCGGAAATTCAAAAGAACGGTTTTTTACCAACTCTGCATACAAGCCCCCATCAGCGCCAAAATTAATGTCTTCAAAAAAAACACCCCACATGGTTGAGGATACCGGGCTCAACAGCTTATCTGCAGCCACCACTAATCTTCGTTGTGCAGCAGCACCAACACTTATTAAAAAAAATACAGCCAATAACAAAAGAAGTTTTTTCATTCCATTATTTTTTTGTGAACCAGCATTTGTGTTTCATAGCAGCATCCTTGCTACGCTCAGTTCATCTGCAGTACCAACAGCATCAGTTTTTCTTTTTTAACTGTAAAGAGCTGTCGTTAATTTCAAAATTGTAGTTCTTTATCAGGGCAATCATTTCAGCACCGGCAAGTATAACCGGGCCGTAGCCGTGTGCAGCAAAAACATTTACCGGGCGGTGGTAATAAAATAAGGGGTCAAATGCCATACCTGTACCCACACAGGTACCTTCCACCTGTCCTTTATCATTAATCTTGGTGCTTACAGCATTCCATGCCAGCAGGCTCATAGGTGCATAGGTCATGGGGTCCAGCCAGCCTTTATTACAGGCATGTGCAATGCAATAGGCATAGATAGCTGTTGCAGATGTTTCTAAATACGAATCTTCTCTATCCAGTAACTGGTGCCAGAAACCACTACCACTCTGGTAAGCTGCTAAGCCCTTTGCATGGGCTTTTAGTTGTGCTATTACATAGGGCCTTCCGCTGTGGTTCTCTGGTAAGGCGTCTAATAGTTCAACCATTGTCATAATAGCCCAGCCATTGGCACGCCCCCATCTGAACTCCGGGTGCGTTTCCATGCTTTCTACCCAGCCATGCATATACACACCTTTTTCTTTATTAAACATTCTTTCTGTATATGCTTTCAGTTGTTTTACTGCATCATCAAAATATTTGTTATCGCCGGTTAAGCGGCCCATTTGTGCCACGGCAGGTATATACATATACAAATCATCTAACCACAGTGTGTTCTTTTGCGGACGGTTTCTGCCAATGGTTCCATCTGCAAAACGATATTCTTTGGTAAAAATATAATCCATGTAATTATCAATAAGACTGCGCAGGTTATTATTTAACCCACTTACCTGTGCCCGTATCATTGCTGCACATACAGCACCGGCATCATCTAATGCATGCGGATTGATGGGCTGAGAAAACAAACGGTTCTTTTGTATATATGCCACCGGAAACTTTGCTTTTACAGCAGGCACCCATTTTGCCAAAAAGTCGAAACGTGTTTTTACATAGGCTGCATATTTTGCATCTCCGGTGGTTTCTGTGGCACGTTGTAATGCAGCATAAGTAACCCCCCACTCGTAACTGGTGAGGCGAAAATCTTTTTGTTCTATTACCGTATTGGTATCCAGCGCTTCTATGTTGGTTACTTCCTGCCCAGTTTTTTTATGAATCATGCGGGCCGGAGTAACCGCATTAATATAGTTAAACACTTTGTCTAAAGAAGCTTTTATTTCACCTTCACTCATTGCTTTGTAAGGCACCGGGTAATCGGGCTGCATGGCATGCAGTGGTGCGGTTACATCGTTTTTTACGGTGGGTTGTTGGGCTTGTATGAATTGCCAGATGGTAATGAATACAATTAAGAGCCAGGTGTGTTTTGCAGCAGCTTTATTATTCATATGGAAACAATTGAAATTAAAATTACAAATCAGGAGAGCGGTTTCATCCTGTGCCATCCTGCGAAAAAAAGCGAATAATGCTGCAACGTTTAGTATTTCAAATATCGCAAAAAATAGTTCTTAAAAAAAAGGTTTATAAGGGCGGTGCGGCTAACAGGTGCCCCGATAGCCTTTCACAAAACCTACCCGAGGTTTGCAACGAGCAATGATGCCTTATTGAAACGATGCAGCTGGTATTCCCATAAAAAAGGCGGTCAAAAGAATTTGACCGCCGAACCATCTAATTTTACGCATGCTTGCTATGAGAAAACTAATATCCTGGATTTTGCATTGCCTGCTTTTGAGCGGCAGTTAAAGGTGCCCCATTAGCCTGTATACCATCCAAAAAAGTTTGTGGTATTGGACGCAGTAAATGGCGGTCTTGAATATTGGGTGCTGCATCTGGATTGAAAGCCTTGGCACGTTGTACTAATGTTTTGGTGCGGGCCAAATCCTGCCAACGCAGGTATTCACCGGCCAGCTCTCTTGATCTTTCATTTAACACTAATGCCAATGCTCTGTCGTATGGATCTGTTAAACCTAGTGTACTTATTACAAATTCATCTCCTGTTGGCAATGATGACAGGCTGGTGATGCTGATATTGTTTGCAGCCGCCGTTGTAACAGGTATATTATTTGATTCGTAATAAGAATTTTCAGGGAAGAAAGAAGGTGGTACTGACTGAGGAGCACTGCTTGGTGCGGCTCCGCCATCATAATACGCAGAACGGCTTTCACCACTTTTGTACTGAGCTCTTGTTCTTAATGCATTAATATATGGTAATGCATCAGCATAGCTGCCAGTGCCTGCTTTAGCCAAACGAATTTTTGCTTCTGCAGCAATTAAATAAGTTTCAGCCGAACGGGCCAAAGTAATATCACGCAGGCCTCTTACATCATTAAACCCTGCTGTACGGGAACCATCCATAAACTTGCTTAGTGAAGGGAAACGACGGGTGTCATTCCAACCACCATCTGTGGTAACGCCGTTTTTATAAGCTACATAAACATGCGGGATGGTTTTACCAGTTCCGCTATACACCACAGAATTGTTTAACAGGTTTGCATTAAAGCGGGTATCGCCCGGCTGGTTAATAACATACATAATACCCAGGTCTCCCTGTACATAAGGCGCAGAAGGGGCATTTGCATTTACTTTATGCTTGGTGCGGAAAGTTTTCCAGAATCTTGAATCGTTCTGCATATCGTAGATTCTGTACATAAAGAAATTAGGCGACATACGGCTAAAGGGGCGGTCGCCACTTAAATCGCGTTGCATTTGTGCAATATCTTCGTAACGTGATACAAAGTACAGGTGTTGTGTATTTTGACCACTGGCCGTTAAATCTGAAGTAAACTGCGCCGATAAAATTACTTCTCTTAAGTTTTCATTGGCACTGTTAGGTGCAGTATATCTCCACAAATCTGCATAGTTAGGCGCCAATGCATGGTTGGCAATTACCGCGTCGCATAAAGGTACAATAGCCCCTAAATCGGCCGCTTTGGTTGAAGAGTTCCATGAATCATTGATTTCGCTGGCGCGGCTCAGGTACGCTTTTGCCAGGTAATGTGCAGCAGCATCTTTGGTAATTTTAGCCGGAGAGCCGGTATTGCCTAACAGGTTATATGCCTGTGTAAAATCGGCAATTATCTGTGCATACACATCTTTAGGCTCGGCACGTGTAAACTCAAGTTCAACAGTGTTGCTTGATTTTGTTTTTAAAGGAACTCCACCAAATTGACTTACCAGTCTTAAATAATTGTAGGCACGTAAAAAATAACCTTCGCCCAAAGCAGTTTTTTTAATGGCATCAGCTGTAGAAGCACTGGCAGTGGCATTTTCAATAATCAGGTTGGCATGGCCCACACCAATATATAAATTATCCCACTGTGCGTTGGCCGCTACGGTGTTACCATTATTAGGTGTAACAAAAGAACCAAAGGTATTACCGTAAGAGTTATACATACCATTAGAAGGGTCTCCACCCACACGAAACTCATCGGTACCATAACACATATTTGAAAAAGCCATTTCTCCGTTGAAAGGGGTGGCAAATACCTGATGGTAAGCACCCAGCACCAACTGCTGAATACCGGCATCTGTTTTATAAAACTCCAGATCTCTTGACGTTTTTAGTTCTTCATCTAAAAACGATTTCTTACAAGAAACTGTAACCAATACCATCAGCATGGTTACCAAACTTATATTTAATATTTTATTCTTCATAATAGCAAAAGTTTAATGAAATTAAAAACCAGCGTTAATACCCAATGTAAATCCACGGTTAGAGAACATAGAAACTGCATCCATATCCATGAATTTGATTTGAGAAAACAGCATTCCGGGATTTGCAGACTGTACATACACTCTCAGGCTTGACATATGCAACTTCTTCAACACATCGGCCGGAAGGTTATAAGAAGCTGAAATGTTTCTGATCTTCAGGAATGAACCTTTCAGGTATCCCAGTGAAGCTGAATAGTTATCACCGGATCCTACAGAATAGAATGGTCTTTGATATTCACTATTTTGATTGTTATCTGTCCAGTAATTAATACTTCTTTGATTACCGCGGGCTGTTTGTGCCTCACCTCCCTGGTTAAACCAATAATTCAAACGGCCATAAATAAAGAATGATAATTCAAACCCTTTAAAGGTGAAGCTATTGGTCATACCCACTACCCAACGGGGTCTGGTGTGGCCGATAACTGTTCTGTCATTATTGGCGTCAATTTTATTGTCGCCATTCTGGTCGATGGGGCGTACCTGACCTGGTACAAAAGCGTTACCATTGGCAGCAAACTTCTTCATTAAGTTGGTATCAGCATACTGCCAGATACCACTGGCCGCAAAGCCATAAATAACACGGATAGGCTGACCCACAAAAAGGTTATTCAGAATATCATTGTTTTTTCCAAAAGCCCCTTCAACCAGTTTATCTTTCTGCCAGCTTACGTTAATGTTGCTGGTCCACTGAAAGTTTTTAGTGGTAACATTGGTGGTATTAATATTAATATCAATACCCTTATTAGAAGTTTGACCAATATTAGTTAAAGTAGTTAAGTATCCTGTAACTGTCGGCAACTGCTGAGGGAATAACAGGTCGGTAGTTTTAGATGCATAAACATCTATAGCACCAGAAATTCTGTTTTTAAATATGCTGAAATCGATACCCGCATTGTATTGGGTTGTTTTCTCCCATCTTAAATTTGGATTACCTAACTGAGAAGTGGGTAAAGAAGCCGCACTTACACTACCGCCATTGGGATAGAAATAAGGTACCCCAAATGTTAATGTTTGGTAAGGATTAACAGATGAGTTACCGGTTACACCCACACCAATGCGGAATTTCAAGTCGTTTACAAAACCTACGTTCTGCATAAATGACTCGCGGCTCACACGCCATGCCAATGCCGCACTGGGGAAGATATCACTCTTATTACCTTCAGCCAATTGCGAAGCTGCATCATGACGGATAGATGCTGTTAATAAATACTTATCATCAAAAGCATAGTTAACGCGGGCCATGTAGCTGGATAATTGGCTTTCTGCCAACGCAGCAACACGGGTAATGGTTAGGTTAGTAGAAGGTAACACACCATTATTCAGTTCATACCATTTCATGCTGGCTGCCGGAATACCCGTTCCTACAATTCTTGTTACCGGATCTGCAACGTATTTGGTAGCGCTTTGCAATAAAGTAACGCCGAAACTATGTTTTTTAATTTCTTTATCATAGTAAAGCAGGTTATCCAATGTCCATGAATAGGTTTTAGATTCCTGCAATGAAGCACCATTAATACCACTGCTTGCAGCAGATAAGCCATCAATATATACACCGTTAGAGTAGTTTGAAAAATCCGGACCAAAGTTGAAGCGGTATCTTAAACCTTTAACAGCAGCGAATATTTTACCAAAATCTAATTGAGCGTACACACTACCAAAAGCCCGCAGTGTTTTGCGCTGGTCTTGTGTATACTTCTGTTCGTCTACCACTGTTTTAATAGCCACATCACCACCGGGGTAAATAATTCTGTTTCCAACAGAATCATAAGGAACCGCCCATTTAAACATACCTCTTGCTGAGTTATAAATACTGTTTTGAGGCGTACCTACAAAAGAGCCAATTATCAGGTTGGATTGACCAAACTCCTGAGTACCCTGGGTTACATTTATATTCATACCCATGCTAAACCAATCAGTAGCTTGTATATCCACACTGGCTTTGCCAGAATATCTGGTAAATTTCTGGCCTATTGAAGTACCCTTGTTGTTGAGGTAGCCAAAAGAACCGTACGCTTTTATTTTATTAGTACCACCACTTACACTAATGGTATTATCTGAAGTAATACCGGTTTGAGAAACCAGATCTGTCCAGTTGGTATTGCCCACTTTAGAACCATCCCATGTACCCGAAGACCAACCTTTAGCTATATTTTTCCATGAATCGGGGTCTGCTGTTGCCAGAAAAATGTCGCGGTCGTTTGCAATGGTAGGTGCATCTCCACGGGGGCGAACCGCCGGGTTGCTGTAATACACCGCCCAGCGGCGAAAATCAATATACTCTGAAGCAGACATGATGGGCGCAAAATCTCTTACTGTTTCAAAGGTAACCGAGTTATAAAAATTTACCTGTACTTTACCGGCTTTACCTTGTTTAGTAGTAACAATTACCACCCCGTTAGCACCTCTTGAACCGAAGATGGCTGTTGCAGATGCATCTTTTAATACATCAATACTCTCAATATCGTTGGGGTTTAAATATTCTATACCACCAGAAGTTAAGGGAATACCATCTACCACATAAAGCGGATTGTTGGTAGCGTTAATAGAACGCTCTCCGCGAATTCTGATAGTACCTACCGTACCGGGGCGTTCATTAGAAGTAATATCCACACCCGCTACTTTACCCTGCATGGCCTGCAACGGGTTATCTACGGGCCGTGAGCGGATGTCTTTCTGACCAATACCGGCAACAGAACCGGTTACATCTTTCTTTTTACGGGTACCGTAACCCACCACCACCACATCATCTAATGTGCCGGTTTCCTGGGTTAAAGAAACAGTAATCGTGTTTCTTCCGGCCAATGCCACTTCTTGTGCAGCAAAACCAACAAACGATACCACCAGTACCGAGTTTGCAGATGGAACGGTTATTTGAAACACCCCATCCTGATTGGTAACCACAGAAGCGGTACTGCCTTTAACAGACACCGTTGCACCCGATAGAGGCGCCGCATTTTTATCAGTTATTTTTCCGGAAACACTTACACTTTGTGCGTAGGAGAGAGAGGATAGCATCAGCAAAAACACGAGTAGATATGCCGATGCAGCACACCAAAATTTTTTCATACAGCAGTTTTAATTTAACAATAAGAAGGTAATCGTATGCCTAAATATAGAACCCGTTGCCTTACCGTTCATCCTGAACCATCCTGAAAACATATAAATATTTACGCAATCGTTCCCGACATATACTATCCGTTGCTATAACAACTCATGGCAGATTTATAAGCTTAATTTATTGGTGTACAACTTTCATTTTAATGGCTGGTATTGCAGGTGGGTTTCTGTTTGCCCACCATAGTGCTGCCGCTAACAGGTGCGACGCAACCACTGCTGCCACCCGTGTAAATGCTGGCTACCTCATTTTTTTATGGTACCAGCAGTAGCGGGTATGGCAGCATCGTTGCCACGCTCGTTTCAACGGCAACGCATGCATCAACAAAAAGCCCCGCTTAGAAAAAGCAGGGCTAACTTATAAACAGACTAAATGAAAAATCTATAAAAAGGTATTACCATTTAAAAGGCAGGTACCAGTTATTAGGGTCCATTAAACGGGCTCTAATACCGGCTGCATCGGGCACACCGTCTTTAAGTGCTTTATTATACATTTTATCGGCTATAAAAGAAGGTTCGTTTCTTCTCAATGCCACCCGTAATAAATCGGGCCAGCGGGTGCCTTCAAAAGCATTTTCTAATGCGCCTTCCTGTATCAGCGCATTTTCTATGGTACGTAAACTATCTGCTGCAGGCACAGTAATATCGGTTACGTTTGCTCTTAAGCGGATACCAATATTACGGTACCAATCGCTGCGGTAATAGGGCACACCAGTGTTACCGCTGTTGCGGGCATCAAAATTATACGGGTAGGGTTCGCTTAAGGTGTTATGGTAATTGGTTACATCAGAACCGGGTGAGGGATAAGCACCTGCCAAACCACTGTTTAATAAGCCCCATGCCAAACGATGTTTGCCGGCACGATTGGCTGCTTCAGAATAACGCAGGTGCAAATGTGTTTGGCGAAATAAAAACCATTTACCATTTTTTACCAACGGATTTACCGGCAGGTTTGTGCTATAGTTAAGATAGTTGTACAAAAATTTCATAACAACCGGCTTACCACTTATTTCTTTCCAGCTTAATAAACCACGGGCATCATAAGGTATTGAATTGCCTTGTGCCGGACGTTGTGTTTCATTGTTCCAGTTATCAATTGCTTCGTTAGAAGGTTTTAACAGGTAACTGCCATTTACGGGCGAAAATAATTTTATAAGTGTGTTTTCTGGCTTAAACTTATTGTCAAACGGCAATACCCAAACCCACTCGCGGTTTAAGCTGTTGGAGCCATAAGGTTGTTCAAATATTATTCTCCAGCCATCATTGTATACCAGCGTAGATGCATCGCCAGCGCGGCTATAGGTAACATAGTGGTTGTGGCCACCGGCCCAGCCCAGTTTGTATTGAGAGTAATACGTTTCGCCTTGTATACCAATAGTGGCCTGTTCCATTACCTGGCGGTACCACTCTGCCGATTTTTGGTAATCTCCCTTCCACAAATACAAATCGCCCAGTACCACTTTCTTGTTTATATAAAATTTTTCGGTGGGGTATCCATCCACAGTAATATTTAAATTAGTACCGGCAGGGTAAATATCTTTAAAAGGAAGTGCTGCAGTAAAATTAATTAAACTATCCAGTAGAACGTTGAATGGTAGTTTCGGAAACAGGGCTGCTTCTTTAGCCTGGTCTACGTTTTCTAACGCACTGGTTATGTAGGGCACCTGTCCATAATGAATACCTAATTGCAGGTAAACAAAAGTGCGCAATGCCCCCACATCTGAAAAGCGCTGATTAAACTCCTGCTCATTAATACGTTTTTCAGCATACATTATTTTCAGGTGCTTTAAAACATCGTTGCAGTTTATAATCAACTCATAAAAAGGACGCGGACTGGCATAGGGGTTATTTTCTGTAACACGGTGTGTACTTAGTTGTCTTAAATTTTCGTCTGCATTATTGGTATACTGAATCAGGTCTCCACGCAACTCATTTAAGATAATATAGCGATCTGCCAGCCCCATAAACTTACCATAAATGCCTATAACAGCAGCATCTGCATCGTACACGTTTTGATAAGCATTGGTAACATCCAGCTGGGTTTCTGGTTTTATGTCAAATAATTTTTTACAACCGGCCACACAAACAGCAGCCTGAAGAATTACTACCCATTTTATAACTGAAGCCATTTTCATGTGATAATTATTATTGTTTTTAGCCACATAGTA